>JBBROQ010000140.1:0-8639 GCA_038229115.1 Planctomycetota bacterium | reverse complement strand
TATTCAGCGCCAGTTTGGTCGCGGTGCCGGCTTTTAGACGGGTGGAGCCAGTGAGCACTTCAGCGCCGGTGGCGAGCACGATCAGATGGTCGGCGACCGTGGGCCGCGTCACCGGCGCGCAGGAGAGCAAACCCGTCAGGGCGCCGCGTCGCTGGGCGTCGGCCAACGCGCCCAACACATACGGCGTGCTGCCGCCCGCGGCGATACCTAGGACGCTGTCGCGCGCGTCCACATCGAGCGCGTCGAGTTCGGCGTGCGCGCCTTCGGGTTCGTCTTCTTTGCCTTCGCTAGAAACACGCAGCGAGCGGTCGCCGCCGGCAATCAGGCCGATGATGCGATCGGCGGCGACCATGAAGGTTGGCGGCGCTTCCGACGCATCGAGCACGCCCAAGCGGCCAGAGGTGCCGGCCCCAAGATAGATCAAGCGACCGCCGGCCAAAAACCGCGGCTCGACCGCACTGATGAACTCCGTGAGAGCGTCGCGGGCGTCGGCCATCGCGGTCAGCACCGCCGCATTTTCACGCTCGAAAGTTGCGACCAGTTCCGCCACCGATTGCCGGTGCAGATCCTGCGTGCGTGGATTCACGGTTTCGGTCAGCACGCGTGCGCGGTCAGGCGGCAGCGCTGTCATGGCTGCACCCACACGCCGGCGATCGGAGCACGCTCGACGCCGGTGACCTGCGGCAGCGTGATCGGCACGCGGTCGGCGCACAACACGCCCAGCACCGCCATCGCCCCGGCTTCGCGCGCGTCGATCGGGATGCCGTGTTGCGCGCTGGTGTCTACCGGGCGCTGGGCGCGCGCGGTCAGCTCGGCGACCAGGGCGCGATTGCGCACGCCGCCACCGGCGAGGATTACACGTTGAGGCATGCCATCGCTCAGCGGCCCCAGCGCGCGCGCAATCACGGTCGCGACCGCAGCGCAGGCGGTGCGGGCAAGATCATCGGCGTCGGGTCGGCGTTCGCTCAGCCGTGCCAGCACCGCGGCAAGTTCATCGCCGGTGCCCAGGCTGCGGCGCGCGCGCGCCTGCGCGCCGAGGGCCGTGACCAAGGTGTCGTGCAACCGATCCAACACCTTCCCTCGCAAAGCAGCAGCGCCGTCGCGGTCGAACGGCGCGTTCAGCGCCAGGCGCGCGATCGCATCCAAGACCTGATTGCAGGCACACACGTCGGCGCCGCGAATCAGCGTCACATCATCGCCACCGGGCAGCAGGGTCAGATTGCAGAAACCGCCCAGATTCACGATCGCGCGCGCTTCGCGGCGATGCCGAAACAGCAAATGATCCGCGAGCGGCGTGATCGGCGCGCCCTGTCCGCCGGCGGCCAGATCGGCAGCGCGCAGATCGCAAACCACCGGTGCGCTGAGCGCCTGCGCGATCGGAGTCGGGTTCAGCAATTGCCAGCTAAGCGGCGGCGCGTGAAAGATGGTCTGGCCATGCACCGCGATCAGGTCGAGCGGCTGGCCGCTCGACAATTCGCGCAGCGCCTGCACATGCAGCGCGGAAAAATCCTGCGCGGTGCGACTGATGTCGCCGGCGGTCATCGGCTGCTGTTCGGCCAAACGGCGCAGCGGTTCGGCCACCGGGCCCAACGGCAAACTGACTAAGCCGACGAACTCGGCCTTCAGCGCGAGGCCAAAACCCTGCACGCGCACCAGCGCCGCATCCAGGCCATCAAGACTGGTGCCGGTCATCACGCCCGCGACCAAACGTACGCCGGGATCACGCGGTTTCAGCGCGTTTTTCGCGACGATTTTCGCTAAGGCGCGATCGTCGGCGGGCGTGGATTCTTTGGTGGTGGTCTTGATGACCACAGGCTTTTCGCGACGGCCTAAAGCGATTTTGGTCATCCGAGCAACTCGTCGACCAAGGTCTGATAATACGAGCAACTGTGTTCGAGTCCGCCCGGCCGCGATCGCGCCAGCCACAGGTCGCGATGATCGCGGATAATGCTGCTCCAGACGTCGCGCAGATCGGCGACGCCGGCGGAATCATCGCTGCGCCGCGCGATGGCGCGCGCGATCGCGGCCATGGTCACGCTGGCGATATGGCCAAGTTCGGCGGCGAGGAAGTCGCTGACATGGGCAATGCCGAGCGCTCCTCCTTGGGTATCGAGCAGCGGATGCAGCCGCTCGGCCACCGCTTCCCACGCGGCCAGATCGCCGACCCAGGTTTCGTCCCAACGCTTGGTCAAATCGGTGAACAGCGCGCTGGCATTGCGCAACGCGGTGGGCTTGCCATCCGCGCTGATTTTTCCGCCGATTTGACGCAGCGGCAGATCGACATCGCCTAGCGCATCCAGCCACAGACCGACTGCGAGCGAATCGTCATTGAAAGCGTGCAAACTGGACGCGCGCGGATCGTAGGGGGCGACGCCGCTCCAGGCGCGGTGCGCGGCTTCGGCCAGCGCGTGCAGCGTCACCGGCCATTGCTGCCGATGCCCAAGATCGCCCCAGGCGGTGACCACATAGCCGCTGGCGCCGTGGGCAAGACCGTCGCGCGCGGCGGCCAGCAAATTCGCGCGGCGTTCGGTGGTGCGCCCAGTGATCGAGCGCCAGCAGGAGGTACCCGGACACACCCACACCGCGCGCCCGGCGCGGCGCAGTTGATCGCACCAGCGCGCGAACGGCGCGTCCGGTTCATAACCCCAGGCCAGCCCGATCAGATCGGGCGGTAACTGCGCCAGGGCTTCCGGATGCTCAAGCGCGATGTCGGCCCAGAACATCGGTATTTTCCCGTGTTCGCGCACCATCGCGCACACCTGCGTAACAAACTCCAGATACACCGCGGCGCGTCCGCGTTCGGCCACCTGCGCGCGCGAACGGCCCTGACCGACATCGAAGGTTTCATCGCAGCCGATGTTCACGAGCGGACTCGCGATCGTCGGCAGCAATTGGCTCAGAAGGTCGCGCACCAACGCCAACGCGCCGGGATCCGACGGACACAAACTGAACGGACCGGTACGCGTGACCAAACCATTGAAGTCCCAGGTTTCGCCGGGCGTTATTTCGGCCAACGGCGCATAGCGCGGATGGCTCAGCCATGAGCTCAAGTGGCCGAAGCAATTCTGATTCGCGACCAGTTCGATGCCGTGCGCGCCGGCATGCGCGTCGAGCGTGCGCAGTTCGTCAAAAGTCAGCGGCGAGGCGTCGCGCCACACGTCGTCGTGGCCGGCATAGGCGACGGTGTGTTCGACGTAGAGTTGCAGATGGTTGATCTTCCACGACGCGAGTTGCTCGATCATCGTGGTCAGGTGCGCCATGGTCGGCACGCGGTCGCGACTGATGTCCAACATTACGCCACGCACCGGAAATTGCGGTGCGTCGTCAATCAGCAGCGCCGGCAGGCGGTCGCCGTATTGGCGCATGAGTTGCGCCAGCGTGTACGAACCCGCGCGCACCCCGGCGAGACTGGCGGCATGCAGGCGGATGCCGTCGGCGCGAATGCTCAGGTGATAGCTTTCAGCAGGGCCCAATGCGCTGATCGCGACGAATATCGTCGGCGCTTTTTCCGTGACTGCGGTCGGCCGCAGCGCGGACAGAATCCCTGCGATCAACGCCGCTGCCGCGGGCTCACCACCGACGCTCAGCTGCGCCGGTAGCTCGACCACGCCGTCTTCGCGCTGCACCGTGGCGGGCGTGGGCAGCAGCAACGGAGCGTGGTCGATAGGCGTCGGCATTGCGACGATGCTGGACGCGGCGAGGCAGGCGGCAAGACGCTGAAAAAATGCGCAGGCTGGGCGCGCGCGCGGGTGGGCGCATGCTCGCGCCAATGAGCACAGTGCCCGCGCCACCAACAGTCATTAGCGCGCGGGTGCTGCCGGCGGTGCTGTTGTTGGGCATCGCCTCGGGCCTACCGAATCCGCTGGTCGGCGATTTGTTGGCGACCTGGTTGACCAAGGCCGGATGGACGCCGGGCGCGGTGATCGCGGCTGGCTGGGTGACGTTGCCGTATGCATTGAAATTTTTATGGGCGCCGGTGGTGGATCGGTGGGTGCCGCCACTGCTTGGTCGCCGGCGCGGCTGGTTGGCGCTGACGCAGCTCGCGGTCGCGGCCGGATTGTTGGCGATGGCGGGCGGCGATCCGGCCGCGCCGACGGCGCTGATGGTGTTGGCGACGATGGTGGCGGTGGCGAGCGCGACCCAGGATTTGGTGGTCAACGCGTACACCATCGAAGCGCTGCCGGCGTCGCGTCTGGCCGTCGGCGCGGGTCTGTCCGTGTGGGGCTATCGCGTGGCGGTGCTGGCGCTGGCGACCGCAGTGCCGCTGATCGCGGCGCGGTGGGGATGGGGCGCGGCATATGCGTTTGGCGGCGCGTTGATGGCGTGCGGCGCCATCGGTACGTGGTTGGCGCCCGAACCTTCGGCTACGGCGGTGCCGACAACGTGGCGCGAATCGTTGTTGGTGCCGTGGCGCGGATTCCTGCGGGAACTGGGCGTGGGGCGACTGGCATTGCTGCTGGCGTTCGTGTTGCTGTATCGTTTGCCGGATGGCATGGCCGGTCTGTATGTCGCGCCGTTTTTGGCCCAGCATTACGAGCTGAGCCTCCTCGCGCTGAAGGGGATTGGCGGTCTGGTCGGCGCCGGCATCGGCGTGGCGCTGGCCAGTTGGCTGATCGCGCGCTTCACGCTTTATCGGTGTTTGTGGTGGTTCGCGCTGGCGCAGGCGTTCAGCAACCTGGCCTATGTTGCGATCGCGCATGGCTTGCTGCCGGGCGGCGGCGGGCTGCTGACCGCGGTGGTGATCGACAATGCGTGCGGTGCGTTGGCGGCGACCGCGTTCGTGACGTTGCTGATGGGCTATTGCCGGTCGGCGTGCGCGGCGACGCAGTATGCGCTGCTGACCGCGATCGGCGTCACCGGGCCGCATCTGCTGCGCTTGTTTAAGAACCTGCCCGACACGTTTGGGTGGAGCACCACTTTCCTGATCACCATCGTCGCGGTGCTGCCGGGACTGGCGTTGCTGACGGTCATCCGCCCAGCGCGGTCAACCGACACCGACGTCACGCCGTAAGACGTTTGGAGTTTTCGCTCATGCATCTGAAACGCCTGATTTTTGCGAGTCTTTGTGTGCTCACGCTTGGCGTGCTGCCTGCGGCCGAGACGATTCCCGACCTGCAACTGCTGCCCGTGGCCAGCGGTTTGCAGCAGCCGCTGCAAGTGGTGAACGCTGGCGACGGCAGCGGTCGGCTGTTCGCGGTCGAGCGCGATGGCCGCCTCAAAGAATTTCACGCCGAGGGCAAACCGACCACGGTGTTCGATCTGGTGACGCAGGTCGAACAGCCCAACGGCTATCACGAAGAAGGTCTGCTGTCGGTCGCGTTTCATCCGCAGTTCGCCACGAATCGCGCGGTGTTCGCTTATTACTCCAAACAGAATCCCAAGCGCACACGGCTGTCGCGTTTCACCTGGCCGAAGGACGCCGTGCGCGTCGACAGCGCCAGCGAACAAGTGGTATTGGAAGTCGCGCAGCCGCACCCGAATCACAAAGGCGGCACCATCCTGTTTGGCCAGGACGGCATGTTGTACCTGAGCCTGGGCGATGGCGGCAGTGGCGGCGATCCTTCCGGCAACGGTCAGAAGCTCGACACCCTACTGGCGAAAGTGCTGCGTCTGGATGTCGATCATCCGACCACCGAGCGCGCCTACGGCATTCCCGCCGACAATCCGTTCGTCAAAAAAGCCGGCGCGCGTCCGGAAATCTGGGCCTATGGCCTGCGCAATGTGTGGCGCATGAGCGTCGACCGGCAGACCGGCGCGATCTGGGCCGCGGATGTGGGCCAGGATCAATGGGAGGAAATCGACGTGATCGTGAAAGGCGGCAATTACGGCTGGAATATCCGCGAAGGCACGCACCCGTTCCGCGACGGCAAACGCACGCCGGACATGATCGAGCCGATTCTGGATTACGGCCACGATCAGGGCAAATCGATCACCGGCGGTTTCGTTTATCGCGGGCGCGCGATTGCCGGTTTGCAGGGCGTGTATCTGTACGGCGACTATCAGAACGGCCGCGTGTGGGGCGTACGCGTCGCGGCGAATGGCGCCGACGGCACGTCTCAAAAAGTAACGGCGCAGCGGCAACTGCTCGACACGCGCCTGCCCTTGGCGTCATTCGGAGAAGACGAGGCCGGCGAGCTGTATGTGGTCGGGCTCAATGGCGAGGTGTCGCGCATCGTCTCGAAGTGACGAATGACCGTGCCGTGCTGCATCTGGCCACATGGCATCCGCGTATTACCGACGATGTTGACGGTCATGCGCATGTTCGTGTTGTCCCTGCTGATCGTTGCCGCGCGCGCGGCTGAGCCGCCGGTTTTGGTTTGCCTGGGCGATAGCCTGACCGCCGGCCGTGGGTTGACGCCGGAGGAGGCGTTTCCAGCGCTGTTGCAGAAGAAACTGCGCGCGGATGCGCTGCCTTGGCGGGTAGTGAACGCGGGCATTTCTGGCGATACCACCGCGGGCGGATTGCGCCGGATTGAGTGGGTATTGAAAGCGAAGCCGCGCGCGGTGCTGATCGCGTTGGGAGCGAATGATGGGCTGCGCGGTGTGCCGGTGGCCGAGGCGACGGCGAACCTAGATGCGATCGTGGTGCGCTTGCAAAAGGCGCAGGTGGCGGTGTTCCTGGCCGGCATGCGGCTGCCGGTAAATTACGGCGAAGATTATCGCACTGCCTTCGACGCGATGTTCCCGACCCTCGCGAAACAACGGCAGATACCGCTGCTGCCGTTCTTGTTGGAGGGCGTGGCGATGGTGCCCGATCTGAACCAGGCCGATGGCATTCATCCGACTGCGGTCGGGCAGCAGCGGGTTGCCGATCATGTGTATGCGTTTGTGAAACCGCTGCTGTTGGAAATGAAATGAGCACAGCGCCACCCCTATTGGAAGTCGACCAACTTGGTCGGAGTTTCCCCGTCCGGGCGGATGGCGGCGCGAGCGAGCTCACCGTGCTTGATAGCGTCAGCTTCACCGTCGCGGCCGGCGAACGCGTGGCGATCGTCGGCGAATCGGGCAGTGGCAAATCAACGTTGCTGGGCCTGATGGCCGGGCTGGACACGCCGACGCGTGGACGCGTGACGATCGACGGACAGGACTTGGCGCGGTTAAGCGAACGTGCATTGGCGCGGCTGCGCGGCGCGACCTGCGGGTTTATTTTTCAGGGCTACCGGCTGTTCCCGACCCTCACCGCGAGCGAGAACGTGCGCGCGCCGCTCGAACTGCTCGGGCTGCCCGACGCGAAAAATCGCGCAAAAATGTGGCTGGATCGTGTCGGCCTGGGCGCGCGCGGCGAGCATCGTCCGGCGCAGCTTTCTGGCGGTGAACAGCAGCGCGTGGCCTTGGCGCGCGCGCTCGCACATGGGCCGCGACTGCTGTTTGCGGATGAGCCGACCGGCAACCTGGACAGCGCTACCGGCGCGGCGATGGCCGAGCTGTTGTTCACCTTGGGCCATGACAGCGGTGCGGCGTTGGTATTGGTCACGCATGACCGCGCTTTGGCCGCGCGCGCAGAACGTTGCATCACGCTGCGCGATGGTCGCGTGATCACTGACGTGCGCACGGCGACCGCTGAACGCTCTGCAACCGCTGATGCTCACTGACCTCCGCTTAGCGTGGTGGCTGCTGCGTGGACAGCGCGCGGCGGCGTTGCTGCTAATGGCCTGCTTGGCGATTGGCGTAGCGGCGCGGGTCGGGGTTGGAACTTTGACGGGGTTGTTGAATCAGGCGTTGGAGCATGAGGCGCGGCCGCTGCTCGGTGGTGATCTGGAAGTGGTCAGCAATGCCACGCTAAGCGTTGCGCAACGCGCTGATTTAGCCGGGATTTTACCAGCGAATACGCGCACGGTCGCGACCCTGAGCTTTGTCACCATGGGCGCGGCAACGCTATCGGAGTCGAGCGCGCCGCGCGTCGCGCGACCGTTGGAAGTGCGCGCGGTTGGCGCGGGTTATCCACTGTACGGCGCGGTGACGTTGGACGGCGCGCGTAGCTTGGAGGTGCTCGCGGACGCGCCGGTGGCGTTGGTGCAGCGCGAGGCGCTGACGCAGTTGGGCATGCAAATCGGCGACACGGTCGAACTCGGCGCGATTGGTTTTCTTTTGGGCGGCGTGGTGCTGGCCGAGCCCGGCCTGGGCGCGAATCCATTCGCGTTGGGGCCGCGCGTGTATGTCGGATTAGAGCAGGCGAATGCCACCGGGCTGACTGCGCGCGGCGCACGCGTGCGCCATGGTTTGCTGATCGCGCTGCCGGCCGGCACGGACGGGGAACAGCTCGCACAGCGCCTGAAAAAACAGTGGCAGATTCCCGACGATAGTGGCTCGGGTATGGGCGGGCGGGTGGCAAATGACGTCGGCATGTCGGTGCGCACGGCGCGCGATGCGCAGGCCGCGGTCGCGCGTGGCTTCGACCGTTTGGCAGATTTTCTGCGCCTGATCGCGCTGCTGAGTTTAGCCTTAGGCGCGGTTGGCGTCGCCAGTCTAGTGCGCGGATTCATCGCCGGAAACCTGGACGCGTTGGCGGTGCTACGCGTGGTTGGCGCCGGCCCCGGTCGCACGGCCCGCATCGTGTCATGGCAGGTGGCGGTGCTGGGTGTCGCGGGCGGCGTCTGCGGCGCGGGCCTGGGTACGTTTGCCGCGAACGCGTTGGCGGT
>JBBROQ010000139.1:0-8666 GCA_038229115.1 Planctomycetota bacterium | reverse complement strand
TCAGTCACGTCGCGCGCAGCGGCGAAGACGCCCAGCACCGCGCCCTGGGTGTCGCGATACACCGAGGCGTTGTAGAGCACGTCCGTCAAATGGCCGTCGGTATGGCGAATGGTCAGGGGATAGTCAGTGACCGTTTCGCGGTCAAACACCTGCTTATATCCGTCGCGCGCCTTCTCTGGTTCGGTGAAGTAGTCGGAAAAGTCAGTGCCGATGAGCTTCTCGCGTGCCACGCCGGTGATCTTCACCGAGCCTTCATTGACGTCGGTGATCTTTCCTTCAGCGCTGATCGTCACCAGCGGATCAAGCGACGCCTCGATGAGGCTTCGCGCATATTGGGACGCCTTCTTCTGCTCAGTCACGTCGCGCGCAGCGGCGAAGACGCCCAGCACCGCGCCCTGGGTGTCGCGATACACCGAGGCGTTGTAGAGCACGTCCGTCAAATGGCCGTCGGCATGGCGGATGGTCAGGGGATAGTCAGTGACTGTTCCGCGGTGAAACACCTGCCTATATCCTTCGCGCGCCTTCTCTGGTTCGGTGAAATAGTCCGAAAAGTCAGTGCCAATGAGCTTTTCGCGTGCCACGCCGGTGATCTTCACCGAGCTCTCGTTGACGTCGGTGATCTTTCCTTCCGCGCTGATCGTCACCAGGGGATCAAGCGCTGCCTCAATGAGGCTTCGCGCATATAGGGACGCCTTGTTCTGCTCCGTCACGTCGCGCGCAGCGATCGCCTGATTAACGGAATCATGTGCCATACGCGATCCCGCTTTCTCAGCCGTGCAGAGGTTAAAGGCGGTGACGCACCCGATTCAGAAGCGGGAACGTCACCGTGGAGTTACCAATGCCACACAAATCTGGTACTTTCTCGCACAAAACTCATGGGCGCAGGGTCAGGCTGGCTTGGTGTTGGCAGGATAAACTTCGCCAAACGAAGGTGTAGACGGCATCGCGCCCGCTTCCCCATGCCAGGGCCTCGCCGGCCCTGGACCCGTACTGGTTGTTTCAGCGGCCTGTCGTCCAACGCGCCGCCGCCGCGACCAGTGCCCGATACGGCGCGCCGGGATCGGGGCCTTCTTGCGTCAGGTGCGCATCCGCGGCGCTGGCCGCAACCGTGAACAGATCGTGCAGGGTCGCCGGCTGGTCATCGCACCAGTCACCGTCGGGCGAGGCCAACGCATGCGGCGGCCAGGCGCGCCAGCGCTCGGCCAACAGGGTCGGATCGTCCTCGGGCAGCAGCAGCGCGCACAGTTGCCGGCCAAGCTCATCGACTAGGGCTGCGTCCAGGCTGTCGGGTTCATGTCGGCGCAGCCACAGCCAGCCGAGCCACGCCTGCTTGGCCAGAGTCGCACTGACCGCATCCAGCGGATCGCCGTCGTGATCGTGGTCGGCGTTTTCGGCAAAGGCGACGCGCACCGCAGCGCAGGCCGCGCGCAGGGTATTGGCGTGCAGGGCGCGCAGGCGGAAGCCTTCGGCGGCGGCGGTGCGGTACGCGGCCAACGCATGTGGGCGGGCGCCGCGGCGTTCTTGCAACACGCCTTGGTTATAGCCGGCGCTGACGGCGGCTTCGTGGTCGCCGTGTTGATCGGCGCTGGTCAGGGCTTGCAGGAAATAGCGGCTGGCGGCGGCGTCATCGTGCAGGTGGGTGCTGGCCAGTTCCCCCATCGCGACCAGGAAGCGGCCCCATGTTTTAAGTTTCGGCGCGCCGGCATTCAGGCGCGCATGCAGTTCCTCGCCACGCGTGAACAGCGTCAGCGGCACCGCGGTATCGCTGGCGTGGGCGTTGAGGAAGGCGTCCAGAAGGGCGGCGGGATCGGCGTCGGGCAGGGTCACGAGTGCGAGCATGGCACCGGCTTTTCGGCGGCCAGGGCTAGGGTTTGCCTCGTCGGGACTCGGCCTAAGGTGCGCGCCCTCTTGGGAGCCTTGCGATGACCAGTGACCCGTCTGCTGCCGATCCGGATGCGAAAAATGCGGCGATTCCCGCTGGAAAAGCCGACTCGGCGCAGCCGACGAAGCCAACCGCGGCCGAAGCCAAAGCGGCGGTGAAGGCGGCCGGCAACGACCTGCCGAAAGCCAAGGCGCTGTCGCTCACGCAGCAGGTCTCGATCTGGATCCTGGTGTTAGTGGTGGGCGTGCTGTTCGGCATGGGCACGTCGTTTCCTTTGTTGATGCAGGGCACAAGCAAGGTCGGCGGCGTTGATCAGAACGAAATCTCACTGCGTCGGACCGTGATTGCGCGCCTGAGCGAGATCCAGTCCGGCCGCCGTGGCAACGTCGACAGTGATGAGCGCATCGCCAGCGTGGTGCGCATGGCGCGCCAGGCCGATGCTGAAGGCCTGATGCCACGCGGGCGCGCGCTTGATGAAGCGGTTGACGCCTACATCGCCGTCCCGATCGCTGGCGGTCGCACGCTGCGCGATGCGTTGGTCGAAAATCAAGGTGGGCCATATGAAGTCAGTCGCACTGAGCTCGCGCGTTTCATCTCCGAACGCAAAGCGGTTGAAGCGCTGCAAGCGCGTCACGTCGCGGTTCCGGCGATTCCGCTGACGGTCGCATCACAGGTTGCCAGTTTGCGCGAAGACAAGCTGTCGGCCGACGAGGTGGTCTTAGACGCCAGCAGCTTTCTGCCGGTGATTGCCGATGACGATGCCGAATTGCCGGCCATCTACGACAACCTGCGCGCGCGTCGCTTCACTCGTCCGGCCGCCGTGGTGTTGACCATCGTGGTTGCCGATCCAGCGGCTTTCGCCGCCGCTGAAACCGTCAGCGATGATGAACTCGCCAAGCGCTTCGAGTCGACCAAGGATCTGTACAAGAAGCCGAACCCGGATCCGAAGGCTGCGGCCGAATACAAGCCGCTGAGCGAAGTCGCGGGCGAATTGAAGCTGGCCATTCAGATGGAAAAAGCCGGCAAAACCGCGTCGGCGAAAATCAACGCCTTCAATCAGCAGGTGGAAGAATTCGTGGCCGACAAAGACGCGACCCGACTGATAGCCGCGGCCAAGGCCGCTGGGTTAGAGGTGCGTGAAAATGTGCTCGCCGACGAGCCAGTGGATGGCGTCATCACGCTCGGCGACCTGGGTAGCTTCAAGGATCTGATCCAGATCCACTCCAATGACAAAACGCCTGGTTTTCTCAGCAATCCGGTGCCCACCGACAGCGCCACGCCACGCTGGTTGATCCTGCGTTTGGAGTCACATCGCGATGCGGGCTTCCGGCCGTTGGCTGAGGTGCGCGCCGAAGTGAAGGAAGAACTCGCGGCCAAGCGCGCCTACGCGCCGTTTTTGGCTGCGGCAGAAAGCGCACGCTCCGCTGCGGAAAAAGTCGGACTCGCGGCCTGGGTGGCCAGCCCCGACGCGGCGCGCTGGAAGACCACCGTCGCCAACGTCAGTCTGCGCGCGACCGAGACCCTGACGCCGCCGCCGGCCGAACGTGGCGGCAGCGCTGCTGAACCACGCTTGGCCGCCAGCTTGGCCGCGACCGCGGTGAAACCGGTGGTCTTGGTGACGGTCGGCGACGGCCTGCCGGGCGGGGCCACACCCAAAGTCAAATTGGTGCAGGCTAAGGACTACACGCCCGCAGCCGCGCCGGCCGAAGCCGACCGCACGCAAAGCGCCGAGGCCTATCGCAACGTGCTGCAAGGCTATCGCAGCTCGCGCTATCAGCTTGAGCTGTCCGAGAAGATGAACCCCCGCTGACGGAAACCGCCGCCATGACTGCCGCCGCCCTGGTCCAAAGCCACTGTCCCGCATTAAAGCTGCTCGCGCGCGGGAAGGTCCGCGACGTGTACGAAGTCGATGCCGAGCATCTGCTGTTCGTCGCCAGCGACCGCATCAGCGCCTTTGACGTGGTGATGGCCAACGGCATCCCCGGCAAGGGCGCGATCCTGACCCAACTAAGTTTGTTTTGGTTCGACCTGTTGAAGCCGCTCGGCCCCAACCATCTGGTCACCGCCGACTTGGCACAGATGCCGACGGTGGTGCACCAATACGCCGAGCAACTGACCGGCCGCACCATGTTGGTGCGTAAACTGCGGATTTTACCGGTCGAAGCGATCGTGCGCGGCTATCTCACCGGTTCAGGCCTGAAGGAATACAACAAGACGCAAACGGTCTGCGGCCTGCCATTGCCGGCGGGCTTGGTCGAGAGTTCGCAGCTGGCCACGCCGTTGTACACGCCTTCGACGAAGGCGGAAATCGGCGCGCATGACGAGAACATTCATCCCGATGAAGCTGCGCGCATTCTCGGCGGCGGCTTCGCCGATCAGGTGCGCAATCTGGCGCTGCAACTGTACACCGCGGCGCGCGACTACGCCGCCGGGCGCGGGATCATCATCGCCGACACCAAGTTCGAATTTGGCGTCGACAACAGCGGCCGCGTGATCGTCGCCGACGAAGTACTGACGCCTGACAGCAGCCGTTTTTGGCCCGCCGCCGACTACCAGGCCGGCCGGGTACAGAACAGCTTCGACAAGCAGTACGTGCGCGACTACCTGGAACAGATTCGCTTCGACAAGAACGGTCCCGGCATCGACCTGCCGAACGACGTCATCATGCGCACGCGGGCAAAATACCTGGAAGCGTTCCGTCTGCTGACCGGTCGCGAACCGGTCTTGTGAGCGCTACCGCGGCGTGCGCTGTGCGCCGCGGTAAATACCGTTGAAATGAATGACCTGCAGCCGTGGCAGTGGGCCGTCGGCGTGCTCGCCGCGCTGCTGGCCGGCATGGCCAAAACCGGCGTGCCGGGCTTGGGCATTCTGGTGGTGCCCTTAATGGTGCTGGTGGTCGGTGACAGCCGGCATGGCGCGGGTGCATTACTGCCGCTGCTGTGCGCCGCCGATTTGTTCGCGGCGTGGTGGTACCGGCGGCAGGCCGCGGTTGGCAAACTGTGGGAACTCGCGCCGTGGCTGTTGTTGGGCATGGCATTTGGCGCAGTGGTCCTGGCGCGCGCCGATGATCGCATGCTGCGACCGCTGCTGGGCGCGATCGTGCTGAGCATGGTCGCACTGCAGGCGTGGCGGGTGTGGCAGCAGGAACGCCGGACGGAGCCCGCTCTGCCTCCTGCGGGCTCTTTGCCTGCGGGCCCTTTGCCTGCGGGTTCTTTGCCCGCGGCTGCTGGCTACGGCGTCGTGGGCGGTTTCGCGACCACCGTCGCCAATGCCGCCGGGCCGGTGATGAACACCTATCTGCTGCGCATGGGCCTACCCAAAGCCGAATTCATGGGCACCGGCGCGTGGCTATTCCTGGTCATTAACTTTACGAAAATCCCGCTGTTTGTCGCGCAGGACATGATCACTGCGCGTACCTTGCAGCTCGACGCGGTGCTGATCATCGTCGTGGTCTTCGGCTGCCTCATCGGCCGTTGGCTGTTCGCGCGGTTGCCACAGCGAGGATTCACCATCACGGTCCTGACCCTGGCCGCGGCCGGCGGCGTGCTGCTGCTGTGGCCGCGCGGCTGAAACTTTAGTGGCTGCGCGTGGCGCTCGAAAGATCCTTCGCGCCGACTACGCCGTCGGCATCGATGTCGGCACGGCTATCGAAACCAGTGTCGGTGGTGCGTCGGCCCATTTGCGCGCGGATCAGATTCAGATCCGGGGTCACCACCGCGCCGCCGCTGCCGCCGAAAGCGCTGGCGACCGCGACAAAGCCGTCCTTCTGGCTGCCCTTGGTCACCTGAATCGGATTCAGCACGTAGAAAAAATTGTCGGTAGTGGTGGTGCCGGCGTCGTGCTGGCCGGCGAACACCAAGCGCGGATTGGCCGCGCCGGCCGCGGTGCGGATCGCCAACGCGCCGGGATTGCTGCTGCCGGACACGCGCATGCAGGCGATGCGGGTAGTGAAATCGGCGCTCATCGCCAACAGCACCGCGCCGCCGGTATAGGTGCCAGCGGGACAGAGTTCGGGGCTGATCGGACAGCCGAACGCCGAGGTCAGGGCCAGATAGACGCGGCCGTTGCTGTCGGCATGGATGTCGCCGTTCTGTGCCCACACCGTGTTGCCCGCCCCGGTCCCGCCGCCTAAGCGCGCGACGAACTGCTGGCCTAACAACACCGCGCCAGTGTCGGCGTCATAGCGGCCGAAGTAGGTTTTATGCTCGGATTTGGTGTTGGAAAATTGGTGATACAGATCGCCGCCAACAATGGGACCGGCGGTGGTCAGCGCGGTTGGTAAATAGCGGAAGATGTGGTTGCCGCCGGCGCACAGGAACGTGGCATACAAGCGGCCGTCCTCGCCCATCGACAGGCGCACACCGCGAGTATCGGCCATGTTGTTGTTGTTCGGCTCGTCGACCTGTGCCGCGGTCCAATCATAGTCCGTCCACGCCGTGGTGCCGTCATAGGCCGCGCTGCGCAGATAGGCGACTTGCACCGGATTGCCGGACGGACCGGTCAGTTGATTGAAGCCGGTGAAATACACCCGCCCGCGGACGCTGTCGATGGCGACGTCGTAGGTTTTGCGATAGCCCGGTACGGTGCCGGCGAGGCTGCCGTCGCCGTGATAGACGGTGATGGTGCCGGCGGCGGCGGGCGCGTCGCCGTAGTTGGTGAACGAACCGTGTAGCGCCGCCACATCGCCATTGGCGCTGGCGTCAATGCGCTCGCACGAACCGCCGTTGGCGTTGGCCCACAGCACCGCGCTGGCGTTGGCGTTCAGCGTGATCACGCCAGCCGCGCGCGCAGCGATCACGATGTGGTCGCTGCCATCGATGGCGAGATCCCAGACCTCAGTCGCGACCCGGGTCACCGACAGCACGCTGCGGCCATCGCGCGATAAGCGCACGATCGCGCCGCTGCTGCTGACGGTTGCCCCGGCCAGCACGGTCGCGGTCACGCCGCCTGGCGTCGCATCGCCGATCAACGCCGCCAGCACCACCGTGCCATCGGATTGAATTCCGGCGCCGCGCACCATGTCGTCACCGCTGCTGCCTAAGAGCGATGAACTGTCAAAACTCGGCACCGCAGCAGCGGCCGAGACCAAGAGCAGGAAGGCCAGCAGCGTTGAACGGATCAGGATCATGGCGTTTTCCCGGGGCAGGATGGGCGCGCTGCGGACGCGGTGCAAACTGCGAATTGCTGACATTGCGGCAGTGTACTGGTCGGAGCGATTAGGCGTTCACGCCCAATCAAGGCGCTCGCGCAGCGTCGGTTCGAGCGTGCTGGCGATGAAGCGCAGTTTGGCGCGCGCGCGGCTGGACAGATGCGCGCGGTAGCTGCCCAGGACATTGACCAATTTGCGCCGCGCAGTGTCGCCGGCCGGGCCCAAATCCGGCACCGCCAGCATGTCGACCAGGACCTCGGCCAAGGCCTCCCATTCGTCGTCGGCGTAATATTTTTCCGCCGCGAGGGTGACAAGTTTTTCTGCAGCGGTGCCGGCCAGAGTCGACAACGGCGGGCCGTCGGCGTGCGCAAAAATGCGCGCCAGGGCGCGTCCGATGATCAGTTGGTTGATGCGCGGCAGCAGCGCTTCGCTGATTTGCAGGCGTAAAAGTACCGGAAATTCCCGACGTTCTGCGAGCAGGCCCAGCGCACGGCCGAGTTCCTGCACATTGCCCGGTCCCCAAATAGTTCGCCACGAGGCTACTTGACGCCATTGCGTGGTCAGGCGATTCACCAGCCGGCCCAACAGCGGCGCTGGGGTAAACGGCGACTGGCCGATGCGCACCAGCGCCGTCAGCAGCCGCGGCACGGTGTCGGTGTGGCGGCCCAAATGATCGTCGAGGATGAAGGTTACCGCGTCGGTGGCCGGATCGCGTTCGGTGGCGTCGGGGCCATCCGGCAATTCAACCGCGACGTCCTTCAGCAGCCGATCCAAAATCACCGCGCGCCGTTCGTGATCCAAATGCGGCCCAGCGGCCAGAAAGCCGAGCGCGTCGATGCCAAAGTCACCGAGCACATCGATGCCGGCGTCGACCGCGCGCGCAGGCTCGCCATCGTGATCCAACACCGCGGCTGAACTCAGGCGCGCCGCGGCGGCGGCCAACGCTGCGCGCTCGTCGCTGTGCGTGACGCGTTGCAGTTCGATCAGCAATCGCGCGACCGCGTCGGCAGCCGTACGCGCGTCGCCGGTGTGCGGCACCAAATCAGCCAGCAGCTCGATCGCCAATAAGCGCACATGCGCGCGCGGATGCTCGGCGATGGTTAGCCACAATCCCGGCAGCGCGAGCGCACCGATGCCGGTCAGTGCCGAAGCTACCAAATCGTGCGTGCGTTCGTCGCGATAGCGCGCCAGCACTTCCAACAGTGGTTCGACCAACGCCGCGCGCGCCGCATCGGGTGCGGGCAGCAGCGCCGGCAATTGTTGTTCCAGGATCGCGACCAAATGCGTTCCTTCGGCATCAAGCAACAGATGCCGCAAGGTGCCGGCCAGCTGCGCGCCGCTGTCGGGGTCGATGGCGCGATCGCGGCACAATTCGGCCAGCAGCCAATACGCGCTGGTGTCGGCGGCGCGACCCAACTGCATGCCGGCCGCGGCCAGTCGGGCGCTGAGCGTGCCGTCATCCAAGCGGCGCAAACTGGCGGCCAACGCCATGCGCTCGCGCGGTAGTTCGGTGGTGCTCAACAGCAATTCCAGGCCGCGATCGAGCAGCCGAGAGCGGTCGACGGTGGTGGTTTCGATAATGGCGAACGAAGCGGATTCACCGCTTTTCCCAGCGTCTTCGTCTCGCGGCGCGGC
>JBBROQ010000138.1:0-8669 GCA_038229115.1 Planctomycetota bacterium | reverse complement strand
TTTGCTGGTCGGCCAACCTGGCCGACCGGTACTGAACATTCCGGTGCACGAAGGTCGCGTCGGCGTGGTATTGGCCACCGGTCTCAATCCCGTAGCCGGATTATGGGAACATGATCCCGCGCATCCGATGGGCGATGGCGTGGCCGCGATGCGTCACGATTACAGCCGACCGATGGTCGGACCGGCAGATTATACGCAGCTCATTCCGTTTCACGCCTTGCGCGCGCGGCTGCTCTCTGGCCGCACGCGCGCTGTTTAGCTTCGATCGCTCTTTCTTTCAGCCATTCAACTCAGCTGTCCCGTTTTCCTGATGGAATCGCCATGAACGAAATGCCCACCGCCCGCCACGGACTACCGCCCGCTCAGGGCCTCTATGATCCGGCCAATGAACACGACGCCTGCGGCGTCGGTTTTCTCGCCAGCATCAAAGGCCAAAAGAGCCACAGCATCGTCAAACGTGGCGTACAGATCCTGTGCAATCTGCATCACCGCGGTGCTGTTGGCGCCGATCCGCTCGATGGCGATGGCGCCGGCATCATGATCCAGATTCCAGATCATTTATATCGTGAGGTCTGCGGTTTCGACCTGCCGATGTCGGGCGAATATGGCACCGGGCTGTTCTTTGTTCCGCAGGATGCATCCGCACGCAGTGCCTGCCTGCAAGCGTTTGAGGACGCGGTCGCGCATTATGGCCTGACGCTGCTCGGCTGGCGCGATGTGCCGACCGACAACAAAACCCTGGGCCGCGTCGCGCGCAGTGCCGAGCCAATGATCAAACAGGTATTCGTCGGGCGCGGCGGAAGCGATCTAAAAAGGTTTGAGCTGGCGTTGTTCTTGGCGCGCAAACGCGCGGAGAACTCCGTGCGTTCTGCGCAGTTGTCGGGCGAACACCTGTTCTATATCTGCTCGCTCTCCGCCAAGACTATCGTCTACAAAGGCATGTTCTTGGCCCACACCCTAAATGAATATTTCCTCGACCTGAATGACGAGCGCGCGGTGTCAGCAATCGCGCTGGTACATCAACGCTATTCTACCAACACCTTCCCTACTTGGGATCTGGCGCACCCGTTCCGTTTCGTCGCGCACAATGGCGAAATCAATACCCTGCGCGGCAACACTAATCGCATGAAAGCGCGCGAAGCATTGTTTGCCCATCGTGATCTGGGCGAAGCGGTTGCAGATCTTAAACCAGTGGTGATCGCCGGCGGCTCCGACACTGCATGCTTCGACAATTGTTTGGAATTCCTGGTGCGCACCGGGCGCAGTCTGCCGCATGCGTTGGCGATGATGATCCCCGCAGCGTGGGAAACCAAAGATAGGAGGAGCCAGCTCGCCCGCGCGATGAAAGGCTTCTACGAATATCACGCGACCATGATGGAATCCTGGGACGGCCCGGCAAACATGGTCGCCTGCGATGGTGAGCGCATCTGCGCTGCGCTTGACCGCAATGGTCTGCGTCCGGCGCGGTACCTCATCACTAAGGATGATGAGATTTTGTATGCATCTGAAATGGGCACGCTCGACATTCCCGCCGATCAGGTGGTGCTGAAAGCACGCTTAGCACCAGGCAAAATGATCATGATCGACACTGCCCGCGGGGTGTTCCTGGAAGACGACGCGATCAAAGAGGAATTGGCGAAAGCACATCCGTATGCCGATTGGATCGACCGCTACAAGATCACCATGGATCAATTACCGGCACCAGTGCAGCCACCAATTCCGAAGCACGAAGCAATCCGTCAGCAACAGCAGGTGTTCGGTTATACGGTCGAAGATCTGAAAGTGGTACTGGCGCCGATGTGCATCGACGGCCAGGAAGCTGTCGGCTCGATGGGCGACGATACCCCGGCAGCGATCCTGTCGAATCAGGCAAAACCGCTTTACAATTATTTTAAGCAGTTGTTTGCACAGGTCACTAATCCTCCGATCGATCCGATCCGCGAAGAAATCGTGATGAGCCTGACGCAATATGTCGGGCCGGCGCGCAACATTCTCGAATCGGGGCCCGAGCATTGCAAAATGCTCGAACTCGAACAACCGATCCTGTCGAACCACGAACTCGAACAATTGCGCCAGGCCGATATCGATGGCTTCCGCGGCATCACCCTATCGATCCTGTTTCCGATCAAGGCTGGCTCGGCGGCGCTAGAAAAACGCTTGGAGGAACTGTTCCTCGAAGCCGAACAGGCGGTCGATTCTGGACGCAGCCTATTAGTGCTGTCTGACCGTGGCGTGAACGCGGAACAGGCGCCAATTCCCGCGTTGTTGGCAGTCGCAGCAATCCATCACCATCTGATCCGCGCCGGTAAGCGCAGCCAATGTTCGCTGATCCTAGAATCAGGGGAACCGCGCGAAGTACATCATATCGCCCTGCTGGTTGGCTATGGCTGTACCGCGATCAATCCATACTTGGCCTTCGATTCGATCCATGATTTGGTTGATGCGCAGGTATTGCCCCCGCTTGACGGCAATAGTCATGCCGACGACGAACACGACGCGGTCTATCATTACACCAAGAACTACATTAAGGCGGTTGGCAAAGGTTTGCTGAAGGTCTTTTCGAAGATGGGTATATCGACCCTGCAGAGCTATTGCTCAGCGCAGATTTTCGAGGCGGTCGGATTGTCGTCCGCCTTCGTGAAGAAGTATTTCACCGGCACCTCCACCCGCATCGAAGGCGCTGGCCCGCTGGAAATTGCGCAAGAATCGCTGTGGCGTCATCGCATCGCCTTTGCGCCGCTCATTGACAAGAATCGCGATCTGGACCGCGGCGGCTATTATCATTGGCGTCGTGACGGCGAATACCATTTGATGAATCCTGAAGTGATCGCGCTGCTGCAACATAGCGTGCGCGCGGCCGATCGCGGCGTGTTCAAAAAGTATGTTGGACTGATCGACAACCAGGCGAAACATCTGTGCACGTTGCGCGGATTGTTCAAGTTCGCTGCGACC
The DNA here is from genome assembly GCA_038229115.1 of Planctomycetota bacterium. Classification (GTDB taxonomy): domain Bacteria; phylum Planctomycetota; class UBA11346; order UBA11346; family UBA11346; genus JBBROQ01. Next base: position 5,717 of record JBBROQ010000138.1, on the reverse strand, counting down.
ACGGCGATTCCGATCGATGAAGTCGAATCGGTAGCATCGATCACCAAACGTTTCTGCACCGGGGCAATGTCGCTGGGCTCGATCGCCAGCGAGGCGCACGAAACCCTGGCCATCGCCATGAATCGCATCGGCGGACGCTCGAATACCGGCGAAGGCGGCGAGGACGCGCGGCGATTTTTACCGGATGCCAACGGCGATCTGCGCCGTTCAGCGATTAAGCAGGTTGCTTCAGGCCGGTTTGGCGTGACGCCGCATTATCTGGTTAATGCTGATGAATTGCAGATCAAGATGGCGCAGGGCGCGAAACCTGGCGAAGGTGGGCAATTGCCAGGCCATAAGGTCAGCGAGTATATCGGCGCGTTGCGTCACAGCGTTCCCGGCGTGACATTGATCAGCCCGCCACCGCATCATGACATTTATTCGATCGAGGATCTGGCGCAGCTGATTTTTGATCTGAAGAATGCCAATCCGGCAGCAAATGTGTCGGTGAAACTGGTGTCCGAAGTCGGCGTCGGTACCGTTGCTGCCGGCGTGGCGAAAGCCCACGCCGACATCGTCACCATTAGCGGCTGCGAAGGTGGTACCGGCGCGAGTCCGATCAGTTCAATCAAACATACCGGCATTCCGTGGGAACTCGGCGTGGCCGAAACGCATCAGACGCTGGTGATGAATGATCTGCGCGGACGCATCAAAGTGCAGACTGACGGCATGCTGCGCACCGGCCGCGACGTGGTCATCGCGGCGATGCTTGGCGCCGAGGAATTCGGCTTTGCAACCGTCGCCTTGGTGACAGTCGGTTGCATCATGATGCGCAAATGCCATCTCAATACCTGCCCGGTCGGCGTAGCCACGCAGGACGAAGCCCTGCGCAAGAAGTTCAACGGCAAGCCCGAACATGTCATCAACTTCTTCACCTTCATTGCCGAAGATGTGCGCGAATGGCTGGCGAAACTCGGCGTGCGTTCGCTGGATGAACTGGTCGGGCGTACTGATCTATTGGAAATGAACGACGCCATCCGGCATTGGAAGTCGAAGGGCCTGGATTATTCTAAGCTGTTGACGAAACCGACGGTGGCCGACTCAGTCCATACCCGTCAGCGGGTCAAACAGGATCACGGCATCGACAAGGTTCTCGACCGCAAACTGATCGAACTGGCCAAACCAGCGCTCGAACAAAAACAAAAGGTTGTGATCGAACTGCCCCTGAAAAACAGTGATCGCACTGCCTGCACCATGCTTTCAGGCGAGGTCGCCAAACGTCATGGCCGCGACGGCCTGCCGCCCGGCACTATCGACATTCGTTTCACCGGCGTGGCCGGGCAAAGTTTCGGTGCATTCCTGAGTCCCGGTATGCAGGTGACTTTGATCGGTGACGGCAACGACTATGTCGGCAAAGGCATGGCTGGCGGGCGGATCGTGATTCACCCGGCGAAAACAGCGGCCTATGTTTGGGGCAAGAATGCCATCGTCGGGAATACCGTGCTGTACGGCGCAACCGGTGGCGAAGTCTATTTTTCCGGTACCGCGGGCGAACGTTTCGGCGTGCGCAACTCCGGCTGCAACGCGGTGATCGAAGGCGTCGGCGATCACGGCTGCGAATATATGACTGGCGGCGTAGTGGTGGTATTGGGCCGGACCGGTCGCAATTTCGCGGCCGGCATGTCCGGCGGTTTGGCTTGGGTATTAGATGAAGATCGTTTCTTCAACCGTCGCTGCAATCCAGGCATGGTCGATTTAGAACAAGTAACTCCTGAAACAGATGGCGTTCCGGAATTACGAAAACTGATCGAGAATCATCTAGCGCTCACCGGTTCACCGATGGCGAAAATGATCATCGATTCCTGGGAAATGTCGCTGAAGAAGTTCGTTAAGGTGTTCCCGCGCGAATATCGGCGTGTGTTGCTGGAACGTGCAGCCAAGAGCAATACCGACAAGATCACCAAGAAAGAGCCGGTGCGCGGCTGAGCCGATGGCACCGCTTAAACGACTAAAGACACACAAAAAGTCACGACGAAGGAAACGACATGGGCGATCCCAAAGGCTTCATGAAATACACTCGGCAGGCGCCGAAGTATCTGCCGGCGAAACTACGGCTGCTAAACTTTGAAGAACACATCGAAGTGTTGCAAGATCAGCAAGTACAGACACAGGCCAGCCGGTGCATGGATTGCGGCGTGCCGTTCTGCATGACTGGCTGTCCGCTCGGCAACCTGATTCCGGAATGGAATGATTTGGTGTTTCGTGGGCGTTGGAAAGAAGCGCTGCAGGCCTTGCACGCCACTAACAATTTCCCGGAATTCACCGGCCGCATCTGCCCAGCTCCGTGCGAGAACTCGTGCGTATTGGGCATCAACGAACCACCGGTAACGATCAAGCTGCACGAAGTTTCGATCGTCGACAAAGGTTTCGCCTCTGGTTGGATCAAGCCAGAACGTCCGACTTTCTCTAGCGGAAAAACCGTGGCCATCATCGGCGGCGGCCCCGCCGGACTCGCCTGCGCGCAGCAACTGAACCGCGCGGGCCACTTCGTAACCGTGATCGAAAAGACGGATCGCGCCGGGGGCCTGCTGATGTATGGCATTCCCCATTACAAACTGCGCAAAGAAAAAGTGCAGCGCCGGATCGATCTGCTCGCTGCCGAGGGCGTGACCTTCCGCTTCAATACCGCCGTCGGCGTCGATCTGCCGTGGGAACAAATCAAAGGCAGCTACGACGCGGTTGTGATTGCTACCGGTGCCGAAGCGCCGCGCGATCTGCCGGTGCCGGGACGCGATCTCAATGGCGTGCATTTCGCGATGGAATTCCTGCCGCAATCTAATCGACGTAATTGGGGCGACGCCGATCCGGCCGCATTGCACCCGAAGCATCAGCTCATCGACGCTAAAGGTAAGAATGTGATTGTCATCGGCGGTGGCGATACTGGTTCGGACTGCATTGGCACATCGTTGCGCCAGGGCGCGGCGGCCGTAATCAATTTCGAATTAATGCCCGAACCTCCCGGCGCGCGTCCGAACAACAATCCGTGGCCGCAATGGGCGCGAGTGAAGCGCATTTCGTCTTCGGTCGAAGAAATGACCGAAGAAGGCGGCGCGGTGCATTATTCCTTGGCGACTAAACAATTCTTTGGCAAGGACGGCAACGTCACCGGCTTGCAAACGATCAAACTCGATTGGTCGAGCGGTAAACCGGTGGAAGTCCCCGGCACCGAACAAACATTCGCCTGCGATCTGGTGTTGCTGGCGATGGGCTTCTTGGGGCCGCGCCGGAATGGTTTGCTTGAACAAGTTGGCTGCGCCATTGATCCCCGTGGAAACATTCATGCCGATGCGGAAACGCGCATGACGTCGGTCCCAGGCGTGTTTGCTGCCGGGGACGCGCGGCGCGGACAATCCCTGGTGGTTTGGGCGATCAGCGAGGGTCGGGAAGTCGCGCGCTGCGTCGATGAATGGTTGATGAAACAACCAAGTTTGCTGCCGCAGGTGCGCATCGAACAGTTTGTTTATTAGCACGGCGCCGCCCTGCGGCGCCTACGGGGGGATTCTCCACCCGTGAACGCGCTCCGCGCTGCCCCCTTTGAAGACAGGCAGATATTGGGATGGAAACACGAAACCCACGGCTGATGCCGTGGGTTTCGTGTTTATTCAGAACGATGCAAAAGAGAGGGAGAATGATTCTCCCTGCTGGATAAGTTACTTATTTTGCGGGCGCGGCCGCTGGCGCAGGCGCAGCAACCGCGGCCGGGGCGGGGTTGGACGGTGAGCCAGTCGGGGCGCGGGGGAGCGTGCCGGCGATGGCGTTCTTGAGTTTGGCGATGATCGAGGCGCTGGCTTCTTCCTTTGGCAGGCGGCGGCCTTGGCTGGTGACGATCAGGCGGTTCTCGGTTTGGAAATGCACCTTCGATTGGGTGACTTTCTGTTCTTGGCCGGTCTTTTGTTCAGACACAGCGGCACCGCCGGAAACAGCGCCATTTTTGGTCGCACCACCGGTGGCAGAAACATCGACGCTGCCGGCGCCGGCGTTGGACGTGTTCGTGGTCTCGACGCCGCCGTCCACTTTGCGACCGAGCTGCACGTCGAGAATCATCTGATAACCCTTATCGGAGATCGCCCAATTGATGCCGTAACCGATACCGGCGCCAACGGCGGCACCGGCGAGTCCGCCGCCGACGGTCGCGCCCCATTGGCTGTGCGAATTCGCATTGTAGCCGACCACGCCGCCGGCAATGGCACCACCGACAATCGCGCTGCCCATAATGGCGCGGCGCTGTTCGGAATTCTTTTCATCCATCTCTTCGAAGAAACGTAGGGTCGTCCACAGGACGAAGTCGGCTTTATCGTATGAACTCGCCATCACATAACCTTTGGCCGCTACCGAGGCTTCAATTTCAGGACGCAGGTCGGTGGTACCGCCGGTAATATCTTGAAAGTCGACCCATACTGCGGTTTCGCCTGGCTTCGCCGGTTCGAGGCGGGCGATCGGACCCTGCCATTGCACTTCGGTGCTGGCATTGTCGCGCGAAGCAGCACAGCCCCCAAGAAAGATGGCCGCAGCAGTAAAGCCGAAGCACAAGGTGCGAAGATTGGATGAAGAAAAGTTCACAGGCAGACTCCTGGTTTGAGGGAGTCGACTTTGTAAGGAACGCTGTTGCCTCAGCAATAACAAACTAAATTCACTACAATCGCTGTGATATTTCAGCCTTCGCCGCTTCCGATTGCGGGGATTGTCGGCTGTTCCTTACGGCGCACCGAAAGCGCGGGATCGTCATCGCGAAGATTCGCGCGACTCGCGACCAAGATACTGATGACTGCGACCATCGCCATGAACCAGAACTGTTGTTCAGGTTTCATCCAGCCCATTAATAGCGGCAGCGCCAAACCAGTACCGACGGCGAGAATGAAAATGTTATGGACCAAACTCATTACGGTCGAACCACGCCCGGCTATTCCGGCGGCGCCGGTCAGCGACATCAATCGCGCATCCAGAACATTCGCCGGTGCGGCGAAACTTGCACCGACCACAATCATCATGAATGCCGCCGCCAACCAATGATGGATGACGTAGGGATAGATCAGGACGCACACGCCTAAGACCGCCAAAGACGCCAGCGTATGCCAAAGACGACGGAACCAATGCGAAGCAAGATTGCCGAGAATCGCGCCCATCGCAGCAAAGAGCGCCATAAAGCTGGCCTGCGTCGGCTGAATATGCAGGCGATCCACGCCATCAATAAACACCGCCAAACTTGCGGCCGAGGCAATACCCCAGGCCAAACCGCCACTGACCAGCAACGCCCAATGTGCGCGCATGGTTTCCAAAGTTCCACCAACCAGATCGCGCATCCCGCGCGCGAAAGGAATCGGCGGCGGTTCTGGCGGACGCACCAGAAATCCCAGCGTGGTCGCGATCAGCATAAACACGAACAGGATGCCATGCCGCCACAGGATTGCGTTTTCGACCTGAGCATTGCCGAGTTTTTCGCCCAGGACCGTGCCCAGAACCGTCCCCGCCAATAGTCCGATGACCAAACTCGCATTGATGAAACCGCTGACCATGGTGCTGGAACGCATGGTCGCGCGCGCGATGAGCGGAATCACTTTGCCACGCGCGGCGCAGGCCGCGCCATAGGCCACGCCGACCAGCAGCGCGATCAGGAACGGACTGATCCAGACCGTGACCAAACAACCGATCGCAACTCCGGCACAAGACACCACGAACAA
>JBBROQ010000137.1:0-8706 GCA_038229115.1 Planctomycetota bacterium | reverse complement strand
GGTCGAACGCGAGGACGCGCAGAAGGACCATCGTTTTGCGGTCACGATCACGCTTGAGCTGATCGGCTCAGTGCGGCGCGGCGAGGACGATACGGCGGCCCTGCGCGAAGCCGCGGTCGCCTGCGCCGAAGCGCAGGACGCACTAGCGCAGAGCCACAGCGAACGTGCCGCCAGCCTGATTGGCCGTTTGCAGCAGGCGCAAATCAGTCAGCCGCGCCTGCGCAAATTGGCCGCGCGCCTCGCCGATGATCTGGCTGATCCGGCGCGCGCCGGCGTCGCACCTTTGACCGCCACTGCGCGCACCTGGGCCGTGCAGATGGCCAGCGGTCCAACCGCACAGCGACCAGCAGCAGAACTGCTGACTCGGCGCTTGGTCGACGCCGGCTTTCCCGCGTTCATCGCACCGGCTGGCGCGCGCGCCAACGCCATCGCGGTGTTGGTCGGGCGCTATCGCACCGCTGATCCGGCACTGCTGATCGAACTCGCGCGGCGCTTCCCTGGCACCACGCCAACCTGGGTCGAGGTCATGCCATGAAGACACTGCTGCGGCGGCTGCTGTTGTTGTTGCCAACCAGTCTCGCGCTGTTCACCACCGGCCCATGGTCGTCGCTGTCCGCAGCCGTGATCGATGCCGCCGCGGTCGGCAATCCGCTGGCAGTGACGTTGGCTGATCAAGCGGCGATGACGCGCTGGCGCGCGCTGTTCGACCCGGAACCGGCGTGGATCTCGCGCCAAGCTGCGTTCCTGAGTATGCGCGTGCCGGACTTCGCACCGACGCTGTTCGCAGCGCGGCTGCTGTACGCCGGTGAGCCGTGGACGCGCCGCGATGCCGGTGCCGCCAGCACCAGCGACCGACGTTGGGCCGCCACCGATCGCGACACGCGCGCCGCGGTGCTGCGCGAAATGCGCTGGATGCACGAACCCGCGCTGGCGCCGGTGTTGGCGCAGTTCATCGGCAGCAGCAAGGAACCCGACCTGCTGCGGCAGGCCTTGGTTGGTTTATGGCAGCTTGATCCGGTCAGCGTTCCCGCGCTCGCATTGCGCTTGGCCGATCCACGTCAGAGCGACCGACTACCCGGCGCCGCTGTGGCGGGCTGCCGGCAAATGGCGCTGCTGCTGCTCATTGATCTCGGCGGGTTCGATGACGCGCGCACGCGCAGCGCGATGAGCTGGGCCTTCCTGCAAACCAGCGGCGGCGAACGCACGCGCGCGCTTAGCTTACTGCCGCGCGGCGCGGCGCCCGATTTGCTGAAGCCGGCGCTGCTGCGGTTGAATTGGGAACGCCGGGAAAAAGTGCTGGATGAGGAAGGCCACGCCGCACTGGTGATCGCCTGCACCCGCCTGGGCGCGACCCTCGACCGCGACACCGCCACCGCGCTGATGGACATCACCGTCGCCGGCGACAGCGACATCGCCGCCGCCGCAGCCTCGGCCCTGGCCGCGAATCTAGGCTGGAGCGAGAACGTCGACCTCGTGCCGCTGCTGACGCGCATCAGCAGCACCGCACCGGGCAGTTGGGAGCGGCATGCGCTCATGAATGTGCTTATGCGCCTGCGCCCCGACGCGGTCGCCGGGGTAATCGCCCCCGACAGCCCATGGGCCGATCTGGCCAAACACCGCGCCCGCCTCGACCGCTGGTCGTGGCAGGAATACGTAAAATAAGGGGATGACGCGCCGTAGATCGACCTGGGATTTACAGGGAGAAACGGAGGAACGGAGGAACGGAGCAAAGTCCGGCTATTTATTTCGCCTCCGGTTCTTCGGTCCTCCATGTCATTCCTCTGGCGAGCCCTCACCGCATACGCGGATTCACGTTAGCTGTGTTCATATCCAACCACGCCTGTTCGCTGGCCGCGGCGGCACGCCAAGCGTCGGCATGGTCCACGTCGCGATCGGCGGCGCGGCGCAGCAGCGCGATCAGTCGGCGGCGCGCTTCCAACGCGGTTGGTTCGCGCGTGACCGCGTCGCGGGCCGCGTCGATCGCGTCCGTCCAGCGGCCCATGGCGGCGAGGTCGTCCGCGTGCGCACTGGCAACAAAGGCGCTGAACGGCCGCGTTTGACGTAGGAAGTTGGTTTCGATTTCGCGCGCGGCGCCGGATACGACGAACGGCAGCAGCGCGGTGCGCAGTTCAAGATCCTTGCCGGCAAGTTCGCGCGCGTGCGTGATCACCGCGTCGACCAACGTCTGCACCGTGCGTGGCGTCTCTGACGGAACCAGCTCATCCAGCCGCGCCGCCGCACGTTCCGCCTGATCACGCGGGCCAGCGCGCAGCACCGCCAACAGTTCGCGCAGCTCGCGCGCGCCACGCCGATCGGCCGCAGCAGTCATGGTCCACACCTGCACGCCGACCGCACCTAAGGCCAACAGCAGCACCGCGATCCTTGCGAACCGACCGTTTTTAACCGTGCGAACCGCGAGCGGCGCCAGACATGCCAAGGTCACCGCGGTGCCCACCACCGCGGCGCTGTGCAAATCAAAGTCGACCGCCGCATGCAGCGCCAACGCGCCCAAACCCAATGCGATCGCCCAGCCCGGCGGCGTGGGCAGTGCGCGCAAAACGTACATCAGCCCCGCCATCAACGCGCCAACCGCCGCCACCCACGCCAGGCGCAATCCCAATTGCTCGCCACCCGGCCACCAGGCGGCGTTGCCGTCCAACAGTCCGAACACCGCCAGATAGGTGACCGCCAGAAACACGGCCAGCGGCGCGACCACGGCGGGCACCACAAAGGAATCCGAACGCAGCTCAGGTGCGAACGCCGGCCGCCGCCGCCAACCCAACCACGCCATCACCGCGACCAACGCGACCGCCAACGGCACGCCGGCGTCCACCGCGAGCTCCAAATAATCATTATGCGCGAGGCGTACCGGCTCGGCCCACAGCGGCATCACGTGCGGATACCACGCGCTGAATCCACCCAGGCCGTGGCCGGTGAACGGATGCTCGCCGATGAGCATCTGCGCCCCCTGCCAATAGCCCAAGCGCACCTGCGCGCTGGCCGCGAATACGCCACGCACGCTGGGCGACAACAGCGCCAACGCAGCCAGCACCGCGCCCGCTACCGGCAGCCACCGCCACCGGCCGCGGATCTCAACCAACCACCAAACGCCTGATAAAACTAGCAGCGCCAGCATCGCCGCCTTGCTGTTCGCGCCGATGAACGCCAGCGCCGCGCCGACTCCGATCAGCGCCAAGCACACGCCCTGACCACGCGTCAGTTTGGTGCGGCCAAGCGGCTCAGCACTGACTTCCGGTAACGCGGACGCCCGCGGCCGCCCGGCACAAAACATCCCCACTGCCACTGGCAGCATCAGCACCAAATACGCCGCCAAGGTATTGGCCAAGGTGAAGGTCCCGAACAGTCCGCCGTTACGGATGCGCTCTTCGAGATCGCTATTCATGGCCGCGTTTAAAGTCAGCGCGCCGCTGTGCTGCGCCTTCGCCAACGCTGGAAGCACCCACTCGCGTTGCAGCAATGCGACCAGCGTTTCCGCCGCGCATCCGGCCAGCAGCGCGGCGATCACCACGCGTTCGCGACCCACGATCACCTGCATGAGGTAAAGCGCGAACAGCAGGTTCAGCGTCAGGCTCCACCATTGCTCCCACGCCGGCAGCAGGGCCGGCGCGTACCACAACGCTGGGGTCAGCGCCAACACCAACGCCGCCGCGGCCACGCCGCCCCAGGTAAACCGCCACGCACGACGCCACCCGACCAGCGCCTCAAACGCCAACAGCAGCGGTCCAAGCACGGTCAACGTCTGATAAGCGAGAAGATCAAGCGCCAGTGGATCGCCGTCCCACACCAACGGCCGCAGCGCCACTAGCACTGCAATCAGCGCGGTATGCAGCCCAGCGACCCAGCGCTGCGCGGACTGCGCCGTGGTAGTGGCAACGTTGCCGGCGTTAGCGCTGATGACCGGGATCACGAATGGTCTCAAGCAGGATCACCGCGATCACGATCGCCACATCTTGCACCAACACGATTGCGCCGGTCAGCCAGTCGCCGCTGCGCAATTGCAGCACGCTAACCGCCAGCGCAGTCTGCAGCGCCACCACCACCGCCAACGCGGTGCGCGGCGACAGGCCCAAGCGGTTCAGACGATGGCTGATGTGGTTGCGGTCGCCCTGCAAAATCGGCCGGTGGGAGCGCAGCCGGCGCACGATCACCACCGCCGTATCGAACAGCGGCACCGCAGTAATCACCAGCGGCGACAGCACCGCCAATTGGCTGCCGCTACCGCTGCCGCTCGGCCAGAACACCACCGTCAGGGTGCCGGCCGCGATCAGAAAGCCGAGCATCATCGACCCCGCATCACCCATGTAGATGCGTGCCGGCGGCAGGTTCCAGGCCAGGAAACCGAGCACCGTCGCGATCAGCACCAACCACAATTGCGCTAAGGGAAAATCGAAGGCCATCAGGCTGCCGCTCAATAACACCGCTGCGCTGACGACGGTCACCGAGCCCGACAGGCCATCGGCATGGTCAAGCAGGTTGAAAGCGTTGGTGATCAGCACCATCCACGCCCACGCGAGGCCGTAGGACAGCACCGGATACGCATGCAGGCTGTCGATTTGCAGATCGCCGTAGGGCACCACCACCGCGGCCACGCCGCCCTGAATCACCAGTTTCTGCCACGCCCGCATCGGCCGCCGATCGTCGTAGTGGCCGACGCCCAACAGCACCACTGCGCCGGCATAGATCATCAGCAACTCGCTGGTGACCGTGTGCGGATCCAACCACCACGCGACCGTGATCGACAACGCCAGTGCGAACGCCATCGCCAGGCCGCCGCCATAGGGCACCGGCGCGGCGTGCTGCTTATGCGCCTCGCGTCCGGGCACGTCGCGAAAACGCCACCGCTCGGCTAATACCATCGCCACGCGCGTGCCGATCAGGCTCACTACAAACGCGATGACGGCGGCGATCAGACTGGCGGTGGGCATACGCGAAAAACTCGGGGTGATTCGGAACGAGGGCCGTTACGTACTCCCGCCACTCCCGAAAGGAAACCCCATCGCCGTCGACCAGTCGCCTCCGGTTCTCCGGTCCTCCAGGTCATCTCATTGCGAGGGATTCACAGGGAGGAACGAAGGAACAGAGGAGAAATTTTCGGTCGCCTCCGGTTCTCCGGTCCTCCATGAAGGGTATCGGCCTCTCGGTGATTCACCGCGTGCGCTGACCCCCTGACGCGCGGTGGCTTTTCGCTACAACTGGAACCAACCCATCGGAGGTTCCTATGTCTGCATCTTTCCATTGTGGTATTGATCTGGGTTCGAAGAAAACCCAGGTGGCCATTATCGACGATGAGCAACGTGTGCTGAGCAACGTTCGCCTGGACAACGATCTGAATGTGATTCGCCACCACCTGGAGCCGTACCGTGGTCGAGTCCAGGTGGTGGCCGAGGCGACGTTCAATTGGTACTGGCTGATCGATGGCTTGCAGGCGGATGGTCATTCGGTGACCTTGGCGCATACCGCCGGCTTGGCGGCGATCAGCGCAGCGAAGGTTAAGACCGATCGTCGCGATGCGCTGACGCTCGCCCGGTTGCTGCGGGCCGGCATGATTCCTCCTGCTTATATCTATCCGTCAGAACATCGTCCGACGCGCGATTTGCTGCGGCATCGTTGGGATTTGGTGGCGATGCGCGCGACCGAGTATCGCCGTATCCGGAATCTGCTTTATCAGCATGGCATCTGCGACGTGGGATTGGCCGATATCAAAGCGCTCGATACCGAGGATGTCGAACGCCTGCTGCAGCATCCGCTGACGCAGGCGAAAGCGCTGTTGGAGTTGGAACGCATTCGTTTGTTCTCACAGCAGATTGATGCCGTTGAAAGCGAACTGGAGCGTGTGGCAGATCCACGACCGGAATTCGCATTACTGCAACAAATTCCCGGCATCGGGACGGTGCTGGGGCTGACCATCCTCTTTGAGATCGGTGACATCAGCCGCTTCGCCGATGTCCGCCATTTCGCTTCGTATTGCCGCGTGGTTCCTGGATGCGCCGATTCGTGCGAATCACGCCGCCGCGGACGGAATGACAAGTCGGGCAATCCCTACCTGAAGTGGGCTTTCACCCAGGCCGCGACCAAAGCCGTGGCGCACTATCCGCGCTTCAAACAGCACTTTGAACGTCATCTGCGCCGGCACGACGGACGCGCAAAGAAGATCGTCTGCTACGCCATCACCGCTCATCTCCTGGCCAAGGCCGCGTTCCATATCCTGCGAACGAAAGAACCCTTTTCGGAGGAAGCCCTCTTCCGCCACCAACCCTGACGCGACGACGAGAGCGCGGAAAAAGGACTGGGAGCCCATCTCTTCCCGTGTGCATGCGTTCGTCGTCGCGTCTTTCTTCCTGGCGATCCGCCCGCATCGAAAGCTCGTGAAAGACTGGGGCATGCCAAACTGCCCGTGTGTGTGAGCCCGATCCGGAACCGATTCCCTTCTGGTGCCTGCTGACCACCCAGGCCAGCACCTTGGCGCAAGCCGAGGACGAAGCCCGATTAGCTGTCTGGTGCGGAGAACCACTCCCCATCGCCAGGTGAAGCGCGAGACGGAAAGCCACTGACCACGACCACGATGCCGCTGCACAATCCACACCTCACGTCACAACCCCCGACCATCCCTTTCCCGGCCCCATCGGGGCCAGCTTCGTTCTGATGCAGTGCCTCAAGGATCTCGCTGCGCTCGCCCGCCTGCGGCGGCTCCGTCCTTGACCCACTGCATCAGAACGGCCAACCCCGACAGGACGGAGAAAGGGAAAGACCGGCGCTGCACACCACGCAGACGTCACCAAACCCGTACGCTCTTTTGATCGCACACCACACTTCTAGTTGACGGCGAGTCCGTTAGCTGTCCTTTAAGCGGGCGTCCGGCTTAGTGCCCGGCCATCAGCTTCGCCATCGCCTTCGGATCTAGTCGCGCGAAGCCACCGGCGGCATCGACCACGCTGCCCTTAAGCACCTGCGCCGCGGGCGTGCCACAGAGCACGCACACATCGGCGGTGTCCTGGGTCTCGAACACTTTCAGACCCTGCGCCTTCACCGCGTCGACGCCGGAATCCAGGCCGCTCATCAGCGCACTGCGCGTCCACGCAATCGACACGCCGACATAGTGGCCGTTGCGGCGATCGCCGACTTCGTTCTGGCCCTGGATCACGATCGGGATCAACGCCTGTTTGGTCGCGGGATACAGACCCGAGCCCTGCAAACGGCCATCGTTTGGCGACAGCGGCACCACCACATACCACGGCGCCGTGCGCGGCGCTTGGCGCGCATGCTTCGCGACCAAGTGATAGACGCCGAATACATTCACCCCGAACACGCGCGCATAGTCCTCGGGCTTGATGCCGACAAAAAGCTGCGGGTGGTTCACGGCCGCGAACGGGAACACATGCGTGGCCGCGAGGTTCTGTGCTTTGAGGTGATCCAGCAGCTGATCGAGCTGCGCGAAATCGCCCTGATTTACCTGCGCCGGCAGCACCTGGCCAGCCCCGGCCTCGGCCGCCAAGTGCGTAGCCGTTTCAGTGATCTTCGGCAAATCGCGCGAGCCGGTGATGACCACCTTCGCGCCGCCTTTCGCCAGACTGCGGGCGATCGCATAGCCGATGCTGTTGCGGTCGGACGCGCCAGTGACGATCGCCACCGCACCCGCGAACGAGACGCCGTCTTTCGCTGCCGCCAACAGCGCCGGGAAGCGCGGATCATCGACCAGCGTCGGATCAATCTGCGGCGTCCACAGCCCTGCGTTGCCGTTGCCGATCCAGGTGCCGAATTGCGCGCTCATGCTGCCTCCATCCGCGTTCCCGCGAGCGCGCGGTTAATAGGGCTGGCGCTGCTGCGGGCAAGCGGGCTACGGCCTCTTCCCGACCGAGAGCCGCGGCCGACAGTGCGTGCATGCGCCATTTCGCTGCCGTGCTGAATCTGCCTCTATCGCTGTTTGTTGTGGCCGCCGTCGGCGCGTCAGAAGAGCCCAAAATGACCGGCGTCGATGTGGTCAAAACGGTCGAGCACGCGGTCGATGCGTTCAGCTCAAAGAACACGCCGACGCGTCCGTGGGCCGACGATCTGGCGGCGTTGTCGGCGACCGAACCCAGTGTCGCGATGCGCGGGCAGCGCAATTTGATCACGCGTGGCGCGCCGGTGTTGCCGGATCTGGCCGAACTGGCGAAGGACCGCGATCCGCAGGTGCGGGCGCGGGTCGCGCAGGTGGTGATGGGCATCGGCGGCGCGAACGCGGCCAGCTTAGCGTTGACCCTATCGCACGATCACGAGGCGACGGTGCGCGAACTCGCGGCGCTGGCGTTGGGCCGCTGCGCGGGCGAGGGCGTGTACGAACGTTTGGTCGAGCTGCTGCACGCCCCGCAGGCCGACATCCGGCGTGCAGCCGCGCGCTCGCTGGGCGCGTTGGGCGACGTGCGCGCGCTCGGGCCACTGAGCCAACGGGAACAGGATCTCGACGATCTGGTGCGGCGTGAACGCGACAGCGCAACCATCGCGCTGCTGCAACTGCCGACCGCGGTACCGATGTTGATTACGCTGCTGCCCGGCAGCGTCGGCGCTGACCGCGACGCGCTGTTAGAAGCCTGCGCCACCGTCGCGGATCCGCGCTTGGGTCCGGCACTGACGCCGTTGGCGGCGCTGGCGCTGCACGTCAAAGCACCGGTGCAGGACGGCGACGGCTGTAGCCGTGGCGCCCCAGCT
>JBBROQ010000136.1:0-8784 GCA_038229115.1 Planctomycetota bacterium | reverse complement strand
CGAAGCAGAAGCCGCCGCCGCGCCGGCGCGCCCACGCCCCTACGCTTACAGCGCTCCGCGTTCACCCCGCCTCACACCCAACCCGCCGGACGCAGCCGCCACAAATCCCGCGGGGGTCCCGGGCCGGCCGCGGCCCGGGCAGGCGTAGCGGACGGAGTCCGCAAACAGCAATCCCCCGAGCGAGCCTGCGCGAGCGAGCGGAGACGGGCCTTGGCGGCGCAACGCGACTCAGCGGCGACAGCCGCGTACGACACAGTTCGGAGAGTGCCGCAGGCACGCCCCGCGCACCGCGCGGGATAGGACTGGGGCGCAAGGCCCGCTGGCGCCAGCGGCGCCAGCGGCGTATTCAATCGCATGGGTTCAATTGTAGTGGTCGACGACGAAGCTGGACTGCGCGGCATGCTCGACGTGGTTCTGCGTCGCGATGGCCACACCGTCGCCACCGCCGCGACCGGCGACGAGGCCTTGGCGATTTTGGCGCGCACCCCGTCGATCGAATTGGTGCTCTCAGATCTGCGCATGGCCCCAATGGACGGCCTAGCCCTGCTGCACGCCGTGCGCGCGCGCCACGCCGAAGTGTTCGTGGTGCTGATGACCGCGTTCGCCGAATGGGACACCGCGGTGCAGGCGATGCACCAGGGCGCGTACAACTTCCTGACCAAACCCTTCGACAACCAAGTCGCGCGCACGCTGGTGAAACGCGCCTTGGCCGCGCGCGATCGCGCATTGGCAGCGAAGGGCGCAGGCGACCACGCGCACGGCGTACATTTCGTCGGCATCAGTCCGGCGATCCAACAGGTACAGAGCCTGATCGAACAGGTGTCGACCACCGATAGCACGGTGTTGGTCACTGGCGAAAGCGGCACTGGTAAGGAGCTGGTCGCGCGCGCGGTGCATTACGCCAGTTTGCGCGCCGACGGGCCGTTGGTGCGAATCAATTCCGGCGCGTTGACGCCCAGCCTGCTGGAGAGCGAACTGTTCGGCCACGTCAAAGGCGCGTTCACCGGCGCGATCGAGGATCGTCCTGGTTTGTTCGCGCTCGCCGATGGCGGCACGTTGTTTCTGGACGAAGTCGGCGAGCTGGCGACCGAGACCCAGGTGAAGCTGCTGCGCGTGTTGGAAGCCGGCGAATTCATCCCGGTCGGCGGGCGCGAGGTGCGCACGTGCGATGTGCGCGTGGTCGCCGCCACCAATCGCGACCTGCGCAGCATGGTCGCCGCCGGCACCTTCCGCGACGATCTGTATTACCGCTTGGCGGTGATCCCGGTCAGCCTGCCCGCGCTGCGCGAACGGCCTGAAGACATTCCGTTGTTGGCCGGACATCTGCTGGCGCGTCATGCCGTAAAGCTGCGCCGCGGCGTCACCGGTTTCACGCCCGAGGCCCTGACCCGCCTCGCCCGACATCCGTGGCCAGGCAACATCCGCGAACTCGACAACCGCATTCAGCGCGGCGTGGCGCTGACCGAAAGCGGCCTGATCGGCAGTGACGCGCTGTTCGGCAATGAGGTCGTCGCGCCGTTAGCGCCCCCGTCGCCCGGTGCGCAAACGTCTGATATTTCCAACGCTTCCGCACTGGCCGCGCAACTCACCAACGGCGGCGTCATCGATCTCGCGTCGGAAACCATTCACTTTGAAAAGCATTTAGTCGCAGCCGCATTGGCGCGCACCAACGGCAATCTCACCGACGCGGCCGCGCTGCTCGGGCTGTCGTTCCGACAGATCCGGTACAAAGTCCAGCAGCTCGGATTGCGCTGATTTTACCGACGGTTTGCGCACTCAACCGATGGCGAGCATGCGCTCGATCGGCAGCCGCGCGCGTTCGATCAAGGCCGCGTCCAAGCGAATCTCTGGCGCCCGGTTGCGCATCGACCAATACAGTTTTTCCAACGTGTTTCGGCGCATGTGCGGGCAGGTATTGCACGAGGTGCAGCTGCCTTCTGGCCCGCCGCGCACGTCTGCCGGGGCCATCAGAAAAGTCGCCGCCGGCTGCGCTTTGCGCATCTGGTGGATGATGCCCGGCTCGGTGACGACCAGATAGGTCGCGTCGGGAGGACCAGATTTTACCGCGTCCAACAGCGCCTTGGTGCTGCCGACCACGTCGCCCAAAACACGCACTGACTCAGGACATTCCGGATGCACCAACGTCACGCAGTCCGGATGCGCCTGCTTCAGTTCGGCAATGCGCTGCGCGCTGAACAGTTCGTGGATCTCGCACGCGCCTTCCCATAGCAACAAATCGCGCCCGGTTTTGCGTGCGACATAATCGCCCAGGAACCGATCCGGCGCGAAAATCACCGGTTTTTGGGGCGGAATGCTGTTCACCACCGCGACCGCGTTCGAGCTGGTGCAGCAGTAGTCGCTGAGCGCTTTCACCGCCGCCGACGAGTTCACATAGGTGACCACGACATGATCCGGATGCGCCGCAGTGAAGCGCGCGAACGCATCCGCCGGCGCGCTATCGGCCAAGCTGCATCCGGCGGCCAGGTCCGGCAGCAGCACCAGTTTGTGCGGCGATAAAATCTTCGCCGTCTCGGCCATGAAGTGCACGCCGCAGAATACGATCACGTCGGCAGTGGTCTGCGCCGCCTGACGCGCCAATTGCAGACTGTCGCCGATGAAATCCGCGACGTCCTGGATCTCGTCGGCTTGGTAATAATGAGCGAGAATTACCGCGTTCAGTTCGCGCTTCAGACGCGCGATCTCGGGCGCGAGGTCGACTGGGGCAACAGTGCTGCGGGGCAGGATCATGGGCGCAGCGTATGCGCACTGGCGCGGTGGAAACCAGCGGGCGGTGCTTATTTCGCTGCGCGAGCTGCTCTCATTGCGCTGCCCCTATTTCGCTGCGCGGGCTTCCATGCGCCGATTCCACGCCACGCAGTCGGCGTAGCGCACGCCGCTGCCGCCGAACAGATCCAGTGCGCTGCCGTACGTGAGATCGACGCGACCAGCGCTCAGGCGATCGACCAGCAGCAAGTCCTCGATCGACTGGCCGCCGCCGGCGTACACACACGGCAACGGCGACCACTGCGCCAGCGCCGCGACCAGCTCCTGATCGATGCCGCGGCACAGGCCTTCAACATCGGCGGCGTGAATCAGGAACTCGCTGCACGCGTCCGCGAACAACGCGAAGGTCCCGGCGCTGAGCGTCATGGCGGTGATGGTCTGCCAGCGATTGATCGCGACGTGCCAGCCATCAGCCACGCGACGGCAACTGAGATCGATCACCAAGCGTTCACGCCCGATTGTCTGCGTCAGCGCGCTTAGCCGCTCCGGCGCGAACACGCCGCCGGGGAACAGCCACGAGGTGACGATGACTTTCTGCGCGCCGGCATCGATCCACGCGCGTGCGTTGTCGGCGTCGATGCCGCCGCCCACGTGCAAACCGTCCGGCCAAGCCGCGAGGGCCGCACGCGCGGCGTCATCGTTGCCGGGGCCAAGCTTGATGACATGGCCGCCGGTCAGGCGATCCGCACGGTATTTACCGGCGAAAAATGCGGGCGGCTGCGTCGCGACGAAATTGGTGCGCAGACTGGCGCGCTCTTCTCCAAGAGCGCCAAGATCACTCAGGGTGCCGCCGACGATCTGCTTCACCAAGCCGTCGTGCAGGTCGATGCACGGGCGGAAGATGGTCATGCGCTGGGTTTGGCCGCGTCCGGGTCGGAATAATCCGGGCCGCCCAACATGCCCGAGGCGCGCATCTGCTCGGTGAGCGCCTGCCGCACCAGCTTCACGCCTTGCAGCAACTGATCGCCGTGAGTCGCGGCGCCGGTGCGATCGAGGAACTTCGCCAGCGCCTGATAGCTGTTGAGCGCCTGCGGGCTGAGCGCCATCTGCACATGCTGCGGCGGCAGTGCCTGCGGTAGAACTTGCAGCAGCAACCCAGCGAATTCCTGCGCGGTCAGATCCGCGAGCGGCGCCTGGATCGCCTGCGCCGCGAGTTTTTCCAACAGCGGTCCCAACTGCGCGACCATGGTGCGCAGCGCCGGCGACAACGCGACGGCTTCGGGACTGATGGCGAAGCCGGGCCAGTCGACTGGCTGCGCCGGCGGCGGCGCGGGCTCGTCACCCAGACCGTCTTCGTCCAGCGCGGTGCCATCGTGGTCCGGTGCCGGGGTGGCCGCCGCCAACGGCGTGTCGTGCGGGAGTGTGGAATCGGGGGCAATAGGAGGCGCGCCGAACAGCGCAGGTTTGGCTGCGCTTGGTTTTGCAGTGGTGGGCTTTGCTGGCGCGGGTTTGAGCTCTGCCTTCGGCGGTTCGACCTTCGGCGGTTCGACCTTCGGCAATGGGGCCAATTGATCGGCAAATACCGTCGCCCACGGCGCGGTCAGTTCGCTAATCGAGTCGCGATCACGGCCGCCATCGGATGCGGCTTTGCGCAAACGTTGGAGTTCGAAGCGATCGCAGTACGGATCGCTTTCGATCACGTTCTGGATCAGCGCATCGACTTCCGGAGCGCCGATGATCGCCAACACGCGCAGTGGCTTTTCGCCCAGGCCGCTGCCGCCCTGTTTGGCGCGCGCGATTTCGGCGTGGACGCGCGCGCTCATCGCCGGCGCCAGTTGCGCACTGGCCGCACCGCGTGCGGCCAGCACCGCGAGCGCGAAATAGCCGTTCTCACGCACATCCAGATCGCCGGTTTCCACCGCGCTGATCAGCGCGCTTTCGGCGTTCAGTTTGCCCAGCGCCCAAGCCGCCGCGCGGCCGTCGACGCCATCGCTGCCGATCAGTTTCAGCAGCTCGGCCTGCGCGGGAGCGAGCGTCCGCGCCCCGGCCAAGATCGCTAACGCCGCGGCATGCGCCGACGACGCCGGTGATGCGAGCGCAGTCAGCAGCTCGGCATCCGATGCGGCGGTCGCGGCGGTCAGCGCTTCGGCAATCGGCTTGCCGTCGCGCAGCAAGACGGTGGCGGAAAGGATGGAATCAGCGTTCAACATGCGTTGGTCTCGATTGCAGAAATCTTGTCGATGCGGCGTTGATGCCGCGGTTCAAAAGTCGCGCCCAAATACGAATCGACCATCGCCAGTGCGGTCGGCAGCGGCGTGAAACGCGCGCCAATCGCCAACGCTTGGGCCTGATTGTGTTCCCAGCCCAAACGCGCCATGTCGACGTTGAAGGCGAGCGCACAGCGCATGCCGTGGACCTTATTGGCGGCGATCGAAACCCCGATGCCGGTGCCGCAGATCACGATCGCGCGCGCGTTGGTTCCAGCGACCACGGATTTGCACGCCGGTACGGCAAAATCCGGGTAATCGCACGAGGCTTCGCTGTTGGTGCCGAAGTCCTGCACGGTGTGGCCGAGGCCGCGCAAATGCTCGACGATGGCGTTTTTGTAGGCGAACCCGGCGTGGTCGCTGGCGACGGCGATGTTCATGCGCGGGAGTGTGGCCGCATGGATGGCAGAGCAACGTGTTCACGCGCCGGGTTCCCGCGCGGCCTGCATGCGCGTCCGGCTCTCGGCTTCTTTCGCCGCGCCGATTTGCACGCTGCCGCGCCCTCGCTCCAGAAATAAAGCCGCCATGCCTGCATCGTCGTCGTCCCTGATTCTCGCCCCGCGTCAGACCCACCGCCTATTTCAGGGCCATACCTGGGTGTACCGCAGCGAAATCGGTAATTGGGCCGGCGGCGAGCCCGAAAACGGCGCGGTGGTCGACATCCGCGACAGCGGCGCGCGCTTTATCGCCCGCGGTCTGTACAGCACTGCGTCGCAAATCGCGGTGCGCATTTTTACGCGCAAAGACGTCGAGCTCGACCGCGCATTCTGGCGCGAACGTTTGGCCGCAGCGATTGCTTGGCGGGAAGTGCGCCTGCCCGGTCGACCGTGCCGGCGTTTGGTTTCCAGCGAAGGCGATCGCCTGCCCGGTCTGATCGTCGACCAGTATCGCGATGCTGACGGCGGCCTGCGTTTGGTCATTCAGGCAACCACCGCCGGCGTCGATGCGCGGTTGCCGATGATTACCGAACTGCTGACCGAGTTGCTGTCGCCGGTGCAGATCATCGAGCGCAACGATCTGCCGGTGCGCAAATACGAAGCGCTGCCCAGTCGCGCCGGTGTGTTGTCGGGCGTCGCCGACACCGCCATCCGCGCGCGCGTCGGACGCCTGGATTTTCCGTGCGATTTGCTGGATCCGCACAAGACCGGTTCGTACCTGGATCAGCAGGTGAATCATGAATTGGTCGCCGATCTGGTCACGCCGGGCGCGCGCGTGTTGGATTGTTTTTCGCACCTGGGCGGCTTCGCGCTGCACGCGTTACAAGCCGGCGCAGCCAGCGCGATCGCCGTCGATCAGGCCGCGGCCAGCGTCGCCGGTGCGCGCATCGCCGCCGATTGGGCCGGCTTTGGCGCACGGCTGGAAACCGCCAACGCCAACGCCTTCGACTGGCTGCGTGGAGCCGAAGAAAAGAAGGAACGCTTCGACCTGGTGGTGCTCGATCCGCCGTCGTTCACACGCAGCAAGGACACCGTCGAAGGCGCTCTGCGCGGCTACAAGGAAATCCATGTGCGCGGGTTGAAACTGCTGAAACCCGGCGGTTTATTGGCCACGTTTACCTGTTCGCACCACATCGGTGCGACCGCGTTCCGTGACATGGTCGTCGCCGCCGCGTCCGACACCGGCAGCGCCCTGCGCTTGGAAGCCACCGTCGGCGCTAGTCCCGATCATCCGGTACTGCCGGCGGTGCCCGAGTCAGAATATCTGAAGGGCTATGTGTTCCGGGTGCTGGGCGATTGAAGCACAGCGGGCCGCGCGCGGCTTGGTAACGTTTGCGCAATCAGGCATGGCCGTGGTTACATAGACTTTACTAGCTGAAGCTGCTGGTAAGGTCTGTGCAACCAACCATGGCACGCATCACCGGCACTTATCAGATACTCCGCGGCACTCCGGACGAGCCGGTGAAGGCCTTCATACCGCGCGCGCTGCCGCCAACCGCGCCGCCGATTCGGCTCAGCGGCAAGCTAGAGCAACGCCACCATCAGGCCGTCGCCGCGATCGGCAGGTTGGTGGTGGCCGGGCGCATGGTGCCCAGCGCGCAGTGGTTTTTGTACGGTTTTGTGCGCAAAGAGGCATTGGTGTCGTCGCAGATCGAAGGCACGCAGGCGACGCTTGATGATGTCATCGCCTTCGAGGCGACTCGGCGCGCCGAACGCCCGGCCGAGGTCGAAGAGGTCTGCAACTACATCAAGGCCCTGACTTATGCGCGGGCGCAATTGGCGAGCCCGAAGGGACTGCCGCTGTGCAGTCGATTGCTGACGCAGGCCCACGCGCGGTTGATGCACGGTGTGCGCGGCGCTGAAAAACAGCCGGGAAAGATTCGCACCAGCCAGAACTGGATCGGCGGCAGCCGGCCCGGAAACGCGCGCTTTGTCCCGCCGCCGCCTGACAAAGTGCCGGAATTACTCGGCGATCTCGACCGTTGGCTGCACTCCGATGATTCCCTGCCGCCGCTGATTCGCGCCGGCCTTGCGCATGTGCAGTTCGAAACCATCCATCCGTTCTTGGATGGAAACGGGCGCATCGGCCGCCTGCTGATCACGCTGCTGGTGCAGCATTGGGGCCTGATGGAAGAACCGCTGCTATACCTCAGCCTCGCCTTTAAGCGGCATCGCGCCGTCTATTACGATCGCTTAGCCGCGGTGCGCACCAAAGGCGATTGGGAAGGCTGGCTGACATTTTTTCTGGAGTGCGTGATCGAAGCCGCCGACGACGGCGTGCAGGCCGCAACCCGCATTTTCCGGCTGCTGAACGATGACCGCCGCCGGATTATGGACCACGCCACCGCCACCATATCCGTCCTGCGCTTATTCGAACTGCTGCCCGAACATCCGATGGTCACGCTGCCTCTGGCCACCGACCTGCTGAAAATAAACAAAGTCACCGCCCACCGCACCATTCAGGCATTAAAATCCGCGCGCGTCCTGACCGAAATCACTGGCAAAGCCCGCGACCGAGTATACGCTTATCGCGCGTATTTGGCGGTGTTGGGTGAGGACACTGAGGTGATGAATTAAAGATGCCTACGAAGTTCAGGGCAACCTGACTGACCGCATCCACAATTTGCACGGGTCCTTATCCACGCTGATTTTTGCGTCGCATTATGCGCACTTATGGGAACTTTCATGTTGTTCGCGTCGATTCTGCCGGCGTGCTTTTTTTTATTATTCGTGTTTCACCCACAGCCCCATCAATACCGCATTACCATATTTTATTATAAATATAAATCATATATTTATGAAACTAAAAATCTATGCGCCTTTGGAAATGAAGGGGACAGGGGATCACCGTGGCGATCAAATCATTACTTTTAACCATATGTATCGTCGCAGTTTGGTCTATCGGTTTCAGCAACGCCAATGCTGCCGTTGTCGTGGCCAAGATGGCCGACAGCGTGGCTGACGGTATCGGCGTGAATACCCACTGGCACTATCCGACCTACGCGAATCAAGGCTGGATTACCATCCTGGGACAATCAGGTATCCGGTATTACCGTGACGTGTGCCCGTGGACAGGTGACGCAGCCTACCAATCTTTTGTCAGCAACATGCACATTACCTATGGGGTAAGGCTCAACGGAATAATAGGCGACGCCGCCACCGCGAACTCATTACAGGAAAGCGAGATCCCCTCGTGGATTGATGGAGCGTCGAAGGTGACCAGCGGCGCAACGCCGTTTCCTTAAGCAATTTCACGCCGCTTTCGCCGCGGATTTCTTAAACCGCCAACGCCCGAATTGAGAGAGGCATTGTCGTTTGCGACCGCGCCCTGGTCGTCGTACGGGTTGGCGGTCTTT
>JBBROQ010000135.1:0-8813 GCA_038229115.1 Planctomycetota bacterium | reverse complement strand
GCGCGACCGGCTCACCGGTGAACGCCTTATGCGTGCGGCGGCTGCGGATGGCGTCAGAAAGAAGCATGGGGAGCGACATGGGCGCGGACGCTATCGTTGCGGGCGGTTGGCCCAACCCCGGCGGGCGGTCAGGGTTTTGAGGTGGACGACGATGGTTTTGCTGGTGCCGGTGACGGCTTCGTTGGAGTCACTGGCGGTAGATCGGCGGCGTGCGGCCAGCCCAATCGCGCCGTCAGTGCGAAGCAAAAGTCGTTTCTCGTATTGCCACCGTCATCGACTTGATCCATGCCAATCGAATACGCGCCGATCATCACGCCATCGCGCAGGATCGGACGCAATGCGCCACCGGCGGGATCGCAGGGATCGATGGGCAGCGGTTGGTGACGGAAGCGCGAGGCGAGAAGGCGGCTGAAGATAGTATTGCGCAGATGCTGTCGCGCTGTCAGCCACAATGTGGAGGAAAACGACCTTGGTATGGAAGCGCCCGAATCCCATCTTGAGTAAGGTCGCACCGTGGCATGAAGATGTTCAATTTCCTGCGTCAAAGAGAATTCATCCCGGCAGGCGCGTACAAATTGGATCACATCCAGATAATTTTGCACTCCCCTGGCGCGCCCGCAGCGAATGACGAATGGCCCGATTGGGTTGTCATACGTAAAGAAACTCTGCCCATATTGGCCATAGAACCCCGTATTCCTGTGGGTTTCAAAATAGTGGAAATACGCGCCAGCTTCCGCCAGAAGCAAAGGCTCAAGGGTCATCCGCACATCGACACTGCGATGATCTAGCCACCGCAGCACAACGTCGTATGTAGAGGAATTGGCAAGTTCATACTGTCGATAGGCGATCGCGGTCAGGGTTTGATAGTCGACGGTAGATCCCGTATCGCCTACCATTAGCCGGTGATTAATACCGTCATCGCTGATTTGCAATAACAGCTGGCAGGTCTCGGCCAGTTCATCGCCGGTGCATATCGTCATGCGTTCGCTCAGCATCCGAGCCAGATCCTTGAGTGGCGAAATATAGAACGGATCACGCAGTAGTGGATCTGAGACCGGTCGAACCGGAACCGCGCCCAGCCGCGGAATCAACGCGCCGACGTCGGCCAACGCTGTCGGATCCAAGACCGCATGATGCGCGATGAGTTCCTTTGGCGGCTCGACCCCAATGCAGATCGGATCCCACGTCGACATGGATTTTAGGCGCCAATCTTTCTGCCAAGCGGGACAACGCTCCGAAGCTTTCTGCAACGCCATCCAGGTCGCCAACGTCTCGGGCGATGCTTCCGGCCAGGTCAGCACGATACCGTCCGCTCGCGCCCGGCGTTCGACCGCGCGCAGATCGGCGTCGCTGTTTAGCCAGATCGCGAACGCGATCGCGGCGATGCCCAATATTCCGATGATAATGAACCCCGCACGCCACCACGGGCCCCATACGATGCGTTCGCCGATGCGTGCGGTCATGGGCGATGCCGCCGAATGGCGATCATGGTTTTGGCACCGGTGGCAGATCGGCGGCATTCGGCGAACCTAGGCGTGCGGTGAGCGGATAGCAGAAATCGAGATTGGTATCGCCACCGTCGTCGACCAGGTTCCAGCCGAGCGAATACGCGCCGATCATTTCACCGTTACGGAGGATCGGCCGCAAAGGGCCGCCAGCGGGATCGCACGGATCGGGTGGCAGTGGTTCATGGTCGAGGTGGCTGGTGAGAAGGCGGCAATGAATGACGCTGCGGATACGATATTTCAGAATTACCCTCCAGAGCTCTATGTTTATTCGTGAAAAATACCAGCGCGGATCCCAACTACCGCTCGCTGCTCTGTCGTCGTCAAGTTTATTGAGAAATCGAATTATTGATTGCAGTGTTCCGGTGTCGGCGAGGTGCGTTTGGATATTCAGCAGGGTGACGAAACATCTCTTTCGACTTAGGCGTGTTAGCGTAAATGGAAAATGTCCATCATAAGGTAAGAGGATTCCAATACGGCGAGCATATTCTGCTGTTAGATGACGACTGAGGTCCATTGAGATGATCATTTGGCCTGCGATTAATTCGCGTAATCCATCCAGCGCCGAACCCCCGTGCTGATTGAGCCAAGTGATAAGTAGTAGTTTTTCCGTAGATTTTTCAAGGTCTGGGGATCGATATGCTATCGCCGCGAGCGCAATCTCTAGATTTTGAAATGCAACGTTGTCGGCTATAAAGGTATGGTGCTCGCAACGATCGACGATTTTAGTTAATCGAACGCATGCTGCGCCAACGTAAGATGGATCCGCTAATATCGCACGCTCTGCCATCAGCTTGGTCAGATCACGTGTTTCAGCGATATCGAACATTGGCGCAGCATAATTCGGCTCTGCATTGCTGCAGATTGGTTTGCCATCCAATTGATCGGCCAAATCGTCGATCTCGTTCAACGTCACCGGATCCAGGCCGGCATGATATTCCACCATCGCGGTTGGCGGAACGACCCCAATCCATGATTTCGGCCACGGTAGGTGAGCGGATATTCGCATCTTCTCGTGCCACGACGGACAAAGTTTCAGCAACGCGACGATGCGTTCCCATCGTGCGATCACATCCGGCGGCGATTGTGTCCGGCCCAGCGCCTTCCACGTCGTCGGCACGCCCATGGCCTTGGCCCTGCGTTCGACCGCGCGTAGATCCGCGTCGCTGTTTAGCCAGAATGCGAACGTGATCGCGGCGATACCTAACAGCCCGACGATGATAAACGCCGCGCGCCACCACGGGCCCCAGGTGATGCGTTCGGTCTTGGGTGCGGTCACGTGCGGTACTTCCAAAGGCCAATCATGGTTTTGGCACCGGCAGCGGGTCGGCGGCTTTCGGCGTGCCCAGGCGCGCGGTCAGGGCGAAACAGAAGTCTTTGGTTTTATCGCCGCCATTATCGACGTGATCGAATCCGATCGAATAGGCGCCGATCATTACGTCATTGCGAATGATCGGCCGCATTGCGCCGCCGGCGGGATCGCATGGGTCGATGGGTAAAGGCTCACTGCGCAGATAACTGGCGACCAGTCGGCAATTGATGACGTCACGTATATGCTGCTTCATCAAGCTTCCGAACGGAACGACAATATTTTTTCGTAGGTATTCTCGCGGATCCCAACTGGGGCCGCACAATTTTTCACGGCGTACGGATTCTGTGATGATGGCAGCAATTGAGGGCTTATCCCGCAGATAGAGCAGGAAGTCCAATTCGTCGTCCAAAATCATGCGTCTTCCAATGCGATTGACCGGACGGCGCAACCAGATGGGAAGATGTCCGTCGATATCTGGTAGTTTTTCGGGCTGCACGACGGCATGCATGAATTTTAGCTGTGCGCACAGTTCTCCGTTCAGCGTGAAGGCGAAGCTATCAGTCAGGTCAGCTGAATGGCGATCAAGCCAGCCCAGGATCGCCTCGCGCTCCGGACTGACGCGGATCGCTTCCTGCCGATTGACGATGGCGGGGAGTGCGATCGCACGGATGGACATGGCAACGAGGTCGTGCAACAGCAATGCAGGATCGCCGCGATCGGTCCATGACAACAAGCGCGCACAGTCAGGACCAACGTTATCTGCTGGCGCGAGCACTATCCGTTCAGCGAGCAAGCGCGTCAGGTCACGCATGGGCGTTAGATCTGACGCTGAGCCATCGATAGTTGGTTCAGCGACATGATGCACCGGTGCATCGCCCAATTGTCCGAGCAGCGTATCGATCCGCACCAAAGACTCTGCATCCAATCCAGCGTGATAGGTGACGAACGACTCTGGCAATGGTTCGCCGATCCAACTTGGTGACCAATAGGGATCCTTTGGTTCGCGAGCATGGTATTGCCAAGGCTGACAGCGTTTCGCTAATTCCATTAGTTCATTCCATCGCACTAAAATCTCAGGCGGCGACTGTGTCCGGCCCAGTTCCTTCCAGGTCAGCGGAATGCCTTCGGTCTTAGCCCTGCGCTCCACCGCACGCAGATCTGCTTCGCTGTTCATCCAGATCGCGAACGCGACCGCGATCGCGCCAAGCAGGCCGACGATAATGAACGCCGCTCGCCACCACGGGCCCCAAACAATGCGTTCGGCGGTTGGCTTTGGTGTGGACATTATTGGTCTCTCGCGGCGTGATGTTGGTGCGTCACGGCTTTTCTGCTTTGGGTAAATCGGCGGCGTTTCGCAAACCCAATCGCGCGGTGAGCGCGAAGCAGAAATCTTTGTCGGTGTCACCGCCGTCATCGACCTGATCAATGCCGAGCGAGTACGCGCCAATCATCACGCCATCACGCAGTATTGGCCGTAAGGGGCCGCCGGCGGGATCGCAGGGATCGGTGGGCAGCGGCTGGTCGCGCAGATACGCCGCAACCAGTCGGCAGAAGATGACGGTGCGCAGATGTTGTTTGATGACTCCGTCTAGGGAGGGAAGGATGCTGCGCCTAAGGATGACCCGCGGATCCCAATTAGCACCGGCAGCAAGAATGGTGCTGCGCCGTTGTCCTTCGTGAATCACTGCACTAACAGAAGGTCTGGTGCGCAAAAGAACCACAATGTCCAGCATCTCATTGATCAACGCAGCGCGACCGAAACGTACTGCAGGACGATAGAGAACTTTGGGAAAGATCCGGTTGGAAGTTTCGCTCATGTAATTCGTCGCAATGGCCGCGTCTTCGCGAAATAAGCGCATGGTGAAGCAGAGTTCAGCATTCATGCAGTGTTCGAGACCGCTCAGCGGATCCGTCGCCCGTTTATCTAGCCACGCCAGAATCGCCGCGAATTGCTGGCTATTACGCACATCCGCGCATCGATAGATCATGGGCTGCAGCGAGAGGGAATCGAGCGATGCGCCAACTAGATAACTGATGAGCAATTCGCGCTCAGCGCGATCTGCCAAGTTCAGCATTCGCAAACAGGCGCTGCCGACTTCGCTGGGTTCGGCCAAAACCATGCGTTCGGCCAGTAGGCGGATCGATTCACGCTCAACTGCGAGTTCAGGCATTGGTGTGAAGAAGCGCGGTTCGGCATAGAAGCGAATTGGTTCATTGCCGAGAGCGTCGATCTGTTCGTTAATGTAGATCAGATCCTTCGGATCGAGTTGTTCGTGATGGGCAATGAATGACGGCGGCGGCGGAACACCAATCCAATTTGGAGTCCATTTCGATCCTTTGGCGACGGCGCCTTTTCCCTGCCAAGATGGACAGCGTTTCAGCGCTGACTCGAGCAGTTTCCACCGCTCCAAAATCTCCGGCGGCGATTGTGTCCGGCCGAGTTCTTTCCAGGTCAGCGGAATGCCTTCAGCTTTGGCGCGTCGTTCAACGGCGCGCAGATCGGCGTCGCTGTGCAACCAGATCGCGAAGGCGATCGCGAGAACGCCCAACAGCCCGACGCCGATGAACGCCGCGCGCCACCACGGACCCCAGATGATGCGTTCGTTTGCGGCGGTTTTGCGCGTGGGTGTCGGCGTGGTCATGCGGCGAGCTTGTGCGACCACCCCAGGTGGGCAACCTGCCGCGCCGTCCGAGCGTGTGCTCGCGGGTCAAGGCGCGTGGTCGCCTGGCTTACTTCAGCAGCCATCCTTATCAGCGGTTTCCATCGCATTTTTCGGAGTCTTTCATGCGCGCCAGTCGCCTCAATCTTGTCACGCTGCGCGAGGATCCGGCCGATGCCGAGATCGCCAGCCATCGGTTGCTGATGCGCGCGGGCTTCATCGCCAAGAGCGGCGCGGGGCTGTATCTGTATGCGCCGCTGATGAAGCGGGTGTTGGACAAGGCCAGCCGCATCGTCGCCGAGGAAATCAGCGCGGCCGGCGGTTTGGAAGTAGTGATGCCGATCATGCAGGAAAAGTCGCTGTGGGAAAAAAGTGGCCGCTGGGCGACGTATGTGGCGTCGCGCACCATGCTGATCGTGAAAGATCGCGCCGAGCAATTGTTTGGTTTGGCCCCGACCGCAGAGGAAGTTGTCACTGATTACGCATCGAAAGTGGTGCACAGTTATAAACAATTGCCGGTCACATTCTTTCAACAACACACCAAATTCCGCGACGAGATCCGTCCGCGTTTCGGTTTGATGCGGGTGAAAGAATTTGTGATGATGGACGCGTATAGTTTTCACGCCGATGACGTGTCATTGGACGTGACCTATCAGGCGATGCGCGGCGCGTATCAGCGCGCGTTCCGGCGTTTGGGTTTGGAAGCGTTCGCGGTGGAGGCCGACAGCGGTGCGATCGGCGGCAGCGGCAGTCACGAATTCATGGTCGCCGCGGCCGTGGGCGAAGACGCTATTTTATATAATCCGGAATCGGGCTACGCGGCGAATGTTGAGCGCGCGATTGGCAAGATTGCCGCTGCGCCGGCGTGGAATGCGCCGTCCGCGGCAGTGCGCACGTCGACGCCGAAAGTAGGCGCGATTGCCGATGTAATTGGGTTTTTGCACGCGAACGGCCATGCGGATGTCACTGCGGAGCATGCGCTCAAATGCGTGCTGTTCGTAGCCAAGAGCACCCACGGCGATCATACCGTGGCGGCGTTTGTGCGCGGTGATCGCGATGTGAATGAAGTGAAACTGACCAATGCGGTCACGCGTTTGCTGAAAGAACATGGCCCGGTGTTGAACTTGCGCGCGATGGGGACGGATGAAGTGCGCGCAGCGACCGGCGCTGAGCCTGGTTTTGCCGGCCCCGGCGCCGGTTTGAAAGTCGCGTTTACGATCGTCGATGCGAATTTGCAAAACGTTGGGCCGATGATTGCCGGGGCAAATGCCACCGATGAACATTTGGTGGGTTTCGTCATCGAACGCGATTGCACCCTGCCGTTGGTATTCGACGACATCGTGAAAATTCGCGCCGGCGACGGCTGCCCGCTGACCGGCAAACCGCTCGACGAAAAGCGCGGCATCGAAGTCGGGCATGTGTTCAAACTGGGCACCAAATATTCCACCGCGATGGGCGCGGAATTCATGAATGAGGCCGGCAAACGCCAGCCGTTTGTGATGGGC
This sequence comes from Planctomycetota bacterium, assembly GCA_038229115.1. Classification (GTDB taxonomy): domain Bacteria; phylum Planctomycetota; class UBA11346; order UBA11346; family UBA11346; genus JBBROQ01. The sequence goes on along the minus strand of JBBROQ010000135.1, from coordinate 1,831 downwards.
TGTTATGGCATCGGCACTTCTCGTGTGGTCGCGGCGGCGGTCGAACAACATCATGATCAGGACGGCATTTGTTGGCCGATGGCGATCGCGCCGTATCAATGCGCGGTGGTGCCGACGAAGATCGGCGATGCGGCTGCCGACGCGGCGACCAGCGCGATTTATGAAGCGTTGGTAGCGGCCGGCATCGAAGTGGTGTTGGATGATCGCGATCTGAAACCGGGGCCGAAGTTTAAGGATTGGGATCTGATCGGCGTGCCGTTGCGCATCGTCATCGGCCGCGGCGTGGCCGAAGGTTTGGTTGAGCTGAAAGCGCGGCGCAGTCCCAGCGAAAATGTTCCGATCGCGGATGCCGCTGGGCGCGTGATCGCATTGGTGCGCGCGGCGTTGACGCAGGGGACGTAAGATGCTGAAGCCGCTATTGGTCGTTGGTTCGATCAATGCTGATTTGTACGTGGAAATCGCGCGTCTGCCGGCGCCGGGCGAAACCATTTTGGGCGGCGGCGCAGCGATGCGGCCGGGCGGCAAGGGCGCGAATCAGGCTGGCGCGGCGGCGCGTTTAGGCGTGACCACGTGGTTCGCGGGGCGCGTGGGCGAGGACGCATATGCGGGGCCGTTGCGCGGGGCGTTGGCGGAAGTCGGCGTGTGGTTGGATTTGTTGCAGACCGTGCCGGGCGCGTCCGGGCAGGCGTTGATCCTGCTGCAACAGGGCGGTGAAAATTCGATCATCGTGGTGCCGGGAGCGAATCATATCTGGCACGGTTTGGATGCGATGCTGACGGCGCAGATTCGCGACGCCTCGGCGGTGCTGCTGCAACGCGAAATCCCCGAGCCGGTGAATGTTGCGGTCGCGGCGGTTGCGCATGCCGCGGGCGTGCCGGTGGTACTGGACGCGGGCGGCGCCGAAGGGCCGTTGCCGGCGGCGCTGTTGGCGCAGCTCACAGTGCTAAGCCCGAACGAAACTGAACTCGCCCGGTTGACCAACATGCCGACCAACGACACCGCGCAGGTGGTCGCGGCCGCGCGCGCATTGCAGGCGCAGGGCGTGGGCACGGTCTTGGTAAAATTGGGCGCGCGCGGGGCGCTGGTAGTCGACCGCGACGGCAGCGTTATCACGCAGGCGATATTTCCGGTGTCGGTGATCGACACGACCGGTGCCGGCGATTGTTTCACGGCGGCGTATGCGGTAGCGATGGTCGAAACGAAGGCTCAGGCCGAGCGTTTGCGCTTTGCCGCTGCCGCCGCGGGTTTGTGCATCCAATGCAAAGGCGCGTTGCCGAGCATGCCCAGTCGCGCCGAGGTCGAGGCGTTTCTCGCCAATCATCCATGAGCGACGCGCTGCATGCCGAGTCCACCGACCTGCGCATCGGTTTGCAGGAATGGGCGGTGTGCACGCGCGCGCTTGGCGATGGGCGCTTGATGTTGCTAGTGCGCAAAGGCGGCATCCACGAACGCCACGGCGGTTTGTTTGCGCCGGAACATGAGCGCTTCGCATGTCTGCCGACCACGCTCCATCAAGATGAAGCGCGACTGCATCCGGCGTATCGCGGCGCGTATTTTCGCGACGCAGTAACGACGGCCGCGCCGGGCACGATACCGGTCACGGTCTGGGCCTCGGTCGCGCGCGTGTGGAAATGCACCGACTTGGCGCGCGTGACGGCGCTCGGCGAGGAACTGGCGTGGACCAGCGACGAACTGGCGACGCGCTTCCGTTATCGCGAGCAACCGTGGCTGTATGTGTTGGCGCTGCGCGCGCAGCGGCTGCCGGCACTGCAGGCGCTACCGGATCGCGCGGCGTATGCCGGCTGCCGCAGTTGGATTCCGCTGAGCGACG
>JBBROQ010000134.1:0-8887 GCA_038229115.1 Planctomycetota bacterium | reverse complement strand
CGACAGCGGGTGGCCGAACTGCACGCGCGTGGACATCGGGCAACTGATGTTGGCCGACAGCAATGCCGAGGCCGCTGCACATGCGTGACCTCGGCATCGCCATCGGCTCTGTGATGATCGCACTGTTTGCGGTGCTGATGGTGCTGGCCTGCGCCGGTTATTCGCCGGGTGCGGTGCTGACGACGTGGAGCGCCGGCGCGTTTGGTTCGACTGCGCGCATCGCGGCTAGTCTGCAAGAGGCCGCACCGTTGCTGTGGTGCGGTCTGGCCGCGGCAATCGCCTTTCGCGCCGGCGCTTTGAACATCGGTGTCGAAGGTCAGTTCGCATTGGGCGCGGTGTTTGCCGCTGGTTTCGCGACTTCGTGGCAAGTGCCGGGACCAGCGTGGTTGGCGACCACCATGGCGTTGGCCGCTGGCGCGGCGGCTGGCGCGTTGTGGGCCGCATTGGCGCTAGCGCTCGAACGCGGCCGCGGCGTGCCGCTCGTGCTGTCGACGATTCTGTTGAACCTGATCGCCTTCGGCTTCGCCAGCATGTTGGTCGAACGCGTGTTCCATGACGCCGCGACCACCGCGCCGCAGACCGCGGTGATTGCGCGCGACCTGCGTCTACCGGTGTGGCTCGTTGGTGTTCGATTGCATATCGGCGCGGTCGCGATGGAGACTGGCGTTGTCGCCATGCACATCGGCGTGGTCGCGGCGGGACTGGCCACGGTGGGTTTGTGGCTGGTGCAGACGCGCACCGCGTTGGGTTTCGGTTGGACCGTCGCGGGGCTGAATCCGCTCGCCGGGCGCATCGCCGGACTGCCGATCGAACGTCGGCGCATGCAGGCGATGGTGCTCAGCGGCACGCTCGGCGGCATTGCTGGCGCGTGCCAAGTGTTGGGCGTTACGCATGTGCTGAGCGCCGGCAGTAGCACTTCCGGCAGCGGCTATGGTTTTGCCGGCATCGCGGTCGCGCTGTTGGGTCGGCTGCATCCGTTGGGCGTGCTGGCGGCGGCGCTGTTTTTTGGCGCGCTGGATACCGGCGCGCGGCAGCTCGAACGGCGCTTAGAAATCCCGCACGATCTGGGCGAAGTGGTGAAGGGCTTGGTCGTGGCCGGCGTGTTGGTTGGTGTCGGCATCGCTGCGGTGTTGGCGGCGCGACGCGGGCGCGCTGACGGTAAGAGCGACGACGCATGAACGACGCGCTGCTGATCGTGCTGTGCGCGCAGGCGCTGACCTCGGCAGTGCCGTTGCTGTTGGCCGGTGCGGGCGAAATGGTCGCCGAACGCGCCGGCGTCATCAACGTTGGCATCGAAGGCTTGATGCTGATCGGTGCCTGCGCCGGGTTCGCGGCGGCGGCGCTCAGCGGTTCGCCGTGGATGGGCATCACGGCGGCGATCGGCGCAGCAATGGCGCTCAATCTGATTTTTTCCGCGCTGACGGTGTGGGCGCGCGCCGAGCAAATCGTCGCCGGCATGGCGCTGAATCTGCTCGCGTTGGGCGCGACCGGCACGGCCTGGAGTGTGCTGCAACGGCACGGCCACGACGCGCTGCCAAGCGGTGCCGGCTTCGCGCGTGGCTGGAGTTGGTTGGGCGCGGACGCGACGCGCTGGCTGAACGATCTGCCGCTGATCGGCCCGCTGCTGTTCGGGCAATATGCGTTGCTGCCGTTGGTCGGCGTGCTGTTCATCGCACTCGCGTCGCTGGATCGCCGCACCCGTGCCGGCGTGGTGCTGCGCGCCTTGGGCGAAGCGCCGGACGCGGTCGCCAGCGCCGGCCTAAACGTTCGCCGTTGGCGCCTGGGCGCGTTGCTGTTCGCCGGCGCCTGCGCGGGCCTGGCCGGCGCATATTTGAGCCTGATGCGCACCCACGGCTTCCAGCCCGAGATGACCGGCGGCAAAGGTTTCCTGGTCTTGGCTTTGGTGATCTTCGGCCGCTGGCGTTTACGCGGCCTGAGCGCCGCGTGCCTGGGCTTCGGCGCGGTCGAAGCGCTGCAACAACACCTGCAAGGCCGCGGCCTGACCGCCGCGATCCCGTGGCAATTGTTCGCCTTGGCTCCGTATGCCTGCGCGCTAGCCGCGCTGGTTTTTCTCTCGCGCGGTCGCGCGGGGCCGGCCGCACTGGGGAAACCGTGGTGAGGAGAAGTTGAGCCCGACCTATGCGATCTGGCCGGCGGATATGCGGACTGGAACTGGCCGGTCGGGCGCTCGCGGCGTAGCTTGCGGTCATGAACACGCCCAGCGCTCCTTCTTCATCACGTCGTCCGCTGTCGCATCGGCGGCCCGCGGCGGTTGATCGGTTCTGGTTCGGGGCTCCGTATTATCCCGAGCACGAAAGCGCCGAGCGCTTGGCGTCGGATCCGGCGCGTATTGCTGCGGCGGGCATGAACGTGGTGCGCATGGGCGAGTTCGCGTGGGATTTATTGGAGCCGGAAGAAGGACGTTTCGAGTTCGCGCTGTTCGATGCGACCATCGCCGCGATGGGTGCGGCCGGGGTCAGTACGTTTTTCTGCTCGCCCACTGCCGCGCCGCCGCGGTGGCTGACGGCGCGGCATCCAGAAATCCTGCGCATTGATCGTGACTGCCGGCCGATGCAGCACGGGTCGCGCCAACACGCGTCGACCGCGCATCCGCTGTTTCGTGAACATTCGCGCAAGATCACCACCGCGTTGGCGACCCATTACGCCAGCAATCCGCATGTGGTTGGTTGGCAGACCGACAACGAGCTCAACTGCCATATTTCGGAAGATTACTGCCCGGCGGCGCAGCACGGGTTCCGCAGTTTTCTGCGGGCAAAATACGGCGACATCGCGACCTTGAATCGGATCTGGGGCACCGCGTTTTGGGCCCTGACGTATCAGCATTTTGATCAGATTGAGATCCCGCGCGATCAGCGGCCGACGTGGCTGAACCCGGCCGCGCATCTGGATTATTTCCGCTACATTTCGGCCGACACCGCCTCATTCCAGCGCGAACAGGTTGAGATCCTGCGCGCGACGAATCCGAATTGGCTGATCTTTCACAACGGCATGTTTTCCCACGTCGACTATCGTGGGGATTTGGTCCGCGATCTGGATGTGGTCGGGATCGATGTTTATCCGTTCTTCAATAGCGATCCGGTGCAACGGCCGCGGGCCAGTGCGTTCTCGTTAGATCGGGCGCGGGCGTGGTCGGGCAACTTTGTAGTCCCTGAGCAGCAGTCCGGCCCCGGCGGTCAGCCCGGATATTTCCACGATCATCCCGAACCGGGCGAAGTCCGCGCCCTGGCCTGGCAGTCGATCGCGCACGGGGCCGATGGCCTGCAATTCTTCCGGTGGCGCACCTGCCACTTTGGCGCCGAGCAGTATTGGTGCGGCGTGTTGGATCACGACGACGTGCCGCGCCGGCGTTACGCCGAAGTCAGTCAATTGGGCGCGGAACTGAAGCGCATCGCGCCGCTATTGCTGGGTACTGAAGTTGTGATGGATGTCGCGTTTGCCTCTGCTGACCAGGAAGTAGCCGACAGCCATCAGACCTACAGCCTAGGCCTGCCGTGGCCCGATCAGATCGCCGAGCAGCAGCACATTTGGTTTCAGACCCGCGGCTACAGCGTCGGCTGCGTGCACCCCAGCGATGACCTCAGTGGCCTGAAGCTGTATGTGATCCCGCATTGGGCGTGGTTCGACCCCGCGTGGCTGCCGAACCTGCACCAATTTGTCGAGAGCGGCGGCGTGTTGGTGATCGGCGCGCGCACTGCGACGCGCGACATCTACAACAACATCGTCACCGACGTGCTGCCCGGTTGTCTGCGCGAACTCACCGGTGTCAGCGTGGTCGAATACGGCCGTCTGAATCGGCAGCCATCCTTGGAGCGCACCGTAGAGGCGGCGGCGGCTGGCGGCGCGATGTGCGCCGATCATTGGTACGAGCAGCTCGAACTATCCGCGGGCGTCCAGACGCTCGCGACGTGGCGCGGTCGTACGCACCTGAACGGCACCCCAGCGATCAGTTCGCGCACGGTGGGCAAGGGTCGCGTGGTGTACGTCGGCACCTACCTACATGCCGAAGTGTGGAATGTCCTGGGCACTGAGCTGACTGCCGCAGCGGGGGTCAAACCGCTGGTGAAAACTGCTGAAAATGTGCAGGTCTCGCGTCGCGTCGCGGCCGCTGCGAACGGCAAGCCAGCGCGCGAACTGTGGACGGTGGTGAACCTCACGAACCAGGCGCAGGCGATCAGCGGTCTGCCCGCGGCGCACGACCTGATCACCGACACCACCATCGACGGCGAGCGTATGTTGCCGCCGTTTTGCGTGCAGGTGCTGCGCGTGCGCTAACGCGGCTGCGGACTAGCCTGCGCGCATGTCCAAGGTCATCGCGCTCATTCCGCTGATGGTGCTGTTGTCGGCGTGCGCGTCGCGGCCACCGACGACACGTGCGCCATTGGACGACTTCGCGCCGGGCAGCGCGTGGAGCATCGACGCGGCCGCGAATTACGCCGCGCTGTCGACGGTCGACAACCGCGATGGCGGTTACGGGCTGCGTGTCGAGTTCGTAAACAACGGCCGCGGCAACATGCTGATCCGGCGTGAGGTCGATGACGATTACAGTGCGGCCAGCGCGTTGCGTCTGGACCTGCGCAATGACTGCGTTGAACCGGGCGTGACCGCGGCAATCACGCTGCGCAGCGCCAGCGGCGACGAATTCACCACCGCGTCGCACGTCATAAAAAGTGGCTGGAACCGCGACCTGCGCTTTGCGCTTCCCGCGATGCCAATCATTGAGCGCGAACACATCGCGCGCCTGACCGTCGTGCTGACGCCCGGAAAAAATAACAGCGGCACCGTGATCCTGGAAAAGCTGGATGCCGATGGCAGCGCGATCGTGCGCGAACCTACCGCGCAGTTTGCTGAACCACCGAAATTTTCCGGGCCATTGGTGCGCGGCGTGGTCTGCGAACTGCCAGTGACGGTCGACTATCCGACCTCGCCGGTGATGGGTCTGCGCGCGCCAGACTTCGCGCGCATGACTGCGGTGAGTGCGCGTTTTGCCGCACCCGATGGCAGCCTCACCACGGTGCGGGGATTTTGCACCGGCATCGAAACCGTGTCGGGCGCGACGCGCTATCGCTTCGCGGTGCGCTTCCGACCGCGGCAGGCCGGGGTGTGGTCGTACAGCATCGGTGTGCCCGGCCGGCGCGCGTTATGGACGCCGCCGGCGACGGTGGTGTGCGGCGATGAGGCCGAAACCACCGCGTTCATCCGTCGTGATGCGCAGGACACCCACGCCTTTGCCTATGAATCGGGCGAGCCGTATTACCCCGTTGGTCAGAACATCGCGTGGGCAGGCGACTATCGGCCGTACGTCGATGCGATTTCCGGATACGGCGGCAACTGGCTGCGCTTTTGGACCTGTCCGTGGAATCTGCCGATTGGCGCTGCGAACCGGCTGAACGTGGTCGATCAGGCTTCTGCCGCGGGCATTGATGGGTTGTTCGCGCAGGCGCGCGCGCACGGCATCGCGCTGCAAATGACGCTGTTTTATCACGGCTGGTTGGGCTCGGACTGGAACCGCTGTCCGTTCAACGTGGCCAACGGCGGGCCGTGTGCTCGGGCCGAAGAGTTCTGGACCAAACCGGAAGCGCGGGCGTTGTTTCAGCGCTATCTGGATTACGTCGTCGCGCGGTGGGCGCCGTACACGCAGCTGTTCGCGTGGGAGTTGATGAACGAGGTCGAGTTCGCACCGCACTACGCCGACGAAGACCTCGTCGCATGGCATCGCGTGATGGCGTCGTATCTGAAGGCGATCGATCCATGGAATCACATCGTCACCACCAGCACCGGCAGCGTGAACGCCTTGCCGGCACTGTGGCGCATCGACGCCATCGACAGCGTGCAGGTCCACGCCTATCAGCCGGACGTCGCGGCGATGCTGGCCGAGGTCGAAGCCCTCGCGCAGCGCGTGGACAAACCCGTGTTGCTGGCCGAAGTCGGCCGCGGTTGGGAACCCAAACACGATCAGGTCGATCCGCTTGGTCGGCATCTGCGCCAGTCCTTGTGGTTGGGCACCATGTCGCCGCTGGCCGGCGCGCCGATGCCGTGGTGGTGGGACACCTACATCGAACCCAATAGCTTAGTCCGCGTGTTCTCACCGGTGGCGGCGTTCTGGCGCGGCGAAGATCGGCGTGGGCAGCGCCTGCGCGTGTGGCGTGACGGCATTGCCGGCGTGACGGTGCAGGTGCTCGCCGGCGATGACCGCGCCTATGGCTATGTTTTTACGGCGGCGGCGGTGGCTGAGCCGACGGTGCCGTTGTTGACGCCGCTGCTGCGCGCCGGGCGGACCCTGACCATCACCGGCCTGACCGCCGGCGCGTGGCGCGTGGAATGGTGGGACGGCGCGCACGCAGCGGCGCTCAGCAGCGCGAATGTCACCGCCACTGCTGACGGCATGATCCTGACCCTTCCAGAAGTGGGCGAGGATCTGGCATTCAAACTGAAACGCGCAGGTCACGTCGCACCGGCAGTAAAGTTTTCGCCCTGAATACACGCGCGGCCGGGTGTTGGCGTTGTCGCCGAATCGACCGGCATACGGTCAGGCCATGAACACACCGGATCAGGAAGCCGAGGCGCTGTTGGCCATGCACCGCGGGGCGCTCGCGGAATGTCTGAAGATGCTGTCGATGCAACTAACGGTGATTCAGACGCGCTCGCAGTTGCTGCTGACCCTGGCCACCTTGAGTCTCACCATCACCGGCTTTTCCGGGCCTCGCATCGCTCATTCCGGTTGGCCAGCGCGAGTGCTGTTGGCCATCGGGCTGTCCATGATCCTGATCGGCATCGCGATGATCATGGGCAGCCTGCGCATTACTTGGCTGACCCAGTTCGCCGGCGCCGATGCGCGCGATCAGTTGCGGCAGATCATCGTCTATCGGAATAAAAAGACGGTGTGGTTTACCGTCGAGCGCTTCTTCGTCGGCATCGGCATCGGTACCTTCGTCGCCGCGCTATTGTGGTACTTGGCCTTCGGCGACGTGCAGGCGATGGCGTGAAAGTTGACGTGGCTGCGCTTGATTCCGACGGGGCGGCGACCAAGCATCGGCGGTCATGCTCACCGATCGTCAACGCTTTGCGCAACTGCTACGGGCCCGCCATCCGCTGATCGTTATCAGTTCGCCGGAAGAGGACCGCGTCATGGAGGCGGTGGTGGGGGCGAGCGTGGATTGCGCGCGTCAGGTGCAGACCTGGACCGCGGTGCGCGGAATTTTTTCCGGGGTGTTCGATACCGATCATCAGCCTGAGCCCGGGACCGAGCCGCCGGGTGCCGCCTTGCGCTGGTGCTGGCAAAGCGGCAGCAGTGGCGTGTGTATTTTCTGCGATATTTCAGCCCATTTGGGCAACGACGTGGTGGTGCGGGCGCTACGCGAACTGATCTCGCGCTGTGCCACTTTGGGCGGCTCGGTGGTGCTGGTCGACCATCAGGACGCGCTGCCAGAGATCATCCGTCACGAGGCATTGGTCTTCGCGCCTGGTCGGCCCGACGACCAAGAGATCCTTAATCTGATCCGCTCAACCGCATCGATGATCCGGCGCGATGCGCCGCTGACGATTGAACTGCGCAAGTCCGAGGTCGCTAAGGCGGTGCAGGCGCTGCGCGGTCTGACCCGCAGCCAGATCCGTCGTTTGGTTGCCGAGGCCATGGCCGATGACGGCCGATTCGACGCCACCGATGTGGCGCAACTTGCCGATGCCCGCGCGCGGCTGCTCGGGCGCGACGGCTTGCTGGAAAGCATCGCCGCACAAACCGAAGACGTCGCCGGCGCGGTCAATCTCAAGCGGTGGCTGGAACAACGTCGGCGCGCCATCGATGCGCCGGCGGCGGTCGGTGTCGACGTGCCGCGCGGCGTGCTGCTGTTGGGCGTGCCGGGGTCTGGAAAAAGCGCCTGCGCTAAAGCCGTCGCACGCTGGTGGAATCGGCCGCTGTTGCGGCTGGATGTCGGCAGCCTCTACAACCAGTACATCGGCGAGACCGAACGCCGACTGCGCGACGCGCTCAAGCAGGCCGAGGCGATGGCGCCGGCGGTGCTGTGGATCGACGAGATCGAAAAGGCCTTCGCCTCGGCCGCATCGCAATCCACCGACGGCGGCCTGTCGCAGCGCATGTTCGGCTGCTTGCTGACCTGGATGCAGGAACACACCGCGCCGGTGTTTTTGGTCGCCACCGCCAATGATATCGGCGCGTTGCCACCTGAATTGCTGCGCAAAGGCCGCTTTGACGAGATCTTTTTCGTCGATTTGCCAAGCGTGACCGTGCGTCGCGACATCGCGCGCATTCACCTCGCACGTCGGCGTCAGGATCCCGCTAATTTCGACCTGGACGCCATCGCCGCTTCGGCGCAGGGCTGTACCGGCGCCGACCTCGAAGCCGCGATCGTCACCGCCGTGTTGGAAGCTTCGATCGCCGGGCGCCCGCCCGTCACCGCCGACATCCTGCATGCGCTGGGCGCCAGTCCGCCGATCGCCAGCCTGATGCGCGAACGCATCGCAGAGATCCGCGCCTGGGCCCGCGGCCGTTGCCGGTTTGCGGATGATCCGGAAGCTGGCTAAAACGATGAAGTACGCTCACTCATTACGCCGGTTTCGGCCAAGCGTTTTTATTGGCCGTAGCCGAACATCATCACGTACAGCTCGTCCTTAAATACGAAGGCCAGGAAGCACAGCGCCACTACCACCATGGCGGTGATGAGGCCGCCCAGACGTTTACCACCGTCGGCTTTTTCGTTGGTTTTTTCGGTCGTTTGATCGCCGTCTTCGGGATGGCAGCGCAGACAAACCCAGGACTTCACCGAATCGTCCTCGACCTGCTGCGCGACCTTCAAGCGCAGCCATGCGATCATGCTGTTGCCTTCCGGCCATTGGAAGGTGCCTTCCCATG
>JBBROQ010000133.1:0-8919 GCA_038229115.1 Planctomycetota bacterium | reverse complement strand
GCGACCCCACGACCCCCGTCACTGCAATTCGGAACCTTGATGACCACTGAGCCTATCTTCCGAGTATGGGACCATACCGCGCGGTCGCTGCGCCGTGGCAGTTTGCTGATCATTGTCGCGGGCCTTTCGGCGCTGCTGGCCAGCCTGACGTTGGTGTTCCTGGTGGTGATGCGCACCGATGCCGAGGAATCATTCCGCAGCGTCCGCGAGGCGCAGGCGCGGTTGGTGCTCTCGGCGGCGTGCATGTACGTCCTGGAGGCGTCGCGGTTGGGTTGGGACGATCCGGCGACGCCGATCCATGAGGAGGGGTTTGGTTGGATCGATGTGCGCGACGGCAGCATCGGACCGCGCACGCAGGTAAAGGGCGCGGATGGCCGCTATCAGGCGGTGTTCCCGGTCAGCGCCGCGCGCGATGACGGCAGCGACGTGTACAGCCTGGACCTCGACCATAACGGCCGGCCTGACACGCCGGTTTGGCCGGCGGTACGTTCCACCGTCCGCTGTCCGTTGGCGCCGATGGTGCAGCCGCCCTGTGCGGTGCAGGCCTTGGCGGCACCGAACGAGATGAACACCGATCCCGACGATCCGCGCTTCGGCGTGCCGTTGCTGACCCATCCCGACCCGCAGCCGGCACAGGCCACGTTCGCGGCCTACTTGCGCGGCGATCCCACACCACGGCTAGAGACATTGGATCTGGCTTGGTTCCGTGTGCACCGCGAGGCGCCGGCGGTGTTCGTGATTACCTGCGGGGCCGGGGCCAGCCGTGGTTTCCGCACTTGGCGCGAAGTGCAATGGGAGCGTGCCGAGGATCAGTTTGGCGATAACCGTGCGACCTTCGAGGCAATCGTCGCCAACGAGGTGCGGATGTGGTTTCGGATCGCCTGGAGCGGTGCCACCGAGCCGCCACAGCTGCCGGTCCAAGGCCTTACGGCGAATGCCAGCAGAATGGGAGCCATCGGCGCCAATCCTGTCGGGACGATTTCCTGGATTCAGCGCCTGCGTGAACCTCCGACCCTGTGGTGATCTGATGCGTCGTGCCTTCACCTTGATCGAACTCTTGGTCGTGATCGCGGTGATCGGCCTGTTGGCAGCGCTGCTTTTACCCGTGCTGTCGATGATGCGCTTCCAGGCCAATGCCACCGTCACCGCCACCCGCATGGACGACGTGCAGCGCGCAGTGGGCACGGTCGGCGGCCGCGATGGCGCGGCGCTTATCATCCATCGCGACGTGTTGTTCGATCCGGCCATGGGCACCACTGGCGGGCCGGGCGTTATCGTCTTCGACCGCGATCCGGTCACCGGTGTGGCGGTGCCGCGTCCAACCACTGCCGGTGTGCGCTTCGGCTCGTGGCTGACCCCGGCCTTAAACACTGCGACGGTGGCGCCGTTTATGAGTTCGCCGTGGGGTCAGCCGTCGCTGCGGCTGGAAGCGAGTGAGCAGCACCAATCCGGCGTGCACACTGTGCTGGCCGGGGCCGATGGCCCGCCCGAACCACATCGCCTGCGGCAGCTCGATATTAGTCACAGCGAGGCTCTGCTGCGCCTGTGCGGAGTAATGGGGGCGGGCGACGATGCTACGAACCCGTCGCCGGCGAAGGGTTGGAACGATCGTTGGCACCGGCCATTGGTGGTGGCGTGGGGGCTATATCAGCCGTTCCTGAACACGGTCGCCGAAACCCGCGATGCGGCCCGTGGTCGTAATTGGTTGGTCGACCCCGATACCTTCCTGATCCGTGCGCAGGAGGCCTACCGCAGCACCCGGGCGGTATACATCGCGGTGGCGGCAGGTGGTCCGGTGCCGCCAGCCGGTGTCGATCCGCGCGCGCCCGACCTGCTGTGGACGCAGGCCAACGACGTGTGCGGCGAGTGGGACGAAAAATCCTTCGCCACGCCGCCCTGGCAGGGGGTCAAACGCGGGCGCAGCGGCGAACAGCGCTGCTTCCTGACCAGTCCTACTGAAGTGCAGTAGCCACTACTTTGCTGTAACCACGCTGTGCCGTCACCACGCGCTGCGTGCTGCACCTTGGATGCGTCCGGCCGCGGTCTGGCTCCATCGCGCTAGCGTCTTGGCAGCATGGGCGGCAGATGAATGCCTCACGCCATCAGGTCGCAGCACAATTGCGCCGCGACATCATCGAGGGCCGGTTGGCTCCGGGCGTACTGCTGCCGACGCGCCGCGTGCTGCAACGCCGCTGCAACGCCTCGAGCACCACCATTCAAGCCGCCATCGACGAATTGGATGCCGATGGTTTCCTGCGCATTCACGCGCGTCACGGCACCTATGTCGCGCCGCATCCGCCGCACCTGTGCCGGTTCGCGTTGGTGCTGCCGGCGCTGCCCGGGCCCGATGGTTACACGCTGTTTTTCTGGAAGGTGCTGCATCAAGCCGCCGGTCGGGTGCGGCGCGGCGGGCGGCGCATGGTCACGGTGCATGCTCTCGATCAGAATCCCGAACGGCCCGAACATGCAAAGTTGCGCCATGCGCTACAGGTGGGCGCGGTGGCCGGTCTGCTGCTGCCCACACCGTGGATCGCCGATAGCTGGTTGCACCCGGCCGACCTGCCGGTGCCGGTTGCGGTGATCAATCCGCCGGAGGGCATGCACGCGGGAGTCTCGCACGTGATGCTCGACCTCCGTCGTTGGTGTGATGCGGCAATGGACGAATTCGTACGTCGTGGCGTGCGTTCGATCGCGGTGCTGATGATCGCCGACCTGGATACCATTGGGTATGTGGCGCACCTGGAACAGGGCGCCCGGCAGCGCGGCCTACGTTGTCAGCCGTGGTGGGTAATGGGGTTGGATGTGCGCTATCCGGTATGGGCCTGGCGCTGTGTGCGGGCGCTATTCAACCCCGGACAAAACGAAATACCGGAGGGCTTAATGATTACCGACGACCACATGGTTGAGCCCGCCACCCGTGCGCTGATCGACATTGGCGGCACGCCGCCGTTGGTGATCGCGCATGCCAATTTGCCGGCGCCAAGCCCTAGCGCGCTGCCGATCCTGCGTTTGGGTTGGGATGCAGACATGCTGTTGGACCGCAGCATTGATGCGATCGAGCAGCACCGCGCGCAGGGCACGCCAACACCACCAGCGCATCTGCCGGTGGTGTTGGTTGAATGACAGCCTGGGACAATCCTGACTGTGGACGCAAAGCGTGACCGCGGAAGAAGTGCGCCTGCGCTTAGACCTGATGCACCTTGATCATGTTGGCGCCCGCAGCCGACACGCCGCATACCACCACCACGGTGTCGCCGTCGGTGAAGATGCCGTTGCGGATGCATTCTTCGACGCCCGATTCAAGTTGATCGTTGATGTCGTCGCGGAACGGCACCAACAACGGCACGACGCCCCACAGCAGGCTCAGCCGGCGCCAGGTGGCGTCGTCATAGCACAGCGCGACCAGCGGCATGTCGCCGCGATGTTTTGACAGCAGCAGCGCCTTTTCCGCGTTGTGGCTGAAAATCATGATTCCGGCCGCGTTCAGTTCGCGCGATAAATAGTCGGCCGCGCCGCTAATGGCCATGGCGTGGGTGGCGAAAGGGCTGGTGGCCGGGTCCAACGTCAGCGTCGGCATGTAGTCGCTTTTTTCCGCCTCGATGGCGATGCGCTGCATTTCTTCTACGGCTTCTACCGGATATTTGCCCGAGGCGGTTTCGCCGGACAGCATCACTGCGTCGGTGCCGTCGAAGATCGCGTTGGCGACGTCGCTGGATTCGGCGCGGGTCGGGATCGGACTCTCGATCATCGATTCCAGCATCTGCGTCGCGGTAATGACCAATTTGCCGGCGCGGTTGGCGCGACGGATGAGTTCCTTCTGTACCACCGGCAACTTCTGCGTGCTGATCTCAATGCCCAGGTCGCCGCGCGCGACCATGATGCCGTCGACTTCGTGCAGGATTTCGTCGATGTTGTCGACTGCTTCGGGCTTCTCGATCTTGGCGATGATCGGAATGACTTTGCCGCTTTCGGCGATGCGATTCTTCACATTGCGCACGTCGCGCGCGGTGCGCACGAATGACAACGCGATGTAGTCGACTTCGTTGGCGATCGCCCAGGCCAAGTCGGCCTTGTCCTTATCGGACAGCGACGGCGCGCTGACTTTGACGCCGGGCAAATTGATGCCCTTGTTGTTCTTCAGCAGTCCGCCCACCGCGATGGTGCAGTGGATGTCGTCGCCAGTGATGGTGTCGACATGCAGGCGCATGCGCCCGTCATCGACCAACAGCATGTTGCCCGGGACCACGTCTTTGGCCAAACCGTCATAGGTGGTGCCGACGCGCTCGGCCGTGCCTTCCGGACAGTCGGCGACGGTGATGACGGTCTTTGCGCCGGCTTTCCATTCCACTGGCGTGCCGCCTTTCAGCCGGCCGGTGCGGATCTTCGGCCCCTGCAAATCCGCCAGCGCCGCGACCGGGCGGCCCATTTCCTTGCTGAGTCGACGCACCAGTTCAAGGCGGTGTAGATGATCGCTGTGGTCGCCGTGGCTCATGTTCAACCGGGCGACGTTCATGCCGGCGCGAAACAAACCGCGCATGACGTTTTCATCAGTGGATGCAGGGCCGATGGTGGCCACGACCTTCGTCATTTTGCTGGCGCGTTTCGTCAGCGGGGCGTTGGCTTGGGGCGTTGCATTCATGGTGAACCTCGGGCGGCAGACTAGATCGGTCGCCGCATTTGCCACCAGCCCGGAACGCTGCGGCAGCTGACAACCGGGCCGGCGCGGCTGGCAAACGTGCGCTTAATCCGATGCTGCGACAATGCTCACCAATCCTGTCGTTTCTGCAGCTGCTTCCGCAATCGATTATCAAACCGCCGCAGCCGCAATCCGCGCCGCCACCGACATCATCATCACCACGCATCTGAATCCGGATGGCGACGGCATCGGCGCGGGCTTGGCGCTGCTGATCGCGTTGGAGCGCGCCGGCAAGCGCGTGCGCTTCCTGTGCCCGAGCAAAGTCGCGTCGCTGTACGCGTTCATGCCGGAATTCGCGCGCATCCGCTCGGTATTGGACGCGCCCGCCACGGCTGCCGAACCGGCTGGGCAGGTAATGATCAGCTGCGACTGCGGCGATCGCGAACGTTTGGGCACGGTGGTGCAGGTCGCGCACGCGGCGCTGATCAACCTGGACCATCACATCACCAACACCCGTTTCGGCAGCATCAACGTGGTTGATGAAAGCGCGGAATCGACCGGCGTCGCGGTGTCGCGGTTGATGACCGCGTTGGACCTGCCGGTGGACCGCGTGATCGCCGAGTGCCTGTACACCACCATCGTGTTCGACACCGGCCGCTTCATGCATTCTAACACCACCGCGCACACCTTCCGTTGGACGGCCGGGTTGTTGGACACCGGCATCGATGCGGCCGAGATCAACCGCCGCCTGACCTACACCAAAAAGCCGCACGACCTGCGCATTCAACGTTTAGCTTTGGAAAAGTTGGTCGCCGACGACGCCGACCCGCGCGTGGCCGGCATCGTCCTAAGCAAAGAAGACATCGCCGCCGTCGGCGAGCCCGAGGACTGGGGCGACTTGGTGGAAATCCCGCGCAGTTTGCTGGGCAACCAAGTCGCCTTCCTGATCCGCGAAAGCAAAAAGGGCGACACCGCCCGGGTCAGCCTGCGCTCGAACCCACCGATCGAAGTCGGCGTCGTCGCCCAAGCCTTCGGCGGCGGCGGCCACGCCTATGCCGCGGGCTGCACCGTGCCCGGCGCGTTGGCCGACGTGGTGCGCGAGATCACGGCGCGGTTGCGGCAGCAGGTGCGCTGATTCGACCGATCGGTCGCGCCTTCTGCTTCGACGTGCGACAATTGCGGGCTCTGGCGGCGGCCGGCACCATGGCTGGCAACCGCCATGATCCACGCCGCTGACCTTGCTATCAAAGACCTCGGACCTTGCCGCATCGTGTCGCCGATCGCCGAACTGCTGGGCGAGAAGGCGATGCACTATGTGGGCGAGGCCGACAAAGTTTTGCTGGATGATCGGCTGTCGAATTTGGGCACCAATCGCGTTTTGATCGCGGAAATGCCGGCGTTTGAGCTGGCCGGTCCGCGCAATCGGATCTTCTACGATCTGACCACGCTGCGCTGCGGGATCGTGACGTGCGGCGGCTTGTGCCCGGGTTTGAACAATGTGATCCGGGGCATCGTGGTGGAACTGCAACGCAGCTATGGCGTGCGCGACATCGTCGGGTTTCGGTATGGCTATGAGGGCTTCGTGCAGTCCTACGGGCATGAACCGATGCCGCTCGACATCGATGCGGTGGCGCGCATCCATCAGATGGGCGGGACCATGTTGGGCACCTCGCGTGGGCGGCAGGATGCGGGCGCGATCGTCGATACGTTGGAGCGCTTGCAGATCGGCGTGCTCTTTGTCGTCGGAGGCGACGGTACCATCCGTGGCGCGATGGCGGTGGCCGACGAAGTGGCCAAGCGTGGGCGCAAGATCGGCGTGGTCGGCGTGCCGAAGACCATCGACAACGACATCCATTTCATCGACCGCAGTTTCGGTTTCGAGACCGCGTTCTCGGCCGCGGTCGACGTGTTGCGCAGCGCGCATGTCGAAGCCACCGGCGCAAAAAATGGCATCGGCCTGGTGAAGCTGATGGGTCGGCATTCGGGCTTCATTGCCTGCCACGCGGCGTTGGCGTCTACCGATGTGAATGTGGTGCTGATCCCGGAAGTGGCGTTCTCGCTCGACGGCGAAAGCGGGTTGCTGGCGTATCTGCACCGGCTGCTGAAAGCGCGCGGCCATGCAGTGATCGTGGTCGCAGAAGGCGCTGGCCAGGATTTGTTCGGCCCGGGCGAGGCCGCCACCGATCCCAGCGGCAACGCGCGCCTGCACGACATCGGCGTGCAACTCAAAGACCGGATAAATGCGCACTTCCGTGCGCAGAAGACCGAAGTGAACCTGAAATATTTCGATCCGAGTTATCACATCCGCAGCGTGCCGGCATCGCCATCGGACAGCGTGTATTGCTGGAACATGGCGCGTAACGCGGTGCATGCGGCCTTGGCCGGTAACACCGAAATGCTGATCGGTCGTTGGCACGGCCGCTTCGTGCATGTGCCGATGGCGATCGCGACTCGCAATCGCAAAGAGGTGGATCCGACCGGCGATCTGTGGATGTCGACGGTCGAGGCGACTGGTCAGCCGGTGGCGTTCCACGCCTGAGTAAGCGACGTT
Organism: Planctomycetota bacterium; assembly: GCA_038229115.1. Classification (GTDB taxonomy): domain Bacteria; phylum Planctomycetota; class UBA11346; order UBA11346; family UBA11346; genus JBBROQ01. Next base: position 1,732 of record JBBROQ010000133.1, on the reverse strand, counting down.
CGGCCGCACCGTGCGCTTGACCGAGCTCTGGAGTATCCTGAGCAGTCCGGTCGCGCGTCGACCGCGGCGGTCGCGGATTGCATTGGTGCGGTGGGCGCCAGCGTCCGCGGCCTTCTTACCGCTGCCTTCTCACTACTGCCGCTGTTGGAGTCCCATGAGTCATCCCGCTTCCACCCATGCGATCGTGCGTCTTGGGGTCATCGGCGTGGGCAACATGGGCGGCTTTCACGCCGAGTCGGCGCTCAATCACCGCATTCCGCGCACGGAACTAACCGCGGTGTGCGATAGTGATCCGGCCAAGTTCGCGCGCTTTCCGAGCGTGCGTCATTTCACCAACTCTACCGAAATGATCCGCAGCGGCTTGGTCGATGCGGTGGTGATCGCGACCCCGCATTTTGCCCACACCACCATCGGCATCGACGCTTTGAGCCATGGCCTGCATGTGCTGGTCGAAAAACCGATTTCGGTGCACAAGTCCGACGCGGAAAAACTGCTCGCCGCTTATGAAGCGCGGCCGAAACCGGAGCAGGTGTTCGCGGCGATGTTCAACCAACGGACTGATCCGCGGTATGTGCAGCTAAAGCAGTTGCTCGATCGCGGTGAACTCGGCGAAGTTCGGCGCGTGAATTGGATCATCACCGATTGGTTCCGCACCGATGCTTACTACGCGTCGAGCGGCTGGCGCGCGACCTGGAGCGGCGAGGGCGGCGGCGTGCTGATGAATCAGTGCCCGCATCAGTTGGACCTGCTGCAATGGCTGTTCGGGATGCCGGTGCGGGTGCGCGGCTTGTGCGGGCTGGGTCGCTGGCATGACCTCGAGGTCGATGACCAAGTGACCGCGTATTTGGAATACGCCAACGGCGCCAGCGGCGTGTTCGTCACCACCACCGGCGAAGCGCCCGGCACCAATCGCTTGGAAGTCGCCTGCGAACGCGGGCGCGTCGTGATCGAGGGCGACAACGTGCAATGGCGGCGCAACGTCACCCCGATGAGCGAATTCCTGCGCAGCAGTCCGCAGACCTTCGCCACGCCCGAGACCTGGAACGTCACCATTCCCACCACTGGCCACGGCGGCCAGCACCTGGACATCCTGGCCAATTTCGCCGACGCGATCTTGGACGGTTCGCCATTGAAAGCGCCGGGCGTTGACGGCATCCGCTCGGTCGAACTGGGCAATGCGATGCTGCTGTCGTCAGTGTTGGAGCGCACGCTGACGCTGCCGCTCGACAGCGCGATGGTCGAAACGGAATACCGCAAACTGATCAAAGGCTCGCGCGGCGTGGCGCGCACGGCGGCAAAAAGTTCTGGTCAAATCAGCGGGAAGCCCGCGGAAAAATCCGCGCAGACCGCGCCCGCCGCGACAGTCAAAGTGCCGAAGCGCATGCCGCGGAAATAACGCGCGCGTCTGCAAATTCAGCGGGGTTTTCCGTCTGGCGCTGATCGATGTCGAGCGTACCTCTGTCGCCCATGCTGCATGATCTGATCGTTCTGTGGTTCGGCTGGGTGCGCGATGGCGGCTATATCGGCATCGTCGGGTTGATGGCGCTCGAGAGCACCATCGTGCCGGTGCCCAGCGAAGTCATCATTGGCCCAGCCGCGTATTGGGCGGCCGAGGGCAAACTGAACCTGTGGGGTGTGATCGCGGCGGGCACGCTGGGCTCGTATATCGGCTCGGCGATCTCGTATGGCGTCGCGCGCGGAGTCGGCCGTGCGGCGGTGGCGCGCTGGGGGC
>JBBROQ010000132.1:0-9093 GCA_038229115.1 Planctomycetota bacterium | reverse complement strand
GAAAGCCTCGCTGACGGCCGCCAGCAAACGGGCGTCAAAAGGTGCGCCACCGAGCGCGCCCAAGAAAGCCGGCAAGCGGGGCTGAGCATGGCCCGCTATCGCATCGACATCGACCGCGCCGCCGCGAAGACCTTGGCCGGATTCGAAACGCGCGTGCGCACTCGACTCATCACCGCAATTGATGCTCTCGCTGATGAACCGCGCCCGGCCGGCAGCCTGAAACTGGCCGGCGGCGGTGGTGAACTACGCATCCGCGTGGGCGATTATCGAATCGTCTATGAAGTCCACGATGGCCGCTTGCTGGTGCTGGTCATCCGCGTGGCGCACCGGCGGGAAGTTTACAGGTAAAAGATAAATAATTAGCGATAAAACAATGTTTCAGGAGCGCGCGAAGGCCCGATTAAATGCGCCCCGCTTGATTGAAACGGTGAGTGTTGGGCGCTCGTTTCATTTGCCAAATTCCACCCGTATCCGGTCCTTTTTATTCCTGCGATATTTATTTAGGGGAATCACCACCACCCTCATTTACTCCGGGCTGCTGCGGCGTTTCCCGCAGCTTGGCACACAAACCCCGGAGCCTCTATGTCTTTTTCTTTGCCCGTTCCCAGCGGTAACGACCTGTTGGTCTTACTTGATACCAACGAAACCGCGGCGCTGCTGCGGTGCTCACCAAAAACCCTCTGCCTCGACCGCGTTCGCAGACGCTGGAAAGTCCCTTTTTTGCGTGTCGGTCGCTCGATCCGATATGATCGTGCTGCGGTCTTGGCCTGGCTGGCCGCGCGCAATCCTGCCGAATTGGCGGAGGGATAACCATGAACCTCCTGACCGCCGCCCCTTCAGACGACAACACCCCGGGACGCAAACCCGAGGTGTCATCTACTCCGACCGCCGGAGATGGTCGCAGTTTAGATCATCAAGCGCATTCTGTAAGTGTTTCGCCGATGCAGGCTGAACGCGCGCGCGACCGTGGCATGGATCGCGTCCTGTACGCAACCTCGCCCACGGATCGTGCTGCCATTGCTGCCGCCTTACTGCGCGGCTTCGATACTGAGAAGCCGATGACTGCCGAAGATGCTTTAGTGCGTGCCGTTTTTGTTTGGCCAGCATCCGCCAGGCCACGAAGTCTGGGCGCAATAGTTTCGCACCTGTCGCGCGCGGGGCTCATCATCGAAACCGCATGGACCAAGGGCCGGCTTGGCCGACCCCATGCCGGGCGGGTTTCGCTGTGGTTGAAGGTTACGGCATGAGTGCCGCCGACTTCGATCCGCTGCTGTCGGTGTTCCCGCGCGCGACCGATGCCGACACGGTGACCGACAAGATGTTATCGGAAGTCATCGCGCGCATTCGCTCGGATGAATTGGCCGCGCCGACCGTGCGCATTCGCGATGCCTTCGCCAATGCCGGCGGTGGCGCAGCGGGGAAGCGTGCGACTGATACCGAAAAGAAACGCCTGCCCGGGGTGACGTTGGCCGGCGCGTTCAACCGGCGAGAGAACAAACATTGGCGCGATCCGTCATCGCTGGTGCAATTTGATTTGGACCTGTTGAGCGCAGAAACGATGGCAGCGGCGCGCGCGCAGTTGCAGGCGTGTCCGTGGGTGGCCTGTTTGTGGGCCAGTCCATCAGGTGCGGGATTGAAGGGCGCGGTGTGTGTGCCGTGGATCGGTGGCCCCGACCCCGAACGCTACAAGCTGGCATGGCATGCGGTGACGCGCTGGCTGGCGTCATTGGAGCTGGTGAACGATCAGAGCGCGAAGGATTGCGCGCGGCTGGCGTACCTGGCCCATGATCCCGAGGCGTGGCACAACGCTGCGGCGGAGCCTTTCGACCTGGATCAATGGCCAGAGCCGGCCCCAGACTTTGCTAGGGAAACAGCGTACATATCCGACAAAATCCAGAGCTTTTCAGTGTCCAGCGCCAACGTTGAACAGCGCGCGTTGGCCTATGTGCGAGCCATGCCGCCGTCAGTTCAGGGGTCAAGCGGCAGCGATGCCATGATGGCGGTGATACGATCCGTGCGTGATGGGTTCGACTTGAGCGGACACGCACTTTGGAGCGTCATTGATGCTTGGAACGCTGAGCGGGTCACGCCGCCTTGGAGCAAGAACGAACTGGCGCACGCTTTAGATTCAGTCGAGAAGACGCCATCGACCCGGGGACGCGGTTGGCTGCGCGATGAGCCAGCCCTGCCGGCGCGCACACCGGTGCATGATTCCGTGCAGGCTGAGGCCGAGCGCTATTTGCGCGGGCCAATGGACGATGCCGATCCGGTGCATGCCACCATCGTCTGCGCGCTCTTGGATGGACTGAAAGACCGCGGCCTTGCGGTTGACGCCAATGGATCGTTCAGGGACGCCAAGGCTTGGCAGCGGGTGGACAGCGACCATGCCAGCATGGGTCGAGAAGTCGCCTTTACGATTCGCAGCAAAGGAACGAGGGTCGATTCTTCCCGGGTCACGGAGACGCTCGAAGTCATCGCCAAGCGAGATGCGGAAACCCGGCGGTTTGTGATTTACGCTGAGCATTTGCAGCGTCCGGCTAGCCCGCATGGCGAGCAGGAACTACGGCGCTGGGTTCATGCCGTCACCGGGACCGAACGCGAAGCAGATGTGCAGGCCATGCGCCATTGGTTATGGCAGGTCAAAAGCCGGACCGCCGGCCGTCATGGCGAAAAGCATCTGATGCCGGTGATCTTTGGCACCCGGCAGGGTTCGGGAAAAAGCATCGCGGTCGCCAGGCTGTGCACGCCGTGGGCAGAGTTATTCAACGCCGACTTCGCGATGGAGAACATCACCGATGAACGGTGCGCACCTGCCCTGGCCCGAACGGTCATCGGCTTGTGGGATGAGCTCGGCGGATTGGCCCGCACGGATATGGAAAAGCTGAAGCATCGGCTCACCGGCTCGGTGGTCAGCTACCGACCGATGCGCAGCAATCAGCAGGTGGAACTGACGATGCTGACCAGCTTGATCGGCACCAGCAATCGCCGTCTGGTTGACCTCGCCCGCGATCCAACCGGCGCTCGCCGTTTCTACGAGATCGAAGCGCAGGACCTCATTGATTGGGACGCGATAAACTCGATCAATTACAACCTGCTGTGGCAGGCCGTGAACCAAGACGAACAGGCCCCCGGCGCGGTTCATCAGTCCATTATTGCGGCGGAGCAGACGAAACTGGTCTGGCGCGATCCGATCGAGCGTTGGCTGACTGATGAGGATGACACGGGCTGGCCGTCAGTGGCCGACCTAGACGGCTGCGATCTTGGATCGGCACGGCCGTCAGCGGGTATTCCGAGCTCCACGCTGTATGGGCGATTCCGCCGCTGGTGCGCGGATGCCGGAGAGCGGGAAGCCGCCCGCGAGGCCATGGGTCGCCGTCTGACGGAATTAGGTTGGGAAATGTTCAGACTCCCGCGCGCCCACGGACAGGCCAAGGCGTACCGCCGACCGCTCATAGAGAAACCTGCCGTTCACACCGTGCACAACCGTGCACAGACCTGCGATGATGGCGACAGTGTGCATGGTGTGCACGGCGTGAACGGTCACTGCCTCTATGAGCCGTTGGCGGTTGGAGCCCAACCGTGAAAACCTACCTGACGCTCATGCCCGCGCGCTCTGATACCTTGTTGGCCGACCTGCCGCGCCCGCCCCGCGAACGTGTGCGGATTGCCTGGCAACGGCTTGGTGAGCGCGACTTCCTGACCGTGCGCCTATGGCGGCATTCCAAGAACGGTTGGCGTCCGTGCCCGCGCCGAGGCTTCGCCTTCAGACCGGATGAAATGGCCGCGCTGGCTGAAGCAGTGGCAGCAGCGACCGCCGCCCACACTCGTCCATAAAACACCAGCACACCCGCAACCTCTGAGCCTAGAACGCTGGCCACGAAACTCGGGGCACAGAGCCATCCGCGCTATACACGCGCCCATGGCCAGGGGTCAAAAACGGTAGCTGACCCTTTCCGAATTACCCGGGGGTCAGGTCGGATGAGGCGGACTCTCATGCCGGCGGATCGCCGCGTCTACAACATCCAAACGCACACGAAGCACTTCCGCTTTTGAAAAACCAAGGATATATCCAAATATGAAACACTTTGCTCCCATCATCTGCGCCCTTTTCCTATTTGGCTGCGCCGCCGCGCGCAATTCCGTGGCCGATGAAGAAAAGACCTACACGGCTGTCATTCCTCACACCAAATCAAAGACCATCGCTTACCAAATATCGGAAATATGGCTCGCTGAAACGTACGTCAGTGAAAAGACCATTTCCGATCTAAAGCAGCCGGACAATGGCCTCATCATCATCAAGCCGATTACGACATGGTATGCAGGCGGCGAAGCGTTCGGCGCTAAACTGGACTCACCTATCATGGTCAAGATCGTCAACCAAGACAATCAAACCACTCTGTTTTTCACGCTCTATGCCGCGACCAATCAATATAACATGAAGGTCTGGCCGGCTGAAAGTGAAGTCGTCAAAATCAAGGCGCATTGGTCGGAATTGGCCGACTCGCTCAAGTTCGCTCTGACGAAATAGCAATGACGCCAGGGACCGCCATCACCGGTGCGCACCCTTACGAGCCATACCATCGAGCTATTGTCCACGCGCACTCCATGGGTCTTGGCCGAAATCATCCGCGCCGCGGGCGTAGAGGTCGCTGACTGGAAATATTCGAAGCCGTTTCCCTCTGTCGGTGGGATAGCGGTGGGATAGGAAAATCCGCGAACGGGTCCGCCAAAAAGTAACCCCGCAAAGCGTTAGCCTTGCGGGGTTTATGGCGCGCCGGGCAGGACTTGAACCTGCAACCCCCAGATTCGTAGTCTGGTGCTCTATCCAATTGAGCTACCAGCGCATGAGGCGCGGCAGCATAAAAGCATGGCGGAGGGGTCAAGGCCCGGGGGTCGCGGTTGCAGGGGGGGCTTGGCCGTTAGCCTCGCGCCCCGCGCCATGCTCACCGTCATCGATAACTACGACAGCTTCACCTACAATTTGGTGCAATATCTGTGGGAACTTGGGGCCGAGGTCCGGGTTTATCGCAATGATGAGCGCACCGCCGCGGCGGTGTTGGCCGAGGCGCCATCGCATGTGCTGATCTCGCCGGGGCCGTGTACGCCGAATGAGGCGGGCATGTCGCTGGAGCTGATTCGTTTGGCTGCGCAACAGGGCGTGCCGTTGTTGGGCGTGTGCCTGGGGCATCAGTCGATCGGGCAGGCGTTCGGGGGTGTGGTCGAGCGCGCGGCGCGCTTAATGCACGGTAAAACCAGTCGGATTCGTCACGATGGTGCGGGCGTATTCGCCGGGCTGCCGGGTGAATTCACGGCTACGCGATATCATAGTTTGGTGGTGAACACGGCGCTGCCGGCGGATTTGGTCGCGACCGCGTGGACCACCGATCGCAATGAATTGATGGGCCTGCGCCATCGCACGCTGCCGATCGAAGGCGTGCAGTTTCATCCGGAAAGTTTTCTGACCGAACATGGCCACGCGTTGCTGAAGAATTTTCTGAGCTTCACCGCGACCGCAGGAACCCGCGCATGAACGGCGGTACGCGTCATCCCGATGCGCCGGCGGACGGCGGGCCGCGCATCGAGCCGGACGCGCTTGAGACCGACTTGGTCGAGCAGGAATTTGAGGCGACGGTTGAGCTCGCCGAGCCCGCGTCGGTGATAAAAACCGCGGCAAGCAAACCGCCAGTCACGAAGACTCCGCAATCCGCAAGAATGCCGACGGCCAAGCGACCGCGCTCGCGGCCAATCGAAGTGGCGTCGTCGTCTGATGAGACGTCGCCAACAGCGGCAAAAACCGCGCCGCCCGAGGCGCTGGCTATCGCTGAGCCGCTCATGGCCGCTCTGATCGAAGAAGCCCCGCCGGTGCCGCAGCCGCCGCTGGTCGAATCGGTCGATCCCGACGAAGCGCGGGCGCTGCTGGCGGCGCCGCCGCTCGTCAGCGAAGACGTGCCGCCGCCGCCGGATGTCGCCGATCTGCCGCCAGCGGAATTGCGCGCGGTGATCGAAGCGCTGTTGTTTGTATCGACGCGGCCGCTGAGCGTTGAGCGCTTAACGTCGTTCCTGCCCGGCGCGGACGCGGGCTATTTGGACGGCTTCCTGGCCGGCCTCGCGGCGCGTTTTGATCACGAAGGTCGCGGCTGGGAATTGCGGCGTTTGGCCAATGGTTGGCAGCTGCTGACGCGGCGCGAACACCACGCCTGGGTGCGGCAGTTGGAGCGCAAGGAACTGCCGACGAAGTTGTCGAAAAGCGCGTTAGAGACGCTGGCGATAGTCGCTTATCAGCAGCCGGTGACGCGCGGCAAAATCGAGGACATCCGCGGCGTGCAGTGCGGGCCGGTGCTGCGGCAGTTGATGGATCTGAAGCTGGTGCAGGTCACTGGCCGCGACGAGGACACGTTGGGCCGGCCGCTGTTGTACGGCACCACCGATGTGTTCCTGGTGCGCTTTGGTTTGGGCGCGCTGGGCGATCTGCCGGCGAAGCACGAATTCGGCGCGTAAAGCCGACCAACACTGACGAGGACGCATGAACCGATCCGGATATCTGGCGCTGGTGCTGCTGAGCGTCGCGCTGTTGGTGTACCTGCTGTGGCCGGCGAAAGCGGGTCCGGGCGAGCCGGTGAATGTGCTGCCAGCGACCGCGTACAAAACCGCGCCGAAGACTTTCACACTGACGTCCGGTGGCCGCACGCAGCGCGTTGATGGCGACACGGTGACGGTGAATGGCGTCGCCTTGCCGTTGGCCGCCGACAAGGCCAACGCGCTGTGGTTGGCGATCACCGCGCTGCGCGCTGCGGCCGACAAAGTGCAGGCGCAGATTGGCGACGAACAACTGGCGGCGTACCATTTGGATGGCACGCGCGAACTGTCCGCGCCCGGCGTGCGGCTGCGTTGGAGTCTGATCGACAGCATCGCGTATGTGCATATTTCGCCGGCGAATCAGCTGTTTTTGCTGCCTGGGTTCACGGCGATCACGCTGGATCGCGCCGCGGGCGCACTGCATCAAAGCCAACTCGTGTCCACCGCCGGCGTACAGCAACTGACCATCAATGGCCTGTTGCTGACGCCCAGTCCCGATGGTTGGATCGCGCCGATCGCGCCGCAGCGGCCACCTTTTCATCAACGCGTCGCGCCGTTGCTCACGCTGTTGGGTCGGCTGACGCTCGACGGCCCGGATGCAGCGCCGACCACGTTGCTGCCGATCGCGGCGACGATCACGCTCAGCAGTGCGTTGAGTGCTGGGGTCGGCACGATGGCGACGACCGAGCGCACGTTGACGCTGTATCAGCAGATTCCCGGAGGTGCCGGCGTAGCCGCGTTCGCGACGTTGCCGCCGCAGCCGGTGCCGGCCGCGCTGATGCAGCAGTTCACCGCGGTGGTGGCCGAGATGGCCAACGACTATCCGTTCGATCTCGACCGGACGTTGGATCGCGGCGGGATCAAGGACGTGATCGTCACGCGCGCCGGCGCGGCCTGGTTCACGTTGGAACGGCGCGAAAAAAAGGCCGAGGCCGGGGACACCAATTTGGACGTGGTGTGGTCGGGCGGACGGCAGCCGGCGGCGCCGGAGGCGATGGATTGGCTGACTGAGGCGGCCAACGCCGTGGCGATCAAAAACCCTGAAAAATCAGCGACTCCGTACGCGGTTCCGGCCGAGGCGACGGTGTTGTGTTTCCGCCATGACGACGGTCGCGAGACGAGCTTTGCGCTGACAGCGACGGTAGCGCAGAGCGACCGTTGGCGCGGGACGGTAGCCACTGTGCCACCGCTGATGCATGACCTCGCGCCGGATCGTCTGCTCGACCGTCGGCTGTCGCGGCGCGCGCCGGAACGGGTGGTGAAACTGCAGCGCATCATGCATGGCGACGCGCCGGTGCAGGAGGTCTATGCGCAGGACGATCGTCGCAGCTGGAGCAAAATATTTCCGGTCGCGAAAGCCGCCGATGCCAGCGCGATCGCGCGGCTGGCGCGGGCAGTCTGTCAGGCGAGCGCGGACGATGTGCGCTTGAGCACGCCAGAAGACGCCGCGCGTTTCCGCGAACCGGTGCTGGAACTGGCGCTGCGTTTCTCGCCGAAAGATGTCGAGCGGACTAAGGACGATGTGCGTTTAGAAGAAACCGCGGTGAAGGATTGGGGCCTGAGCGTGATCCGGGACGGCGACGCGTGGCAGGCGTTGGATTTGGATGACGGTCGCGTGTATCGGTTGGCCGATGCGCTGATCGATGAATGGCAACTGCCGCTGGAAAACGCGCTGCTGATTCCGGTGGTGCCCAGCTTGGTGCGCGGATTCACGGTGAAATCAGGGATAAAAGGCACGCCAAACTCTAAAGACGCCAAGAGTGAGTTCCGTTGCGATCGCGACGGTGCGACGTGGCGGCTGACCGAAAACGGCGTCAGTCGCGCCGCTGATCCAGTGCAAGTAAGGCGTTTCCTGCGGCGGTTGGTCGAGGCGCGCGCGGTGAGGCGCGACAGCGGCGGCGGCGATCTGCTGCCGGCGGAAATCGCGGCGACCATCACGCTGGATCTGCCGGGCAGCGGCGAGAACGACAGTGCGCAGCAGACGCTGGGCATCGGCATCGCCGTGGGCGATCTCGCGCCGATCACGCTGACCAGCCCGACGCCAAGCCTGACCTTGCCGGGACGCTTGATTTTGCCCGAGGAACAGGCGGCGGGGTTGGTCATCACCTCGGCCGTGTTACTGCCAGCAGATGTGCCCGCGAGCGCGCCCTGATGGCGCGCGGGGATCTGCGTGCGCGGGTGCAGTCACAACTTGCCGGCGCGGGGCTCGCGCCGCTGCATCGGCTGGGCCAGAACTTCATGGTCGATAGCGCCGCGCTCGACTTGTTGGTGAGCGAACTCGACGCGGGCGTCGGCATGCGCGTGGCCGAGATCGGACCGGGCACCGGCTTTCTGACCGAGCGCTTATTGGCGGTCGGCGCGACGGTGCTGGCGGTGGAAATCGATCAGGGCATGGCCGGGCTGTTGGAAGAGCGTTTCGGCGTCATTCGGCAGACGGAAGACGCTCGTTCGGAAACGAACGTGCCGCCGTTCACGTTGATTCATGGCGATTGTTTGGCGTCGAAATCGCGGCTGCAT
>JBBROQ010000131.1:0-9101 GCA_038229115.1 Planctomycetota bacterium | reverse complement strand
CACCCTCGCCGATTTGCGCCCCGGCATGCCGGTGAATTTGGAACAGGACCTGATTGGCCGCTGGGTGGAAACGTTGACGGCGCCGTATCGGGCTGGCGGATCCTGAGAGCCGTTATTTTCCAGCGCGTGAGACGCCACGCCGCCGGCCGCGGGCGCGGATTGGTGGCGACTGACGCTGACGCTATTGCTGTGTGCTGGAGCCCAGACATGCAGCCGCGCAGCAACCGCTTTTCCGTCACTGTTTCCGCCACGCTGATCGCCGTGATTGGCGTTGCCGCAGTCAGCAGCTGTGCGCAGACCTCGCGCGCGACGGCGAGCGTGCCGACCGTGGTGCCGGTGATTTATTCCGGTCAGAACTACAACGACGCGCGCGGCCAGGGTGGTAAGGCGACCGGCGAACGCCCGCCGGCGGATCCATTGCGCTATGCGTATTACGGCACGCCGATCACCACCGGCGTGGCCGGCACCGAACTGAGCATGTTGACCAACACCGGCTACCTGGCCGGTTACGATTTCGAGCGTCATGCGCCACGGTGGGTCGCGTATCGGCTGTTTGTCGGCGGCCCTGCCGGCAGCAACAGCGACAGCAAGAAAGCGGCTGAAAATACCGTCGCCCACGACGTTCGCCTGGGTGCCGCACCGGCGGCGGCGGATCCGAAGCATCCTGAACGCGCACCGACCACCGAGACGTATTTCGGTGAGAAGTCCGGCACCATCGCGCTGCCGTTAGCGCCACGCGCGGCGATCGCGGCGAACTACGGTGCCGACGCTGGTGCGCAGACGCTGTTCAACAGCGCGTTGGTGGCGGTGCCGGCGGTGAAGGGCGAAAGCGCCTGGGCCGCATTGAGCGCACGCGAATCGGCGTGGGCGGAACTGCATAAGGAATTGTGGATCGTCGCCGGCACCATCGGCGCCGACCCCGCGCATCCGGAAGCGTTGTTCAAGGTCTACACCACCGTGCAGCAGGGCCGCACCGCGGTGCAGGCGTTCATCATTCCGGTCGGTGCGGTGGTGGGTGATCGCGGCCGCGATCAGCAGGGCGACGAGCTCGCGCGTTATCTGGTAAGCGCGGGTGAGGTCGAACGCCGCACCGGCCTGACCTTCTTCAACGACTACCACGATCTCTATCGCGACACCGAGATAATGGCGCGCTTGAGCGTGCCGGTGACGCCGTGGTCAACCACGGCTAGCGAGCCCGCCGTCAGCAAACGCTGAGTTGTTTTTGTTTCCGTTCGGGCGGCCGGGTTTGCGTGCCGGCCGCGTTCTATAGCGTCCCGCCATGCCATTGATCTGGGCCGTCTGCCGTCGCGATTTGTTGGCCGCGTTCACTACGCCCCTGGCGTGGCTGGTGCTCGCGGCGTGGTCGCTGTTGGTGAATCTGATTTTCTTTTTGTCGCTGAACGCGGTGCACGGCACGCCGGGCGCCGGCACGCCGCTGTATGTTAGCGGGCTCACGCTGGGCGTATTCTTCCTGACGTTGCTCGCGCCGGCGCTGACCATGACCAGTTTTTCCGGCGAGCGCGCACAGGGCACGATGCAGTTGCTGATGACGGTGCCGGTGCGCGAACATCATCTGATCCTGGGCAAGTTTCTGGCCGTGTTTGCGACCTTGGCGGCACTGATCGCGGCGACGCTGGTGCATCCGCTGATCTTGAGTTTCGTGAGCGATTTCCGCTGGCCGCAGTTGTTGGCGGGTTACGCGGGTTTGTTGCTGACCTGCGCGTTGTTCGCAGCCTTGGGCGTATGGATCAGTTTGCTGGTCGACAGTCCGGTTGCGGCGTACGTCATCACTTTCGCGGCGATCGCGGTGCTGTTGATGGTGGGCGTGTTGCCGGCCGACAGTTGGGCCGGTCCGGTTGGCCAAGCGCTGGGCGTGGGCGTGCGTGCCAACGCGTTCATCCGCGGCGAGGTCGCGCTCGGCAATGTCGCGTATTTCCTGGCCGGCACTGCGGCCTTCCTGTTGCTGGCGCACAGCGCGCTGTTGGCGAAGCGCATCCATGGTTGACGCGACTGAAAAAACCGCGGCTGCGGTGGGTTGGTGGAGCCGCTTCGGCGCGCTGGGCGGGCGCACCATCGCGATGCTGTTGCTGTTGGTGCTGATCGTCGCGGCCGCCGACAAAAGCCGCGCGGTCTATGACGCCAGCGCCGATAAACGTTTTTCGCTCAGCCCAAAATTGATTGAGCTGCTGCGCGCGCAAAACGAACCGGTGACGCTGTGGACCTTCTGGCCGAAGTCCGTCGACGAACCCTTAGCACCGATCACCGCAGTGTTGGAAGCGGCCACGCGCGCGCAGCACACCGTGACGCTGAAACGCATCGATCCCGAAACCAATCGGCCGGAACTCGACCGCTTCGTCAGTGACTTCAACGAAACGCCGGTGATTCCCGGCTTGTACATCACGCGCGGCGCGCGCGCCTTCCGGCTGCCGCTTGCGCGCGAGGTGCTGCAACGCGAACTCGGTGGCGCGCTAATAAGCCTCGCCGATCCGCATCCGCCCAGCGTCCTGGTGCTGCAAGGCCACGGCGAACTGCGGCCCGGCGGCGGTGAGACCGACGGTGCCGACGTGATGCTGCGCAACCTTGCCGTGTCCGGCTATCGCGTGCAGACCATCGACGCCGGCTTCACCGGCGCGCTGCCGGCCGACGCGGTGGTGGTGGTGCCGGGGCCAACCAGTCCGCTGGGCACGGCGCACTGCGAGCTGCTCGCGCAGCATCTGCGCGACGGCGGCGGGCTGTTGGTGTTGGCCGACGATCGTCTGCCCGCTGATCTTGGCGCGCTCTTACGCCGTCGCGGCGTAATCACCGGCGCCAACAAACCGAAAGCCTTCGACGGCGCCGCCGCCGAGCTGCTGGCCGCCGACGCGCCGCTCGCCCCGGCCACCGCCGTGTTCAGCATCAGCCGCCATTTCCGCGGCCAGGAACAGATCGCCTACCACAACCTGCTGCTTGATCCCGGCATGTTGGAACCGGCGCATCCGATCACCGCGTTGGCCGCGGCCGGCGGCGTGCAGGTGCTCTCGCCATGGACCACCGCGATCCTGGTGCCGCTCGTCGACGACGAGCTGGCAAAGGCCTTCGTCGCTGCCGGGACACCACCGTTCGTGCCCACCATTTTGATGCGCACCGCACCCGCCGATGCCTGGAGTCAGCCGCGCGGCCGACTGCCGCAGGCGCCGGCGGACTTATCTCAGCAGAAGCCGATCCCGCTCGCCGCAGCACTCGAATACCAAGCCGCCACCGGCAGCGTTCGCGCTGGCGTGGGTGCGCGCGTGGTGGTGTGGGGCAGCCGCCAAGCGGCCAGCGACGGTGTGCTGGCGCAGGGCAATTTCGCCAACGCCACGGTGCTGATCGACGCGGTGCATTGGCTCGCGCGGCGGACCCCGCCGGCAGACATTCCCGCGGCCGAAACCGCAGTGTTTCAGGTGCAGGCTTCCGACCGAACGATGACGTTGTTGATGGCGCTGCTGTGCGCGGTGATCCCGTGTTTGTTCATCGGTGTGGCAATCCTGACGTGGTGGGATCGGCGCTGAGCAGCCTGTTTTTCAGGCTCTTCGCCCAATGATTCCGGGCTTGTGTAATTAAGTAACGATCGTTATCTAAAATCATGATCGCTCCATTTTTCACGACCTGTTGGACCGCCGTCGTCGCACTTGGCAGCAAGCTGCTGATGCTTGGCAGCGGCCTAAGCGTACACGCCACCGAGCTGCCTTCCGCAGGGCACCACATCCACCGCGCGGGTCTAACCATCGCCGAATATCGCGGCTCACCCGCCGCCATCGGCGCGGCGGAAGGCACCTTGTTCGCGCCGCGCATTCGTTCGCTCGCGAGTCTGATGCGCTGGCAGCCGGGTCTGTTGCTGCGTGGCCGCAGCACGCGCTTCCGCGCCACGTTGAACGCGATCAGCGTGGACGATCGCGACCGCATCGTGGCCTGCGCTGACGCCTCCGGTGTCGACCGCGAGGTGCTGCTACGCGGCAACGCGGTAGTCGATGCGCAGTGCTCGGCGCTGGTCGCGTCGGCCGATGGCGCACGACCGCTGATGGTCGCGCGCAACATGGACTTCTTCCCCGCCGACGTCCTGGGCCCGGCCACGGTGGTGTCGGTGATCCGGCCGGATCACGGCCGCACGCATGTGGTCATCGGCTGGCCCGGATCGGCCAGCGTCATCAGCGGCATGAACGATGCCGGCCTGGTGGTCAGCGTGCTGTTGCAACATCACGGCGAGCGGCTGCCCGGCGCCGAACCGCTCGGCCTACGCCTGCGCAACGTGCTGGAAAAATCAGGCTCCATCGACGAGGCGATCGCGCAGCTGCGCGCCGCGCCGGTGGCGAGCAGCCACTATGTGCTGCTCGCAGATGCGACCACCACCGCGGTGGTGTGGTACGACCGCGACGGCCTGCACCGCGATGATCCACAGAACGGATTTCTAGCCGCGTCCAACGGCCCGCGTCGCGCCGGCCAGCCGAACGACCGCCGCGGGCGATGCCTGGTGCATCGTGCGCGCCACGCGCCCGCGACGATCGACGACACATGGTTGCGGCAGGCGCTGACCGCGAGCTACATGCCTGGCATTAACGCGCAGGCGATGTTGTTCATTCCGGCCACGCGCACGCTGCAATTGGCCATCGGCACCGCCTGGCATCCGGCCGCGACCGGCGCATGGAAAGCGCTTCAGCTTGGCCCGATTCTGGACGGCGCGGGTCTCGATACCCTGATCGTCAACGCGCTACCGTCCCTCCCGAAAGCGCACCATTACCCGGCAAATTGGCCGTTTCCGCCGCATTAGGATCTCGTCTGACGCCGTGCGCATGATGTCTTCGGCGAACGGCCGCCGCGGCCCGATCGCTGTGTGCCTACGGGTACGCGAGTCCGACCACTGCGTGGTGTCGGTGTGCTGCTCGAACGGCATCGTCCGCCGCCACGCGGTGACGGCGTAGGCGCGGATCGTTAGCCCGGTGACGATCGATCACGGCCCGGCAAAGAAATCTCATTAAGGACCTTTCATGACCATTCTTCTTCGTGCATCCGCCGTGCTGCTCGCCCTCACGGCGACAACCTTCCTGCCGGCGTTGGATCAGCCCAGCATCGACAAGAGCAAGCCCTTGCACCTGCTTTGCCTGGGCGATTCCGTCACCTGCGGGTTTAGCTACCCCGACGGCTATCGACTGATCCTGCAAGAGCAGCTGCAGAAGGCGGGCTATCGGATCAGTTATGTCGGTACCCGCACCGATCACGGCAGCACCAAGCACGATGGCTGGCCCGGCTATCAAATGGTCAATGCCACGGCGCCAGCCGGGAAGGATCAGGACTCGATGGCGACTGGCGGCAGCCTCACCACCACGGCCGAACTACAGATTTACGGCACGGTGATCGCGAACGCGATGGCCACCGATCCTGACGTGGTGCTGCTGATGATCGGGGTCAACGATCTGTTCTATCCTGACTACCTTAACGCCACACAGCGCGGCCGCGAATTCGCCCTGGTGCTCGATCAGATTATTTCTCTGAAGCCAACGGCGACGGTGATCGTCGCGCCGATCACCTATCGCCGCGGCGCGGTGGATCCCGGCCAGTGCGATTCGGTCAGCGTTGCCAGTGAGGCGGTGGTGGCCGAGCGCGCCGCCGCCGGCAAACACGTCCGCTGGGCGCCGAACGCCGGCGGCGGACCGGGCGGAAGTTTCACCCAAAGCGAATTCGACTTGCCGGACAGCGTGCACCCCGCCAGCGCTGACGCCTACGGGCGCATGGCCAATGGCTTCTACAGCGCCATCGCTGAGGCCACCATCGGCAGCAACGCCAGCGCACCGACGGTCGCCTTCGCCAGTCCCGGCGGGCGGGCTGGCGGCCGCTGGCCCGGCACTATCCCAGTCGAAGTGACTGTCGGCGGCCATGGCAAGCTGACCTACGCTTGGTCCCAGGTCGCTGGGCCGGGCACCGCGACCTTCACCCCGGCCGACGCGCCACGCACCACCATCGCGTTCACTCGCGGCGGTGCCTATCAGGTGCGCCTCACGGTAACCAACGAGCACGGTCTACGCGCCATGAAGGACGTGGCGGTGGAGATGGATGAATATCCCACCGGGGTCGTCGCCAAACCCGGTCCCGGCACGGTGACCCTGAGTTGGAAACCGATCGCAGCATCGGCCGATCCCGCAGCGGTCCTCAGCTATCGCGTCTGTTACGGTACCGTGGTTGGTGGCCCCTATCCCACCGTCACCGAACACGCCGTTTCGCCGCTGTCGATCAGCGGCCTGACCGATGGCACCACCTATCAGTTTGTAGTGACCCCGGTCTATACCTTGCCCTACCGCAATTGGGGCGGAGCAAGCAGCGAGCCCGTCGCCGTGACATTAGCTGCACCCTGAATCCCGAACTGCCGAGAGCCCACATGCCCCTGCGCGCTGACATCCAGATCCGTGATCCCTTCATCCTGCCGTTGCCTGATCAGGGCCGCTACCTGCTGTTCGGCAGCACTGACAAAAACATTTGGTCCGGCCCCGGCGAAGGCTTCGACTGCTACAGCAGCCGTGACCTGGAAACCTGGGACGGCCCCATCGCGGCGTTCAGACCGCCTGCCGGATTTTGGGCCAACACCCAATTCTGGGCCCCGGAATGCCACCAATGGCGGGGTAAATTCTATCTTTTTGCCACCTTCGCCCACGACGGCCGGCAGCGCGGAACGCAGATCCTCATCGCGGAAAACCCTGAAGGGCCTTACCGCGTGCACAGCGACGGACCGGTAACGCCGCGCGAGTGGGAATGCTTGGACGGCACCCTGTTTATCGACGCAGCCGGAGCGCCGTGGATGGTGTTCTGCCATGAGTGGATTCAGGTTGGCGACGGCACCATGTGCGCAGTCCGTCTGAGTCACGACCTGCGCTGCGCCGAGGGCGAACCGCTCCTACTATTCGCCGCCTCCGCCGCGCCCTGGGCCAAGCCCTTCACTCATGAGGGGCGGGACGGCAATCGAGTGACCGACGGATCGTTCCTGCTGCGTGGGGCCAGTGGCCGCCTGTTTATGCTCTGGTCCACGGTCGGTCACGACGGCTACGCCATGGGCTATGCATGGTCGGAATCCGGCGACATCCAGGGGCCCTGGCGCCAATCCGCCGCGCCGCTGTACGGCAAGGATGGCGGGCACGGGATGATTTTCCGCGCCTTCGACGGACGTCTGTTCATGACCCTGCACCATCCCAACGACACGCCGCGTGAACGCGCCATGTGGCTGGAAATAGTCGAGCGCGACGGAGCACTCGTCCGCGACGGCTGATTTCCCCCGGATGTTCACGAAAAAAAGCGCGCCATCACGAATTGCTTCGCCTGCCTCGCCCGCGACGTCGCCCCGGTAGATGCGAAAAGGAAAACCACAGCCACATTCGGAGATGCATTTTGAAAGTATTTGAATCCACCTATAATCTTACAGAGATTAACAGAATTATATAAATTTAACGGTTATTTTGTGACTTTAATTACTTGAGGTGCAATAAAAATTACGCCGCCCTCGAAATAGTCATCGTAATATTCATCGTAATATTCATCAGTTATCACCGCCCTAGATCTACGATAGAAGACGGCATCACCGCGATCGAGCCGTTCAGCAATAGAATTAACGGAATTCTCACATTCATCAGGGATATGCATTCGATTCAAGCGCCCGTTTATTATTAAAAGTAATTTTTCATCCCTGTTACCGCCTTCAAAAATTGCTCGCTGGGGTTCCAGTTCATAACTTGAATCACCATGGCACCGGTACCAAGCCGATAAATATCTTAACGGCCAATAAGGCACCGTATATACCGGTAAAGCATTACTGCCGTCCTCCCCTATTAGAAATCTTGGTTTGAGATATTTCATTATAAAAAATGAACCGACATACACCAGCATAAGTGCCATAATAGACTGCAGTATCCACACGGGCTTTTTCGTCACGGCTAATATACCCCGAGCTAAGTGTGCGAATTACCAAAAAATATACAGGCCTTAATTCCTTCCATTTATACACGAAATCCATCGACAGGAATAGGTAGGCCCACGAAATCTAACGGACAAGCATCACCGGGCGCACGAAGTAAGCGGCACCCGAGCCCGCGAGATAGGATGACACGAAAACTTTACGTCGAGGGCTCCGCTGCATGAGTTGAATTGGCGAAAGAGATTTGATCATTTGCGATAACCAAGTCTTTCAAGATCACTGAGAGTCACTACGTCCAAAGACATGTAGAATTCTACTTCCTCCCTTGACGGTGCCGATGTCGGAACAGTCGTTCCGATAGCAAGTCCCTGCATTCTGAAATGCCAATCCGCTCGCGCCTGTTGTTGCGGCGATGACCTGCCAAAGTACCCAACCGAAAAAGCGACAAATTATATTAAAATTATTTTTCTCATAATTTCTCGGTGATTAGTCTCCACAACGTCAGCGATCAGGGGACGTGGATCAACCCCGTTTTGCGGGATGACGTCGTAGCAATAACGGGATTGATACACGGTCCGCTGCATCGCCTTCTTGGGCTATATTTATATTAAACCATGGACTTTGGTTATATAATACTTTGTATCTAAAACATTTCCGTCATAACCGATTTCGTCCTTTTCCGTCAACTCGACATCCAGTGCACTGCCCGTACTAATCGGAAGTCTTTTCTCTTTAAAATTCATCAGCCAATCGATATCCATTATGACCATTTTTACGCTTCTGTTTCTATATCTCACTTCCCACATCGTCGTTCCTAATAAATCTGGACGTCGTATAACTACCTGTTGCCGACCTGTCCTATTCGCTGTGTCTTTCGTTAATATCTGTGAGTTATTTTCCCTAGAAGTGATTTTTTTCTTAGAGAATTCAATTTGACCATATTTAGAAATATATGAACAACTTTCATTTTCCCCAAAACCGTCAACTGCATCCTGATAGTCCAAAATCTGCCTAGCTAAATCCGATTCATTAGGAGTGTAATAATTTTGCATCGGTGTCCGGGAATTCATCGAATCGGAACCGCGTAAGCGCGTCTGAGGGCGACCAGCGACTGATCCCAGAGCCCGCGAGAGCGGATGTGGTTTCGGAGCCATCTTATAAACGGAGCGCAGCGTTGTGACATTCTGGT
>JBBROQ010000130.1:0-9127 GCA_038229115.1 Planctomycetota bacterium | reverse complement strand
CGGTCAGGCTCAGCGTAACCTTATCCGGCGCGAGGCGGTCTACCTTCTCGACGGTTACCAGTGGCTGCACCAGTTCGCCGCCGCTCACTGGCTTGCCGATCGGGATCACCAACTGGCTGAAAAAGTTCGCGCGGTACCGGCCGTCGGTTTCTTCCGGCAGGCGTTCCTCGGCCGTCAATTGCAAGGTGATGCTGCCGGCGGTGAATGGCTTCGGGTCGCCGTTGCCGGCCTTCACTTCGCTCTGCACGGTGAACTGCACTTTGGCTTCAGCTGGCTTCGCTCCGGGGGCCAGGGCGTCGAATTTGAATCGGCCATCGCTGAGCAACTGCACGTGCGGATCGTCGGCTTTAAACACGTACAGCATCACCGGCAGCGACGCGCCGTCGCCATCGTTGCGCAGTTTCAGGGTCAATTCGCCGGTCTCGCCCGGTGTCAGGACGCCATCGCCGCTGGGTTCTGCCAACGCCCATTCCAACGACAGATGCGGACGCGGCAGCGCGGTGATCGCGAGCGTCACCGGCACGCTGGTCAGCACCGTGGCGTCGTCGTCATGGAACAGGTCCAGCACGAACCGCTCTTCGCCCTGATAGGAACGCAGTGGCACTTTGAAGATCAGCGTGCCGATGGCGCTGCCGCCGGCAGGCACTTCGCCGATCATCACCTCGCTTTGCCACAATGGGCTGGCGCGATCGGCACGGATCACGCCGTGTACGTGGCCAACGGCGGTCGTCCCGCTGTTGGCCACAGAGAACGCCAGCGCCGCGGAGGTGCCGGCAGTGACCGTTGCCGGGCCGGCGTAGGTTGCGGTCAGTTGCCCGGCCGCGACCGCAGTGGCCGCGCCCCAGGTGATCGGCGGCGTCAATTGCGCGAATGCTTGGCCAAGCGCAGTGGCTTCAGTTTCCGCGCGCACGGCAAGCGGTTCCTTCAATTCCTCAAGCAGGAACTGCCGAGCTTTGCCGCCCTTGAGCGCAGCGCTGGCACGAGCATCGAAGTCGGCGTGTTTAAGCACATCCTGGAGCAGGCCGACCGCCAGTTTGGCTTCCTGATCGGGCTGGAAATCGCGAGCGGACAGACTGGAGCGCTTCTGTTCTTCCTTGCCGGTTTTCTGCGCCAGCCAGCCGAGCGTGTATGCTGTCAGGTGTTCATAACTGCGGTGGTTTTCCAGCGCGAACTCATCGTCGACTTCGCGCGAGCCGATGAACGGTGCCAGGTGGATGCCGCCATCATCGCGTAGCAGATGTCGCACTAATCGCACATCGGGCGACACGCCAACGTCCTGAATCGAGACGCCGCCGGGCAGCTGATATTCCTGAATCGTAACCTTCAGTTTTGAGCCGTCGCGGAACTTGTTTAGGACCGTTTGTACCGAGCCCTTGCCGTAGGTGGTCGCGCCCATCACCACCGCGCGATCGTTCCGTTGCAGCGCGCCCGAAAGAATTTCGGCGGCGCTGGCGCTGCCGCTGCTGGTCAGCACTACCATCGGCAAATCCAGGATCGCCATGCCGCCGCTTTTGGAGATGTCGGGTTCGCCGTCGACCGCGACCGTGCGCACGATTTCTTGACCTTTGCCGAGGAAAAAGTTGCTGATCAAGCGCGCCTGTTCCAACAGCCCGCCGCCGTTGAAGCGCAGGTCCAGGACCAGCGCGCGGAAATGCCCGGTGCGCTTCAACTCATTGATGAAGCGGTACAGATCCTTCGCGGTCAGATCGTTAAAGGCATTCATGCAAATATAGCCGACGTCGCCATCAGCCCACGAACGCATGGTCACCAACGACACTTCATCGCGCACCACCGGCACATCCACGATCTGGCCGCCGGCCTTGCGCTTGAGCGTCAGCACCACGGTGGTGCCCTTTGGACCTTTGATGCGGTGCACGGCTTGGTCGAGGCTGAGCCCCGCGGTTTTTTCAGCGTTCACCGCCAGGATCGCGTCGCCGTCCTGCACTCCGGCTTTATCGGCGGGAAAATCCGGCATCACTCGTTCGATGCCGATCACGCCGTCGTCCTGCGTCAGGTAAGCGCCGATGCCAAAGAAGCGGCCGCTGATGTCTTCGATGAACTCGTCCGCCGGCGCTGGCGGAAACATCACGGTATGCGGATCGAGGCTTGAGAGCGCGCCGTTGATCAGCGCGTAGTCCAACTCACGGCGGCGCACCGCCGGCAGATCGGCGGCGTCGACGCGCACGCGCACTGCTTCGATGAGCGTCATTGCCGCTGCCAGATCTTTCGGTTCGACGGCGGGAATTTGTTGCCGGACCCCGGCGATGTTGAGCACGATCACGTCGCCGGTCCACACGGTGTCGATCGAGATCTCGGAGGTTTCCAAGCTACGCAGCGCGCGTTCGACCAAAGTGCGCGGATGGAAGCGGCTGGGATTGTAATAGTGCTTGGCCAGCTGCTCGCCCACAGCCGGGGCCATATCCGGGAATGGCACCGGATCCTCGGCCGCGGATAGGCGCAACAGGAACAGGAACACGAACAGCGAGCGGAGCGACGATCGGGGCATGGCGAAGACGCCTTTCACAAGCGATGCACAAACAGGATCGGGGAGCCTAAAGAACAGCCCCCACGGGGGAAGCCGTCAGGCCGTCCGCAGATGGCAGCCAAGCGCACGGCTGCTCGGGCAGATGCAGCCGTCTTCAGGCTTGAAGCGGACCAAGCGCCAGCGCGCGCCGTTTACGCCCGCAGCAGCGCCCAGCCACGTCCAGGCAACGTTATGGTCAGTCGCTGTTGGTGGTCGCGCGCGCTGACCTTCGCCGCGCCGTAGATCACTTCGGGCAGCGTCGTGCTCGTCAGCGTAATGGACGCACTGGCTGGTTTCGCGCTCGGATTGACGGCCCCTACGATGCGCTCGTCCATATCTGCGTCGCCACGCAAATACACGAACAACGGATGGCCGCTCTGCGCGTGCAGTGCGGAAAAACCAGCACGATTACCTAAGGCCGGGATCGCATGCCGCAGCGCCAACAGCCGCCGCGTGTGGTTTAGCAACGAATCGGGATCCGTTTCCTGTTGTGCGACCGTCGGTCGATCGGTGCTCGGATCGAGCGGTAGATATAGCGCCTTTGCGGGAGCGCTTGAAAAACCAGCGTTTTTTCGGCTATTCCATTGCATCGGAGTGCGCGAGCCGGCGCGGGTGTAGGCGCCTTCGCAGCTGGGGGTGTCGCCGACATAGCGCATGCCCAATTCGTCGCCGTAATAGATCACAGGCAGGCCCGGCATGGTCATCAGCATGGTCATCACCACCGCCAGATCGGCGGCATCGCGGCCGACACTGACGCGCGGGATGTCGTGGTTGCCGGTTGGTACCGAAATCAGTCCTGCGGTCTTGGTCGCGTCGTACTGTCGCTGCCAAATATCCAGGAACGCGCGGATGTCGCCCTTGCCGCTGCGGTCGAAAAAGCTGATTTCATCGGCCGCAGGTTTTTGCGTGGTCGGTTTCCGGCGCTGGGGCTCGGCGCGCAGCAGTTTGGTATAGGCCGGGGTGCCGAAATGGATCATGAAGTCGACATGACAGCCGCCGCCGATGGCCTCAATCGGGTTCGACCATTCCGAGATCAACACTGCCTCAGGATAGGTGCGATCCATCCACGTGCGCACCTCGCGCCAATAGGCCTGGCAGGCAGGAATATCATAGCCGTCGCGGTTTTTCACGATCGATGAGGCCATGTCGATGCGGAAGCCGTCGCAACCTAGTTCCAGCCAGAAAGCGATGATCTTCATCAGTTCCGCGCGGACTGCTTTGGGCCCCGGCGCGGTGATCGGCTGTTGCCACGGTTTCGCCGGATCAGGAGCGCTGAAGCCGTAGTTGAGTGCCGGCTGAAACCAGAAAAAATTATTCATGAACATAGCATCGCGCTGTTCAGCGTGGCCGCCGGTGAAGCGATGGCCGGGCAGGCCACCGTGGTCCCACCAGTTATCAGTCCAGATGTACCAGTCGCGGTACGGACTCTTCGGATCCGTCGCCGAGGACACGAACCACGGATGGTCGATCGAGGTGTGTCCGGCGACCAAATCCAGGATCACGCGCAAGCCGCGTTGCTTCGCCTCGCGGCACAGCCGGCGGAAATCGGCGTTGGTGCCAAAGCGCGGCGCGATGCGGTAGAAATCGGCGACGTCATAGCCGGCATCGCCGAACGGCGACACGAAGCACGGATTCAACCACACCGCGGTGCAGCCTAGGTCACGGATGTAATCCAGTTTGCCAATCAGGCCTGGCAGGTCGCCGATGCCATCGCCATTGCTGTCGGCGAAGGTCTGCGGATAGACCTCGTAAAAGGCCGCGTCATCGAGCCATTTGGGCCACTGCGCGCTGGGCGTTTTGAGGGAATGCGCGGTGCGCTTGGCTGGTGAATGCGACGAATGCGGCGCGCTGGGCGAGGATTTTTTCATGTGTGTCCTTCGGGGGCGACAGCGTAGATCGCGCGCTGCGTTCGCCCAGTCATTCCTACGACAATCATGTTCGGCCGGCAGGGCTTCAGAAGCCGATCACCACCATGGTCAGATCGTCTTCCTGCGCTCCGCCCGCGACCCAGGTGTCGACCGCGGCGTGCGCCAGCGCCATCACCGTGTCGGCGTTGGCGCCGTTCGCGTGCGCGGCCTGGACCACGGCGGCGAAACGGTCTTGTCCGTAGGGTTCGCCGGCGGGATTGATCGCTTCAATGAAGCCGTCGGTGTACAGCACCAACAGATCGCCGGACGCCGCGGTCAGCGCCGGCGGCGCGTCGAGCGTCAGGTCGTCGACCACGCCCAAGGGCATACCGCCGCTGTCCAGCCAGCGCATCTCGGCAGCGCCGGGCCCATGCAGCCTTTTGTGAAGCCAAAGCAGCGGTGTATGACCGGCTGACAGATAGCGGAAACGGCGCTCACGTGGTTCCAACTCGACCAGCGCCGCGGTCATGAAGCGGCCGCTGTGGGTGTGAAACAGGCCTTCGTTCAGCGCCCGCATCATCACCGCCAACGGCACCTGCGCGCGCAGCTGCTGCTGGATCAAGGCGTGCGCCATAGTGGTGAACAGCGCCGCGCCCAAACCATGGCCGCTGACATCGCCGATCATTGCTACCGCGCGTTCGTCGGTGCCCAACCAGGTGAAATAATCGCCGCCGGTTTCCGAGCATGGACGCGCACCACCCGTCACCGTGCAGCCCGGCAGATCCAGTCCCGCGCCCGGAAACATGTGCCCCTGCACACTGCGCGCGATCGCCAGTTCTTGCTGCAATCGTTCGCGGTCGACCATTTGCCGGACTAACAGAGCGTTCTCGACCGCGATCGCGGCCAGCGCGCATAGCGTCTCGCCCACACGTCGACCGCGCACTGCGAAGTCCTCATCCGGATTAGCCAGCACGATCACGCCCACGGTGCGTCCGCGCGAGAGCAGCGGCAGCGCCAGCAGGCCGGTCAGTTGCGCGTCCAACCCAGTGAGATCGAGCCGCGCCGCGACCCCGGCCGCATCCAAGCACAGCGTGCGGCCGGTCGCGGCCACATGCTCGACCACGCCGATATTTCCAGCTGCGCCGGCAGTGCCCGCCGGCGGGCGCATCCGGATCGCGTCCAAATGTTGATCGCGCAGGCCCCAGGTGACGGTCGCCTTCAGTTCGCGCGCTTCGCCGATCGCCAGCACCGCGCCGACCTGCGCGCGCACCGCGGTCAAAAATGTTTCCAGCAGTTTGGTCAGCAGCACATCGACATCGAGATGCCGCAGCAGTTCGGCCGCATCGGCCAAGCGGCCGACCTGTGCCTGTGCCTCGCGCAGGTCATCGCGCGCAACTTCGGCCGCACTGCGCGCGACCAGCGCCGGGCCCAACACCTGCGCCAATACCGTTATGCCGGCGTGGTCGGCGCTGGCCGGGACGCGAAGCACCCCGACCGGCGCGCCGTCATTTATCAGCTCATACGCCCCGGCCGTCGCCGGCCGCACCCGCGGCAGATCGGCGACGAGCGTATCTTCATCGGTCTGTGCTCCGAACGCGGCCGCGGCATAGAACGCATTGGCGCGCGCATCGAACAGATACAGCCGGGCCGGCAGCGCGTGCAGCTCAGCCAGTGCCGTGTCCAGACGTGTAAGCAGCACGCTGTTGTCAGTCGCGCTGATCAGACCGCCGGCGTGGCTCAGGGCAGACGCCAAGCTGTCGGCATCCGTTAGCGGTTTCAGAGCGGAATCTCCGCCGCCTTGATGATGGTCGGCATTTGCTTGACCAGATGTTCAAGTCCGGCCGCGTCGATGCCCGCGGCTTGCAGCAATACGCCGTCCAAGTGCGAGTCGAACGGATGGTCTTTGCGTACCCCAATGCCAGCGTTGTAGGCCAGTCGTTCGGCCAGGCGCACGCCGGCCAATTGGCGCATCGAATTCGCCGGCACGTTTAGCGGAATGCGATGATGGCTGGCCATGCACAGCGATAGCGCCGTGGGCAGCCGCCATTTGCCGGCCAGACGTTCACCGACCCAGCAATGGTCGTAACCGATCAGTTCGCGTTCCTGATGCAGGATGTCGCGGCTGCCGCCCGCGCGGCGTTGCAGGGTCAGACCGCGCCGGCTCAAAAATGGCGCCAAAACCAGCATGCCGACATCGCGCAACAGGCCGGCGGCGAAATATTCCTCGGCCGCGTCCGCGCTCAGTTTCGCCCGTTGCGCAATCGCCCGCGCAATCGCCGCGGTCGCGATCGAATTCTGCCACAGACCGCTGGGCAGAAATCCGTAGACGCCCAGATCGACGGTGAACATGCCCGCCGTCGACGCCGCCAGGACCAGACTTTTCAAGCTCGCGAAACCGATGATCGCCACCGCTTGACTGATCGAACCGACCGGCCGCGACAGCGCATAGAATGGACTGTTGACCAGGTTCAAAAGCCGACCGGCCAGGACCATGTCTTGCTGCATCAACGCATCGATGGCGGCGATCGACGAACCATCGCGGCCGACCGTGCTCAACAGTTCTTGCACCACTTTTGGCAGTGCCGGAATGCGTTCGATCGCGGTCATCACTTCGGCTTCGTCCAGGCCCGCTGCGGTGGCCCGGCCAGTGCGGTAGGCTTGGCCGGAATCCTCATCCTCGACCGCGCTGGCACTGGCGTTGACCGACAACGGGCGCTCAGACGCGCCGCCCGGCGGCGTTACGGACTGCGGAGTGGCGCGGAAGCGCTTGAACAGCTCGTCGGCCATAGTCGCGCAGTCTACCCCGGCAAAGCGTCCGGTGACAAGTCGCGACCGTGACAAGCTGCGCAGGCGCGGAAAGCTGCCGCGCATGGTTGATGCCGATGATCTGCTGCGCGCGCTGACCGCCCTGCGCACCGCGCAGGATCGCTGGCTGGCCGATTGCGCTCAGGCGCTGCCGTCCGACCAGGCCTTCGCCGCGACCTTCCGCCGTTGGCAGGAACAGCTGACGATGGTGAAGTTGCAGGTACACCGCGCCGATCATCGACTGTTGCACTATGTCGCCGCCGGGCGCGGTGATCCCGAACGCGACCACGACGACAGCAGTGCGCCGCGCGTTGATGGCCGCGCGGTGGCGTGCGCATGGCGTGAAAGCTTCGAGGGCTATTTCCTGCGTGTGCACCTGAACACCGCGTACCGCCGCTTAGACGGCGTGTTGGATCTGGATCAGGAAGCGGTGACCGCCGACATCGTCACGGATCTTTCTGCCTTGGCCGAGGTCGCGGCGCTGACCGCGCCGTCCTTACATCGCCTCATGCACGAGCGCGACGCGGCGGCGTTGGAAGACGCGGCGTTTTATCAGGTGGTCAGTCCGTGGAAGCGCACCGGCTTGCCGGCGTTGACGGCGGTGCTGCGTTGGCTCGACGAAACCCTTGGAGAAATGGACGATTGGTGAGTTTCACCACCTTGACCTGCGGCGTTCGGGGTGGACATCTTGGCATGCTCAGGGCCGCGACTGAAAATGTTTGTGTGCACGCTCGGTCGCCGCGCAGCGGGTTGTTGGTGGTGCCGGCGCTGCTGGCTGTGGCGCTCAATCTTGGCGCCGCCGACAACGAAACGGTGACGACCGTCGACAAACCGATCGCGCGCGCGCCAGCGCCGGTGCTGTCGCCAATCGGCGATTTGTCGCTCGTTGATGATGATCGTTGGGTGACGGCGGTGTCGCGGCGGCGGCAGCGGATCGAGAACGCGCCGCAGCCGGTGACGGTGCTGTCCTCACGCGATCTCATCAATACGCCGGCGGTGACGTTGGCCGATCGCCTGCGCTATGTCGCCGGCGTCGATGTGTATCAGGACCGCCACGGCCAGTACGACATCGGCCTGCGTGGCTACAACGGCATCCTCAACAACCGCATTCAGGTGCTGTTGGATGGCCGCGAATTTCGACAGGAAGAATTCGGCTCGGTGCTGTGGCGCGGCATTCTGTCGTCGTCCGATATTCAGCGTGTGGAAATCATCAAAGGGCCGAGCTCGGTCGGGTACGGCGCCAACGCGTTCGGCGGCGTGATCGCGATCGAGGGTCGTGAAGCGGGCGATAAACAGCAGTTTTTCGCGGTCGGCGACGTTTCATCGCCACATGGCGGCGATATTGACGGTACCGCGCTCGGGCCGCTTGGCCGCTATGCTTACTTTAAAATCAATGCCGGTGCGACCCGACTAAAAGATTTCAACGGCGTGCAAAGCGGACTGCAGCGCATCGACAGCAATCAGACCGGCGTGACTTATGACGACGATCTGCTCAGCCAACGCTATGGCGGGCTGCTTGGCGTTCGCCTCCCCGGCGACCATCGCTTGGAAGTCGATTACCACGCGGTCGACGTGCCGCGTTGGGAGTTCATCGACGATCTTGATGTCGGCTCGAACCACGCCGCGTTTTATGACGATGACCTGGGCGCACGGTTCAAAGGCCCGTGGGGTCAGATCGGCTACCTGCACCATCGCTCGGACAAGACCTATCAGACGCAGAAAGTCCTCTACGTCCCTGCCGAAGCCTTCCGCTACACCCAGGGCGGTTTCATTACCACCGAAGACCGCCTGCGCGGTCAGGTAAACCATGATTGGGCGCGCAATCATCTGTCCTTGGGCGCGGAAGTTTCGCGCTGGGAATCGCGCTCGAATCTGTGGAGCACCACCGGCCGCTTCGGTGCTCGCGACACGTGGGCAAAAGTGGTCACCACCAACCGCGCGTTGTTTGCCG
>JBBROQ010000129.1:0-9130 GCA_038229115.1 Planctomycetota bacterium | reverse complement strand
TCACCGACGCCGGTGCTGAAGACATCTCCTCTGCCGGTGAAGCCAGCGTGCCGAATCAGGCGAAAGCGAAGCAACCATGAAGAACGGGACTAACAACATGCGAAACACATTCATTCCTGCGGCACTCGCCGTTACCGCTGCGTTGGTGATCGGCGGCTGTAATGACAGCGCGGATAACACCCAGCAGCATAAGGCTGCCGAGCGTACGTCCGTGATCACCACCCCGGCGCCGGTGGTCACCACCACTCCGGCCGTGACCGCACCGTTGGTGACCACGGTTCCAGCCCCGCGTCTCGACGAAAAGGCGCGCACGTCCACCTCGGCTGATGTCGTCAGCCCCGGTGCAAAACCGATCCCGCCCGAGAACGGTCCGAAGCTGGTAACGGCCGAAACCTATCCCGTGCGTGATGGTAAAGCAGTGGTGGTGACGACCCGCGATGCGGGCACCGACACCGGCATGGGTAAAGGCATGAGCTCTGATGCCAACAAAGATATGAATGCAAAAGTGGTTACTGATCGTGACGCAACGGTCGTCGATCCGGCGCTGCGTACCGACGCGAAAACCACGGAGGTTGTTACAGAGCCGGTTAAAGTCGACAATTCTGGCCAGAATAAAGTCGATAAAGACAATCGTACGATGACGCCGATGGATCAGGGCAGCAGCGAGACCGATATCGCCATCACCCGTGCGATCCGCAAGGCGCTCACCGGCGACACCAACATGTCGACCAATGCGCAGAATCTCAAAATCATCACCAGCGACAGCGTCGTGGTGCTGCGCGGACCGGTGGCTTCGCAGGCCGAAGCCGAGGCGGTGCTAGCGCATGTGCGCAACGTCCCCGGCATCACCCGCGTTGAGAATCAGATCGCCGTTCCGTAATGTATTTGGCCTGACTGCCGCGGGGGAATTTTTCCGTCGCGGCAGTCAGGCATTTGCGGCTGTGGCGCTTACATTCCGTTAGTAGTTGTTCTTAGAAGTTTGTTTCACCCGTTTTTCGCACGAGCATTCCCATGCCGTTTCCGCCTTTGCGGTTCGCTGTCCTGGGGGCTGGGC
The DNA here is from genome assembly GCA_038229115.1 of Planctomycetota bacterium. Lineage (GTDB taxonomy): Bacteria > Planctomycetota > UBA11346 > UBA11346 > UBA11346 > JBBROQ01. The sequence goes on along the minus strand of JBBROQ010000129.1, from coordinate 8,076 downwards.
ACATTGCACAGACCGCGGTGATTCCCGTATTTTCCAACCTTTCTAAGTACGCCGTGCTCAGCGCGGTTATTTCCGACGATCCGGCGAAACGCCGGATTTTGGCCAAGCGTCATCAGCTCGACGGCACCTGGGCTGAAGCTGAACTCGAACAAGCTTTTAACAGTGGGGTGTTTGATGCGATCTATATCGCTACGCCCAACCATCTGCATCTGGCACAAGCAACTGCTGCGTTGCGGGCCGGCCTGCATGTCCTCTTAGAAAAGCCAATGGCCGTGGATCAGGCCGAGGCCCAGGAATTGATGCGTGTGGCCAAAAAGGCGCGCGGGTGCCTGATGGTCGCGTATCGCCTGCACTGTGATCCATTTTACGTCGCGGCATTGCAGCAGGTGCGCCGCGGGACCATTGGCGACCCGCGTTTCATGAGCGCATCGTTCTCGATGCAGTTAAACCCCGGTAACGTGCGCGCGCTGCCAACGTCGCGCGGCGGTGGGCCGCTGCATGATCTGGGCATTTATTGTATTAACGCAGCGCGCAGTGTTTTCGGTGCCGAACCCGAAGCGGTGCAGGCGATGGCAAATCGCGGACATGATCGCCGCTCACGCGTGACCGAGGAAATGCTGACCGTGATGCTGCGCTTCCCCGGTAATCGCTTAGCCACCTTCACCGCCAGTTTCGATGGCAGTGCCACCGCGTGGTATCAGGTAGTGGGCACCACTGGTTCTCTGTGCCTGGACATGGCCTTCGACACTTCTGGAACCATGACTTTGGACCTGACCAAAAGGGGCAAGACGCGCACTCGCACGCATGTCATCGGGGATCAATTTGCAGCAGAAATCCTCTATTTTGTCGAATGCGTGCGCGCGGGTCGCGCACCAGAACCCGGGGTCGAGGAAGGCTGGCGAGACCTGCGCGTAATCGACGCAATCCGTGCGGCTATCACCACCGGCACTACGGTCCGCTTGCCCGCATTGAAAGCCCGCCGCGGCCCACAGCGCGGAATGACCTCAACGACGCCGAAACCGAAAGCGCCGCCGCTGATTCATGTGCAGGCCCCGGCGGCCGGGGTCTGAATTCTTCGTTCCCTCGGCTCGCGCTTCTCATTCCTCCCCTGAACCGGCCCCGGTGGCCGGACCCGCAAAGACCCCATGCCACGCCCCACGACTACGCTCAATCGTCATGTCGGATCACTGCTGTTAATCGCTTCGCTGGCGTTGATCGCGATCGCAAAGGAGGTTTTGGTTCCGATAGTGCTAGCCACCATGCTCGCGGTTCTCCTCACGCCGTTGGTGGCGTGGTTGGTGCGGCGCCGAGTACCCAATCTGCTCGCGGTGGGGATGGTAGTCGGGTCATTGAGTATCGTCACCGTGTTGGTCGGCACCGTCATCCTGCGCCAATTCAATCAGGTAGCTGATCAATTGGTCGAGTACCGGCAGAACATACATCAGCGCCTGAGCGAGATATCGACCGGCGATGGTGCGGTATCGAAAGCGGCCGGCACGATCAAAGTATTGCAGCATGAGTTGGGGACAATCGGTACCGACGCTAAGCCAGAGGAAACGGCGGGCAGCAATACGACTGAACGTACCAAGAAAGGTGCATCCAAACCAATCGCGCCACAGCCAGTCGAAGTGGTTAGCGATCGGCGTACCAGTGGCATGGCTGAGCTGATGCCGTTGTTGATCAGTTCGCTGCAGCCACTGGCCGTCATTGGTCTGACTTTTCTATTGGCAACTTTTATGATTGTTCAGCGTGAGGATCTTCAGCGTCGTTTCGGACTATTGTCAGAGTGGATGTCGAAACGCGGTATGAGCACCCTAGAGGGAAGTGCCGTTGACGACATCACCCATCGCATCGGCTCCTACCTATTGCTGCAATCCGTAACCAATATTGCCGCCGGCGCAGTGGTCGCTTTGGTGGTGTATTTCTTGGGCCTGCCCAATGCATTATTGTGGGGGATGTTGACCGCACTCCTTCGCTATGTTCCGTACCTCGGCATCATTATCGCGGCCGGCACCACCATTCTATTTGCCATCGCGGTATCCCCGAATTGGTCGCTGCCGGTGGAAATCTTCGCCTTGTTCCTCGCGGTCGAACTTATTATCGGCAATGTGGTCGAGCCTCTGGTGTTCGCGCATGGCACCGGCCTCAGCAGTCTGGGGATTCTGGTAGCCACCGCATTCTGGACCTGGATATGGGGACCGATGGGATTGTTTCTGGCGATCCCACTCACCGTGTGTGTAGTCGCGATCGGTCGGCAGTCGACCTCGTTGGGGTATCTCTACATCCTGCTCGGTGAACCGCTGCCTGAACCGCGGGTGCCGTCGGCGCGAGCAGCGGATGTTTGATTCGCAGCACCGCTTTCAGGCGAACCATGTGCATCGACGCCGGTGATTAACCGAGCGCTGCGTGACCAAGTCGCATAGGCCCATGTCCACTGCACCAGCACCAAGAGGCGATTCTGCCACTGCATGATCTTTACGAGATGAAGACCAAGCCACGCGATCCAAGCTACGCGGCCGCGCAGTCGCCAGCGGCCGATGTCGGCTACCGCCAAGCGTCGTCCGATGGTCGCCATGCTGCCGCGGTCTTGGTAGCGGAATGGGCCTGGCAGCCTCTTGCCAGCGGCCCGGGCTAAAATCACCCGTGCCGCATAACGACCTTGTTGGATCGCGACCTGTGCGACGCCCGGCAAAGTCCGTTCGGCGATGGTGCATTCAGCAAGATCGCCGAGTACGAAGATCTCTGGATGTTCCGGGACGGTGCAGCAATCGCTGACGCTCACGCGCCCGCCGCGAGCAAGTGGTTGGCCAACAGCTTCGGCCACGGCGGCGCCCAATGGTGAGGCGCGAACGCCCGCCCCCCATAGCACCGTTGCCGCGGCCACGGTTCCGATGCCGGAGGCGTTCGCGAACGTGACGCCCTGCGCATCGACACCGACGATGCGGGTGGCCAGCATTACTTCGACCCCCAGGGACTGCAGCGCGCGCGCGGCTTCGTTCGAGGACTCGGAACTGAAGCTGCCCAGCACCTGGATTTCCGCTTCGATCAGGACGATGCGCGCAAGGGCGGGATCAATGAGCCGGAATTCCTGACGCATGGCGTGACGCGTGATCTCGGCCACGGCCCCAGCCAGTTCGACACTGGTGGGTCCGCCACCCGCGATGACGAAGGTTAAATACCGTTGCTGCGCCGCGGGCTCGGTCGCCAATTCCGCCGCTTCCAACGCGCTAAAAATACGCGAACGAATGGTTTCCGCGTCTTCGACGGTCTTCAGTCCCGGGGCGAAACGTTCCCATTCGGGATGGCCGAAATAGTGGTGCCGCGAACCGCTGGCGACGATGAGGGTGTCATAAGTCAGACTGCAGCGACGCAGCTGAACTAACTTAGCGCGTGCATCGAAGCCTACCGCATCATCAAGGAGTACGCGGATGTGTGGATGCGCACGAAATAGCGGTCGGATCGGAATCGCGATGTTTGCTGGCGACAGCAGACCGGTCGCGACCTGATATAGTAGAGGTTGAAACAACGAGAAATTACGACGATCGACCAGCACCACGTCCAGACGCGCCGCCGCCTTGGACCCCGTTAGGTTCCGCGCGACCTCAACCCCGGCGAAACCAGCCCCGACGATGACCACGCGATGGCGCTGGCGTGCCTGAGGCGAGGCCTGCGGCCATGGCAGCGGTGCTGGCGTGGAAGCATTGGAATCGTCGGTGGCAATAGGCGTGTCGGCTGGAGGAGTCAGGGTGGTGACGGAGCTCATGGGCAAGCTCCAGCATGCAAAACTGTCCCAGTTGGCAGCACGCCCCAGGCCCGCAAACGCTCCTCATCACCCTGTATGAACGAGTCGCCGATATCGTTGCGGTAGCGCATTTGGGGTATGACCACGCGGTTCACGCGCGCGTAGGCAGCCTGTTGTGCACTGCGCGCGTCTGGGCCGCAGCCAGTGACCACCATCGCATAGCCGATCTGCCCAGCACAGATCAGGTCTGCGCCCGAGCGTGCGACTTCGGCCAAATGGAAGTGCGGGTGATCGCCGGGTTGCACATCAGTGAACGCGATCGGCAGGCCTTTACCCAAACGCTGATAGCCGTCGGGATATGGAAACGGCGGCACGCACAGCACCACACCCACAGCGTACTCGTCGGTGGTGGCGAAGGTGGTGGAGTCCGGATCCAACATGCGTTGAAATAAATCGGCCCAACCATCGGGCTGGAGCGCGGCAAGAATCGCGAAACCCGGATAGCCAAAGCGGCAGGTGAATTCGAGCGGCCATACGCCGTGTTCATTCACGATCAGGTTGAGATTGATGTAGCCGCAATAACCGGCCTCGCGCAGCAGCGGTGCGAACCGCGCCAGCGTGCGCGTGAACAAACTCGCCGCATCCCGATAGGTCACCAAGGTGCCCATTTCACCGGTGAGTTCACCGATGCCGCCAGGGAAGAATCCTTTATGTTCCCAATCGAGACATGCCGGGCTTAGGAAGTGCTGGCCGTTGAAATAGGCGCCGACGCCGATCTCGATGCCGTTGAGGTGCTGCGTCAGCATCACCCGCCGACCGCCGCCACGAGCAGCCTGTGTCGCCAGCAGCGCGGCCACATCGCTGCCATCGTTCGCGCGTCCGACATAGGTCGAACACACCACGTCGCTGCTGTCGTCGAACTTCAGCACGTAGCGCTGCGGTTGCTGGCGGAGGTGCGCGAGCGCCGCCGCAACGTCGGCGAAGACGAACGTCGGCGCGACCTGCATGCCGGCCTCGCGCATCACCTGCTGACCAAATGCGCGATCACATTCCAAGCGATCGCCCAAGCCGCACCCGCCGATGACCTGGTATCCGTCCCGCCGCAACTCATCCAGGATCGCGCCGTGATGCGCGGTCTCGCACACGATCACGCCAGCGTCGCCGGCGTCGCGGATCCAGGGCAAGTGCGCGCGCCAATCGTCGACCCGCTCGACCATCCCGACCATAATGTCGTGCGCCTTAGGACTGGCGACAAACACACGCACTGAGTGGCCCTGCGCGATCAGCTGCACATACAAATCACCCAGGTCGAGATAATCGCCGATGCCTAATATCCGCATGATCGCCTATGCGCTCTGCGCGAAACTGCCGCTGAAATTAAAGCCGCGATCGTCATGGCGTTCGCGGCTCCAAAGTTCACTTCGATAGCGTTCAAAGCAGCGCTCGCCCGCACGCAAACGCATGAGAGCGCCCTGCGCTAACAACGGTGCGATGCGCGGATCCGCAGCGACCAGCGACCAAATCACCTCAGTGTTCCAGCGCTGCGAATGTTCAATGTCGATAGTGGCATGCAGTTCGTAATACCGCCGCGTCGTGGCCGGTAGGCCCAGACGGCGCATGCCGTGTGCGACCTTAGCCACGCGTCCGGGTGCGGTGAGTTCGATCACGCCCAACGCCCCGACGGCTTGAAAGGCGAAGCGTTCGACGGCCAAACCCGCCATGAGATTGGCAAGCGCCAACGCCTCCCAGGTCGCGTCCTCAATCGCGCAGGCCAGGTGCAATTCAGTCGCCATGCGCGTGAGCAACGTGCCATGAACACCGGCCGGATTGCCGCGGCCGAACTCGTCCCACAGGTTACGCGCCATCTCCATCTTGGCCTGCGCCGGCATCTTGATCTGGGCCAGTGCGACCAGGTCGTCGAAGCCCGCTTCGCCGGCCAGTTCCTGACGCAGGAACCAACGCATCTGTTCGAGATCGGCTTCGTTAGCCAGCCATGCAAACAACGGATCGTCCTGACCGGGACCATCGAATTGCAGGGCGGTAAACCAAGCCACGAAACCATCCGGATCTACCGGAACCGCGGCAGAGCGTGTCGCCACCGCCGCGCATTCGCTGCGGATGAATGCGCGAAGTTCAGTGATGTCGGTCTCATCAAGCACCGCCGGCTCGGGGGTGATCGCCGGGGTGAGGCGCACGCGCAGATGGTGTGCGAGTCTTCGGTGCAGAGCGATGGCCTGCGCATTCGCGAGCACCGGGGGAGCGGTCAAGACGGTCATGATGGCCTCGACAGAGATGGAGTAAAAGGCGGTAATTAGTGGGTAAATGCGTCAGTAGAGCATGATCAGGGCGCAGCGGTCATCGCGAACAGCACCGCCGCAATGCGATCGGCATCGTGATAGGCGGGGCCGCTCAGCTCTTCGCCGAATACGTCCGGATCCAGTTCGGTGTAGTCCACTTTGGCGCCAGCAGACTTTGCCATTGGCACGGCTGAACACGCAAACAGATCGATGCCGTCGACGATCGGCGTGCCGGTGTAGAGCAGCAGTTGGCCGCCCGGAGCCAGCATACGCAGGGCGCTTTGTACAATACGCAGCGACAGCCCGATGCCGCGATCGCCGCCGCCATCGCGATACGCGCGCTTGAGCGGATCGGCCAAATACGGCGGGTTGGCGATGATCGCATCTGGACGCGTCGTTTGGCCAGTCAGCAGATCGCTACAATGGCGCAGCGCGGAATCGTTTCCGGCCAGGCGGCAATTGGCTTGGGCAAACAGCAGCGCTTTCGGACTGATGTCCGCCAGCACCACCTGCGCTGCGCGCTCGGCCACTTCTAAGCCGCCGACGCCCGATCCGCAGCACACATCCACCAACAACCGGCACGGACGCAGCCGGGCTTTGGTCGCCGCCACAAAGCGATACGTGTCCGGCCCGAAAAAAACCGCGTCAGCCGCCAGCGTCGGGAAGGCGTCATGAACATACAGGCGATTGCCAATGCTAGCGAATCGCACGCAGCTTTTCAGCAGCGGTCCGATTGGCAGGGGCCTTCGGCTATCTTCGTCATCCAGCCATTGGACCAGTTTCGCCTGCTGCAATTCGCGCAGCAGCTCGGTGGGTAGCGCGTCTGGTCGGAACGGCAGGTTCCAGCCGAAGATGTCGCGCATGCTGGTGCCGACCCGTTCCGGCTCGCGCTCCAGCACGCGTTGATGCGTCGCCGGCGTCACCGTGATGAAGCGGTAACCCTGCGCGCGTAAATACGCGGCGAGGTGCTGCACTCCCACGACGAAGGACTCAGCGGACTCAGCGTCAGAGCCAGGCGTATTGGGAACTGGAAACGCGCGCGCGGCAATCGGCGCAGAGGCGAACTCGGTGGCGATGAGATCGGGCATGAAGGCATGCAGTGCACGGCTCATGCCAAAGCAGGTTCCCGCCTTGTGTACTCAGGTCGGGGCATGCAGAGCTGCGGATTTCAGCTGATTTCACCAGGGTTTTGGCTCGCTGTCGGCGGCGAACCTGCTGCGGGCGGGTTGCGAGAAAAGTCACGCCGTTACCGATTTCAGATTCCTGGCGTGCGCTCGCAGGCCGCTCCTGCGCTTTGCACGGCTGCTGCTCTGCCATTCGTGCAAAGCGCGCCCATGGCATCGCATTCCCGCACTACGACGACGTTGTCGTTTGGCCTGCGGCTTGCTTCTGCGCGGCCACACCCGCTCAGGAACCGCCATGACCACGCGCCGCACCGCCAAGTCTCCTGCCACCAAGACCCATGCCGTCGATGATGCAAAAGACCAACAGCTGGACGCCTTCCGCGAGGACCCCACTGGAGAAATCCTGACCACGGACCAAGGCGTGCGCATTGCCAGCACCGATGATTCGCTGAAAGCCGGCGAACGCGGGCCGACGTTGCTCGAAGATTTTCATCTGCGCGAAAAGATCATGCGCTTCGACCACGAGCGCATTCCCGAGCGCGTGGTGCATGCGCGTGGTGCGGGCGCCTATGGTTATTTCCAGCCATATCAATGTATGGCGAAATATACCTCCGCCGCCTTCCTGCAGGATCCGGCGGTAAAGACGCCGTTATTCGTGCGCTTTTCGACCGTCGTCGGGTCACGTGGCTCGGCCGACACGGTGCGCGATGTGCGCGGCTTCGCGGTGAAGTTCTATACCACCGAGGGCAACTTCGATCTGGTCGGCAACAACATGCCGATCTTTTTCATTCAGGACGGGATCAAGTTCCCTGACCTAGTGCATGCCCTTAAACCAGATCCAAGCAAAGAGATTCCGCAGGCGCAGTCGGCGCACGATAGCTTCTGGGACTTCGTCTCGTTGACGCCTGAGACC
>JBBROQ010000128.1:0-9136 GCA_038229115.1 Planctomycetota bacterium | reverse complement strand
CCAGCGTTCGCTGCCATCGTGGGCGAAGCGGCACAGCACGCGGCCGACCAGCACTGGATGGCGGTCGTCGAGGCAACGCGCGGCCAGCGCGCCGGGCAGCAGATCCGCGAGAACCGCGGCCGGCGCGGCGACGGCTTCAGCGACGGAGGAGGGGAGCTGTTCAGTGGTCATGGTTTGGCTCCGGCTTTGGCCGCAGCGATGCGCGCGGCGGCGGTGGGCGGGGTGAGGTACGGTGCGTCGGCTTCGCCGGCGAAACGCACGCTGATCGGGATCTGCGCGTGCACGCCGGGAATGAACGGCCGCGGCGTCGGGCATTCGGCCGCGACCACCGCGGTCAGCAAACCCGCGTTGGGATCGATGACGATGGAATGCACGCGCACCGGCACCGGCGTGCTTTTGCCGGCGATGGTGACGGTCGCTGGCGCATTTAGCGCCGGCAGTGCGAAGCGCACATCACCGGCGGCGTGCATGCCGCTGATCGTCACCGGTGTGCCGTCGCGCAGCGTGTCCACGGTCAGGCCATAATTAGCGCCCTGGAACCACGGCGCCTGCGGCGCGCGGTCGTCGCTCTTAATGCGCGCACGGAACCCGGCGGGCACGAAGCCGCGCCTCACTTCGGCGAGCTGCGCATCCGCGGCCGGAAACCACGCGTCGGCCTGCGGCCCAAACCAACACACGCGCGGAAAGCTGGATCCATGCGTCCAATCCAAGTGCCACGGCAACGGCTGCCGCCACCACTGCGCCGGGTCGCGCACGATCAAGCGCTCGGCGGTCAGCAGGTCGTCCGGATCTTCGACGTTCGGCGCAAATAGGTCCGGCACCGCGCCGTCATGGACGAGGTATGCGCGTCCGAACGGATTGCGCGGATACATGCCGGGATGGTCGGACTGCAGTTTGAAAAACAGCGCTTCATCGGTGATGGCTTGCCCGGCCGGCCCGGGGCCGGTCGGGGTGCCGACGGCAACGCGCCAATCCAGACCGCCGAAGGCGCGCGCGCTGGTGATCGGCATCGCCTCGAAGGGCTGCGGCGCACCGATGCGCGGTCTGCCATCGATCCAGGTGATCGCCCGTTCGCCGAACACCGCCACGCGCCGGTCGATCGTGGTGCCCGACAACGTCACGCGCACGTCAACGCGTCCGACCGCGAGCCCGCGCGCCGGAATTGCCGAGCCTTGCACGATCACATCGGTGCGGGTTTTGGTCAGCCAGAAATCGCTGCTGCTGATCAGGGCGCGGTCGGTGGCCGGATCGCGCCAGTCGCCTGACAGCGGCGCGGTGGGCACTCGCTCAAGGGTATTGCCGACGATTTTCCAAGTGCGTTTCGCCAGCGCGATCACGCGCTGCGGCGGGCTCAGGTGCGAGGTCAGCGACAGTTCGACATCGCAAATTTCGCTGAACGGAACGCGGCTCATGTCGGCGGCGTCGCGGGTGCGGCGGCGGGCGTGCCGAAAGTCTGGGAATTACCGGCGGTATCGCCCTGCACGCCCATGGCGTTGCCTTGCAGGACGAAGCTGGGCGAACCGGGATCGGGATGCGCGGTCCACGATACCTGACCACCGAAGAACGGCAGGCCGGCGCCCAAACTGAAGGACGGGTTGCCCTGCGCGGCCGAGATCGCCAGGCCACCGAGCGCACCGGCCAGCGCTTTGGCGAAATCCGCGCCTTTGCCACCGAGCAGGAACTTGCTCATCACACTTTCGGCCAGCGCATTGCCGATGCCAGAAAACGCCGGCGAATCGCCGCCGACTTTATTGGCGATCAAGTCGACCGCGATGGAGATCGCCACTGCGATGACACCTGCGATCAAATCGCCGATCGAGAAGCCAACCAACACCGTGTTGGTCAGGCCGTTGATCGGCGACAAACACGTTGGCGCGCTCACCGGTTCGCCGCAGGTCATCATCGGAATCGGCGGCATTGCGACCATGCCGCTGAGGGCCACTGCGGTGCCGCCCATTTTCACTGCCGAGGCTTTCATGAACGGCTTGCGCGACGAGTTCAGCCACATCACCGGATACAGCAGATTCGGCGGCGGAATCACCACGTCCGGTATCATCATGCCGCAGTCGTGGCCATCGAGCATGATGAACAGACCTTTGTGCAGCACTAATTTGCCGCCGCCATTGGTCCACTTGTTGGCGTTCATCAGGAAGCCGAACGTCCACATCATTGGCGCGATCATTTCGACCGAGACCGTGGGCGCGGGCGGCGCGGGCGGCACCGGCGGCGGCAACACAAATTTATGCGACAGCGCCCCGAACGAAAAATCGGTGATGATGTTGACGGCGCAGTGCATCAGCGGATTCCCCGTTTCATGCGTTCTCGCTCGCTCATGCGTCGCCCCACCAACCGTCGGTGATGCGCAGCCGCGCCCCGCGTTCGCCGCCGTCCGGTTTGGCGAGCGGAAACCACGCGCGATACGTCATCGATAGACGCTGCGCATCCGGCTCGATCAGCAGCATTTGCGGCCGCAGTTCGTGCGTGCTGGTCACCCCGCCAGCGAGTGCATCGCACCACACGCGCAGGCGCGGCAGGCTCAGGGTTTCTTTACCTTTTAGCGTCAGGTGTTCGCAGGTGATCGGTGCGCCGGCAGGCGGCAGCGCAATTACCCATCCGGGCGCGGCGCGGTGATAAAGCCCAGCGGTCGCGCGCGTGCCATCAAGCATGCGCAGCGCCTGTAGCGATGAGGTCACCGGCAGCGTCGCCCAGCACGCCGGATCCGGCGCATCGTCCCATCGACTGATCAGCCGTGCCGGATCTTCGACGTTGGGCAGCAGTCGGGTTTCGTCGTACCGCGGGAACGGTTTCGGACAGCGCAGGTGCTTGGCCAAACCCTGCACGCGCGGGGCGGGATCGAACCCACGTCCGGCCGGATTGCGTTCTTCGACAATGATGAGCGGCGAATCGACATCGACCTCGACGCTGACGGTGCCGCCGAAGGCGCGCTCCCAGGTCAGCGGCATGGTGGTGAACGGCAGCGGCGTGGTGATGCGCGGGCCCATCAGCTTGCGCTCCCACTGACGATCGCCGTGGACGACCAACACGCGGCGTTCGCTGCCGACGCTCAGCGCCACTTCGCAACGCGGCGTGGGCTTGCCCGCGGGCGCGTAGGCGTGGCCCAACAGAATGACCTCGAAGGCCTCGTCGCGGCGCGGCAGATTATCGCGCGGGCGCAGGCCCAGTTCGCTTGGCGTGTCTTCGTCCAACAGCGGCAGCACCGCATCGTTGAGCAGCCGCGGAATTGGCGCCCACGCGAAGGTCGCCTTGGCGGTGACGTTCGCCCAGCGCTGCGGTTGTTCCGGTAACGATGCGACCACTAAACGCGCGGCCAACGGCGTGGGATTGGCGAACTGCATGTCAGTTGTTGATGTTGACCGCGGTCGCGCCGCTGATGTTCACCGTCGGCGCGGACACGGTCGCAGTGGAATCGCCGCTGAGCGTCACCGCTGCGCCGGAGAGCCCCAGCGTGGCGGTGCCGGCGACGGTGGTTGCGGGCGAGCTCACGGCAGCAGTGGCGCTGCCATGCACGGTCACAGCAGGTGCGTGCGCGTCGACGGTGGCGCCGCCGCTGATGGTGATGTCGGTGCCATTCACGGTAATAGTGGTGGCGCTGATGGTGATGCCGCTGGGCGTCAGCTCGATCACGCTCGAACCGACTGTCAGCGTCAGACTGGTATTGGCAGTCAGGCTGATCTTTGGCGCGCTGCCGGTAAAACCGGTGCCGGCTTCGTCCGAGTGCAGCGACACGATGCCGGTTGCGGCAAGGGTCACATTCTTCGCCACGGTCACGGTCAGATTGCCGTCGCTGACGTCTAGGCTGGTGTCTTTGGTGACCGCGACGTCTTTTTTACCGCTGACCGATTCGTTAGAATTTCCACCGACCGAGGTCGATGAGTTCGCGCCGACATTCCGGCGCCAATCCTTGGTCGCGTGAAAGCTGATGAATTCGGCGCCGGCCTCATCCTCGAAGATCAGTTCGTTGCCGGCCGCGCCGCGCCACACCGCTTGGGTGTGGTTGGCGTGATCGACCGGACTGTTGGTGTCGATGTTGGGCACTGCCCCGGCGATGATGGGCCGGTCGGGATCGCCGTTGACGTGGCCTAACAAAACTTCCGCACCGATGGGCAGCGGCCAGTGGGTGCCATAATTGCTGCCGGTCGACGGTTGGCTCATGCGCACTAAGCGTTGGTTTTCGCTCTCGGCGCTCTCGTTCACCAGCAGCTTCACGTGATAGCTGCCGGCGACATTGCCTTCGTGTTTGCCGGCGTCGTCCTGAATCGCGCCGGTGATGAAACCTGGAATTTTCGGTACCGGCGTCGCGCGCAGTGGCCGGAACGGCAAGCGCGTAAACGGCACGGTGGTGAAGAAATTTTTGTAACTGTTCAGCTCGCCCGCGCTGTCGCCAGCAGTCGGACGGCGCCAACGATGCTCGACCCGGATCACCAAATGCTCGCCATTGAAGTCGCTCAGCGGATGCCCGCCGAGGTCCAGATTACAGCCGGCGCGAATGGTCGATTGGTTCGATTCGCCGCGGAACAACCGCTGCCGACAGGACAGTTCCTCGGCGCGCACGTGGGCCAGGAACTCGGCGCGGTCCAGGCTATACAGATGGTCGGCGATGCGCGCTTGGCCGTCGGCGCGCAAATGCGGATGGCTGCTATCGGCCAGCTGTCCGTTGTTGTACGCCACCGAGGGATTGTCGGGGTTGTAGTCGGTCACCAACACGCCGCGCGGGATCAGCGCCAATTCACAGCGGAAATCGAGCACATTGGTGTGCGCCGACACCGGCTCGAAACCGAGGTGACCGGCGACTGCCTCACTGTGCGGCGGATGCACGTCTTGATGATCGCCCAGCACCAATGACTCCTGATCGCCATCGTGCTTAAACCAATACCAGATGCCCTGGTCCTCAAGCAACCGCGACAAAAACGCGCAGTCGGATTCCTCATACATCATTACCGAACTCAGCGGCGGATAGGTGCCCTGCAGCTGCAACGTCGGGCTGATATTGTGACGCTGTAAAACTTCCTGCACGATTTCCGGAATCGACTTGTCCTTGAACACATGCGTGCGCCGGTTCATGCCCGCGCGCCACAGTTCGGACGCGATGACGATGCGGAAATGATGCTTCTGATCGCGCGTCATCCCCAGGTGTTCGGCATGCATGACCAAACCATGTACCAGCGATTCAGTGCTGCCCTGACGCAGGACCAACTTCACCCGCTGCCGCGGCATCTGGAACAGGTCCTCGGCCACCACCGCCACTTCGGGCGGCGTTTCCAGCTCGACCGTGAACCGGTACGGCATCGACAGGCCTTCCTCGCCCTGAATCGCCACCACCGCCGCGCGCGTGAACAGCGCGAAATCTGATTCCAACCGCGGTTGCAGCACCATCTGATTGCCGACGCTCATGTCGCCTCCGTTGACGGCGACGTGATAGACGCGGCGGGTGGGCTCACAACGGAAAGGTCAAGCGGCCTAACTCTGCCGGTGCTGAACCAGAGCTGATAGCTGCCGTTCAATCGACATGAACAAGCCATGGCTGTTGCTTGCCGGAATTATGATCGCATTGGTCGCTGCGGTCGTCTATTGGAACCATCGTGCGGCACCCGTGCCGCAGACCATCGATCTGTCACGGATTGTTATCGGCAAGACGACGGTGGATGAATTCGAGAAAATTGTCGGATCAGGGAAACGACAGCATTCATGTATGGAGAGCGTGTCGTACCGATTCATCTCGGCGCCATCTATTTGGTATGGCAGAGATTTGGAAATCGATGCGCACTACCGTGGACCAAACACCGGATATCACGAAACATTGGGGAAAAATGTCGACGATGGCTCAAGCGTGATTCGACAAATCACCCTTGAAACTTCTACGCGGATGGATGAGCGTTCTTCTAATCCATTCGAGCGCTATGCAGCAATCGCCTTGGCATTTGAATATAGACTCTGGAAATAAAAACGCTGATCCACATTAGACCACCTGAGTTTTAGGCGGTCGTCATCTGCGTCCGCCGCGCGCGTTCGTGCGCCGGCAGGTGGCCTTCACCGACCATCCACCAACCGGTCTTCAGCGGCCACAGAAGCAGCGGGATTTTCAGCGTCGGTCATTTGCCCGCAGGCGGCTTTCCATTGGCGCCGGCAGCCGGTACCGCTGGCGCGATCAGTTCGGGAAACGCTGCGCGCACCAATGCGATTTTAGGCCGCGACCATTGGCGCACATACGGCTGCTCGGGATGGCGGGCGACATAGTGCTGATGGTACTCCTCGGCTGCGAAGAACCCTTCCGGCATCGGCTCAACCGTCACTGCTATAGGCTTGGCATAAATCTTCGCCGCGCTGATTTGCTGCACGTAGGCCTCGGCTGCCTTCTTCTGATCGGCATCGGCATAAAATATCGCCATGCGGTAGCCGCGGCCGTAATACGGATGCTGCCCGTTCACCGTGGTCGGATCGCCGGCGGTGAACAGCACGCGCAGCAACTCGCCATAACTGACCTGCGCCGGATCATACGTGATCTGCACCGCTTCGGCATGATTGGAGTCGTGGTAGCTGTCATAGGTCGCGGTCGCGGCAGTGCCGCCTGCGTAACCGGCGACCACCGCGCTGACCCCGCGCAGTTGCTCGAACGCGGCCTCTTCGCACCAGAAACACCCACCGGCCAACACCGCGGTACGCATTTCACCAGTCTTTGCCACGGGCAATTCGAGCACAGCCTTGGGCAACGTTTTCGGGGCCGGTTCGGCCGCCGAGCTGCTGCTTGCGTACAGAAAAAAGCCCAGCGCCAGCATCGGCAAAACGATAGTAAAAATAGATGGTTTGGTGCGCATGATGGCGTCCTTGCCGCGGTGCTCACGCCATGTGCGCGACCGGGTCAGCAAGGATACGCGCCAATGGAGCGCGCTGTTGGCCCGTTCGGATTTTTGTTAGGTGCTCCGTTCGTCGACGTGCCCGGCGCTGGTGCGCCCGTGCTATGGTCGTCGCCTCATTCCTTCAGCGCGGCGCTAACCTGCGCGGTCAGGTTTTTCGCCGGACTGATGTGGCTTTTGGCGCTGCTCAACTGGCTGCTGAGCGCTTTGATGCCGTATGGCGTCAGGTCCACATTAAGTGCGCTGCCCACGTCCTTCAGCGTTCTGGCCAGCTTGTCGACCGCCGCAGGGGCCGGGGCCAGGTCGGCCTGCGCGCTGGCGAAATACTTCTGCACTGCATCCAGACGCTTGCCGCTTTGCTTACGGATGCTGTCGTCCTGCACCTGCGCCAATTGTTCGTTCCAGGTTTGCACCTACGTGCTGCGCTTTTGCCCAAAATTAGAGGCGGTGCTATTCAAGTGCGACGCGGCGCTGTTCGTCGCACTGCTACGGGTGCGGAATTCATTCAGCAGCAGTTTCAGATCCGCTTTGCCATCGGCGTTGACGAGTTTGCTGATGGTCTCCCCGAGCGCATCGCGCGTGCTCGGCGACTGCGCCAACTGCGCGCTGACCGAGGTGATACTGCTGCGCACATTGGTCGCCTGCTGCCGAGTGCTGGACAGATTGCAGCCTCCGAAAAATAAGCGCGGCGCAGCTGGCGACAAACCGCGCAACGTAGGTGAAAGGGCCAAACGAGGTACGCATGGGTTGAAGGGTTCCGTTCCGGTGCGGATGCAGTCGAACTCTGCCCACCGACAAGCGTGGGTCATCAACCAGCGAATGCTCAGCGACCACCCGCGGCCGTGCTCAGCGGCCTAGCGACAGGGCGGCATCCATCCCCAATGGCCATTAGGCAGCCGCTCACGAAGGTCGCGCTCGCAGGACTAGCAGGCCTGAGAATGATGCAGGTACTTTATGATGCTCCAGTTTAGCATTCTTTGATTTCTTGATTCGTTGGCAGCGCCCCGTTGCTAACTGAAATCAGCGGTGCTGTGACGATCGAAGCGCCACTTGGCCCCAATCGCGCCGTATGCTTGGCGGGTAAGAACGCGGCAAAGCAATTAGGCGATCATTGAGGTGACTGAAACATAGGGACTGGCGGAGAGGATTAAGTACGTCCATTACTGAACGTCCCATTCTTTTGTTAGCCCAATAGATTCCTTAAGTGGAATTTAATAAAATATGCGTTTGCCATTTTTTAACTTCCTTCGTCAGCTTTATTCCGGCATCACATGACAGTAAACTTACCGTCCGAGATTTCCGAGGACGATATTAAGATCTCGGACGCCAACGTGGCCGTCGCCGTCCGGGTCGGCGCGCGGGTCGTAGTCGACGTCCGTCGTGGTCAGGCCAAACTGGTGTTTCACGAGCTCTAAATCGGTTCCATCGACCACGCCGTCCCGGTTTAGGTCGCCCGGGTTCAGTAGCGCAGTGACCATCAAGTTGATGCTGAATTCATTATTAGTTTCGCTGCGCTCCGGAATGCGGTTGGTGTCGTCGATAACGGCCTTGATGACGTGCGTCCCGGCCGTTGCCGTCCAGGCGCCGTCAGCGGGACCGCTGGCAGTTAGGGTGCGGGTGGCTCCCGCTGCCAAGCTGGCGTTGGAGTTACCGGAATAGGCCACCTGCGTCCCATCAACAAAGAAGCCCACTCCATGGATCACGCCGGCGGGCGTGGCATCCGTGCCCTGGTTTTTTGCGGTAACAGAGAAGATCACTGCGTCGCCAGACTTCGGTTGTGCGGGCGTCCAGGTCAGGTCAGTCACGATCAGATCAGAATTAGAGGCCGGAGTGATTTCAAGAATCAACGGATGGTCCGGCACGGCGACCGTGAACGCGGTCACCGGATCGGCGGCAAGGGTCGTGAAGGCCGATTCCGTCAGCGGTTTGGCTGCACGAATCCGCGCCGCAGTCTGCACATTCACCGTGACCGTCTGGTCCGCGACCGTCTCACGGTGACTGTTGCCGTCCACCCACAGGATGAGCAGAAATGTTCCGTCACGCCGTTGCAGCAGAGTGTGATGGATTTCGGTCGTGCGGACGTCGTGGTCGTCAATGGTCGACATGCCGCTGTTTACCTGAAGGCATCGGTGTCCGGGAATTCATCGAATCGGAACCGCGTAAGCGCGTCTGAGGGCGACCAGCGACTGATCCCAGAGCCCGCGAGAGCGGATGTGGTTTCGGAGCCATCTTATAAACGGAGCGCAGCGTTGTGACATTCTGGT
>JBBROQ010000127.1:0-9170 GCA_038229115.1 Planctomycetota bacterium | reverse complement strand
GGGCCTCGCCGGCCCTGGACCCGCACGGGGGCCGGCAGGGGCCGCCAGGGACTTTACGCTGGTGGCGTGGTTTTGACGGCCTGCAGCGGAGGCTTTGCAACGGGGCAACTGTCGCAGCCGCAGGCGGTCTTCTTGCGGGCGAAGACGCGGCGCAGCAGCAGCGCGGCGCAGATGCCGATGATCGCGATTACGATGATGGTCTGGGTCATGTCAGTAGCCTAACCGTGAACCGAGTTGAAAGACGGCGAAACAGGCGATGTACGCGACCACGTTCATGAATGCGATCTGCACCAGCGGCCAGGTCCAACCGCCAGTTTCGCGGCGGACTACGGCGGTGGTGCTGATGCACTGCATCGCCAACACGAACCACACCAACAGCGACACCGCGACCAGTGGCCGCCAGACCGGAGTGCCATCGGCGCGGCGGTCAGCGCGGATCGCGTCTTCCAGCGGAGTGACGTCCTCGGCTTCAGAGCCGAGCGCATAGATGATGCTGAGCGTGCTGTTGAACACTTCGCGCGCGGCGAATGCGCCGACCAGGCCGACACCGATCTTCCAGTCAAAGCCCAGCGGGGCGATCACCGGCTCAATCGTGTGGCCAATGCGACCAGCGATGGAATACGCGAGCTGCTCCTGGCCCTGCGCGCGATCGCCGGCGCTATTTAAGCGGACCTCGCGGTCGGTGGGGACTTCGTCGGCGATGAGCTGCGCGGCGGCCGCGGTGTGCGCGTGGGCGGCGGCCGCGTCTAGGCGCTCTTGCGGCGCGCGTGGATAATACGCCAGCGCCCACAGCAACACGCTCAGGCAAAAGATGGTGGTGCCGGCTTTGGTCAGAAACTTGGTGGCGTTGCTCCATACCTGACGCAGCACCAAAGACGCCTGTGGCCATTTGTACGTCGGCAATTCTAGGATGAACGCGGCGGCTCGGCCGTGACGGCGCGTGGCCAATTTGAATGCCCATGCGGTCGCCGCCGCGGCAACGATGCCCAGCACATAGCAGCCGAGCATGATCAGGCCCTTCACCAAAGCACCGTACTGCGCGAAGAAAGCGCCGATGAGCAGCCCATAAACCGGCAGGCGCGCGCTACAGCTCATGAACGGCGCGACCAGAATCGTCGCCAGGCGTTCGCGCGGAGAGTCGATGGTGCGGGTGGCCATGATGCCGGGAATCGCGCAGGCGAAGGAGCTCAGCAACGGGATGAAGCTTTTGCCGTGCAGCCCGACACGGGCCAACAGCCGATCCATCAGGAAAGCGGCGCGCGCCAGATAGCCGCTGTCTTCCAGGATCGCCAAAAACAAAAACAGCAGCGCGATCTGCGGCACGAACACCACTACCGCACCGACGCCGGCGAACACGCCATCGGCCAGCAACGCCTTCAACGGCCCATCGGCCATGCGCCCGGTAACTAACGTGCCCAGGCCCGTCACCGCGTCTTGCAACGCCGTCATCAGCGGCCCGGCCAACCAGAAAATGCTGGTGAACAGCGCCGCCATCACCATTGCGAAAATCACCAGGCCGATCACGCGATGCAGCAGGATGCCGTCAATGCGTTCGCTCAGCGTGCGGCGCGTCTGCGGCTGCGACTGCACACAGCGCGCGATCACGCCGTCGATCCACGCGTAACGCGCAGTGATTTCGGTCTGCACCGCGTCGATACCTGCCGCGACCAGATCAGCGTACGCGGCGGTCAACGCCGCGGCGATGGCCGGAACGCGGCGCAGATGATCGAGATCCGGCGTTACGTCTTCGGTCAGCAATCGCCGGGCTGTCAGCCGCGCTGATCGGCTGATCGCGCTGGCAGTCACGGACGCCGCGACCTTCGTAATCGCGGCCTCGAATGCCGGCGGCAAGATCCACGCCGGCGGCGTGGGCAGGGCCAACGTCGCGCTGTCAGCCAGCAGGATCTTTAGCTCTGCAATGCCCTGACTGCGATGGCCGATTACCGGCACCACCGGCACGCCAAGCTCGAGCGACAACGCCGCAGCATCGACGCGCAGGCCGCGGCGTGTGGCGATGTCGCTCATGTTTAATGCCAGCAGCAACGGTCGATTTAGCTCAATCAGTTGGCTGACCAGGAACAAATTGCGCGCGAGGTTACTGGCATCGACCACCGCGATCAGCGCCCCCGGCGCCGGTGTGTCCGGGCGCAAGCCGCGCAGCACCGACATGGTCACCGCTTCGTCGGGGGAGTCCGGCACCAAGCTGTACGTGCCGGGCAGATCGATGATCTCGACCCGAGCGTCGGGCTGACCGCGACCGGCCAGCAAGCACCAGCCGGATTTTTTCTCGACCGTAATGCCGGGATAATTCGCGACCTTCTGCCGCAGCCCCGTCAGGGCGTTGAACAGCGTGGTCTTGCCGGCGTTGGGATTGCCGGCAAGCGCGATGGTATGATGGCGGACCAGGGGTGGATTCATGCGAGCAGCCCGATCACCGCGGCTTCGGCGGCGCGCAGCGACAGGTGATAGCCACGCACCGTAAATTCGAGCGGATCGCCCAGCGGCGCGCGCCGCACCAGCGTCACCGAAACGCCCGGAACCAAGCCCATTTCCAATAGGCGCCGACGCAACCGCGGCGCGCCGCCAACCGTGGCAATGACGCCGCTAGCGCCCAGCGCGAGCGTGCTCATGGGATTGGCGCGAGCGACAAAAGCCGACAACAGACCGGGCGGAAACGGAGCTGGTTCAACGCTCATGGCTGGCATGCTCGGCAGACTACAAGATGATAATGACTCTCAATTGAATTCTGACGAACGTCCCGTGCGCTGGACGGGCATGGGCGCGCCCATGCCAGAAACCGAGCGCGTTGCAAGCGGTGGATACAGGAATGCGCTTGTGTTCAGCGCCCGATCGCAATGGTCCCGCCCCAGATGGTCGCATGTCGCGCCTATCGGTATCCAGGCGGACGTGCCTTAGAACCGCGTCTTGCCTTTCTTTGCTGTCGCTTCGGCAATCATGCCGGGTTCGATGGTTAGTGCGGTTCATTCCGCGTCGAGGTTTCTTGTGGAAATGTACGTTGGCAATCTCCCCTGGTCGGTGACCGATGAGTCGCTGTCCGCTCTCTTCAGCAAACATGGCGCCACTTCGCGCGCCAAGGTCGTCATGGACCGCGACACGGGCCGCAGCCGCGGCTTCGCGTTCGTCACCATGGACAACGACGGCGAGGCCCAAGCGGCCATCACTGCGCTCAATGGCAGCCAGGTTGACGGCCGTGCGCTCACCGTTCGTCGTGCCGAGCCTCGCGCTCAGGGCGGCGGCATGGGCGGCGGAGCCGGCGGCGGCGGCGGTCAGGGCGGCGGTCAGCGTCGCACTGGCGGCGGCGGCGGCGGTGGTGGATACGGCGGCGGCCAAGGTGGCGGCGGATACGGCCGTCGCGATGGCTAATCAATCCGACGACTGAGCGGTTCGCCGCTTATCGACGTGTTGCAAACTCGGGCTCGCCACATTTGTGGCGAGCCCGAGTTTTTTTGTCGCTGCTTTTGCAGCACCAATTCAAGCGCCGCGCAAAGCGAGCTAAGTTCCCAACACGCGCAGGGCCTGCGCCTTCACCAAGCACCACACCAACTGACCGCACGCCAAACCCAGACGCGTCACCGCCTCGGAGCTGACCTCGGCCAGGAGCGGCACGCCGATGTCCACTGTCACCAAGGTGCGTTCGCGCGTGGCGGTGATGGCAGATATGCAGCCAGGCACCTGATTGCGGATCGACACGCCAGCCACCGGGGCCGTGGCCAGGGCCACTTCTTGCGGCGCGATCAACACCGTCACGCGGCCCTGCGCGCCTCCGGCCGGACCGTGCAGCACTACGCTATCGCTCAACGTCAGCGCGTCGTCCTGAGCATCGGCAGCCAGTACGTTGACCAGGCCCAAGGCGTGCAGCATTGGCACCAACGCCGGCTGTGCCGCGAGTTCGATCAACGCGCCCGCGCCGGCAACACGTCCGGCGTTTAACAGCACCATCCGGTCGGTGAGCGCGAGCACTTCTGACAGGTCGTGGCTGACATACAGCATCGGTATTTTCAGAGCATTCTGCACCAAGCGCAGATACGGCAGGATGCCGTCGCGCAGATCGTGGTCGACAGCTGACAGCGGTTCATCTAGGCACAGCAGTCGCGGCGCGCTCAATAGCGCCCGGCCAAGCGCGACCCGCTGCCGTTCGCCGCCCGAAAGTTTTGCCACCGGCTGCGTCAGCAGCGGCGCCAAGCGCAGCAGCTCAACCACGTCGGTGAAGGCGATGCGACGCTCGGCCGCCGACAGCAGGCGTTCGCCATAGCGAAGATTGCCGGTCACCGAGCGATGCGGCAGCAGCCGCCCGTCCTGAAACACCACTGCCACGCGCCGGCGATGCGTTGGCACAAACACGCGCGCAGCCGTGTCCACCACCACCGTCTCGCCAATCGCGATGCGGCCGCGCGTCGGCCTCAGAAGCCCGCACAACAGATGCAAAAGCGTAGATTTTCCCGCGCCCGATGGCCCGAACACGCCGGTGATGCCGGCACCGGCAGCGAATTGCGCATGCAAATTGAACCGCCCGCGATCAAGCGTGACGTCGACCGCTATCATGACGCGCTGCCCAAGCGTCTTTGCCAACGCCGCGTCAGCCACTCGGACGCGACTAGCGCCAGCACCGCCAGCACTACTGACGCGATCGCCAAGCGGCTGACTGCGGCGTCGCCGTCCGGCAGCTGTGTGTACGCAAATATCGCCACCGGCAGTGTGCGCGTCTGATCGGGAATGTTGCCGGCGAACGTGATGGTCGCGCCGAACTCGCCCAAACTGCGCGCGAACGCCAACACGAAGCCCGCGATCAGGCCGGGCGCTGCCAATGGGATGGTGACGGTGATGAACACCCGCCACGGATTCGCACCGCAGGTCGCGGCAGCTTCTTCCAAACCGCGATCGACCAGCGCGATGGCCAAGCGCACCGCGCGCACCAACAGCGGCAACGCCATCACCGCCGCCGCCAACGCGGCGCCTTTCCAATTGAAAGCGAGGCTGATGCCGAGCGTGTCGTGCAGCCACGCGCCCAGCCACCCGCGCCGGCCAAAGCACCGCAGCAACAGCCAACCAGTGACCACCGGTGGCAGCACCAACGGCAGATGCACGAGCACGTCCAATGCGGTTTTCCCCGGGAAATCGCGACGCGCGAGCAACCAACCCAGAAACACGCCAGGGATCGCCAACAGCGCCAAACTGGCCGCCGCAACTTTCAGGCTAAGCGTCAACGCCGCGAATTCGTCGGGAGTCATTGGCTCACGGGGTCACGGCAGCCGCGGTCAGCACCATGAAACCGCGGCGCGTGAAGGCATCCGCCGCTGCCGGGCTGATGAGATAGGCGAGGAAGGCAGCGGCAGTGGGGGTAGCTGCGCCATGCGCGTTGGCGATCAAGGCCACGGAGTAGCGAATCGGTTGGTGCAACGCGGCCGGAATCTCGGCCACCGTCACGACCATGGCCGAGGCCTTGGCGTCGGTGGCGTAGACGATGCCCGCGCCGGCTTCCTCGAGTTCGACCAGCTTCAACGCCGCGCGCACATCCGCCGCCGGGGCCAGACGATCGCTGAGCACCGACCACCAACCGAGCGCCGTCAGCGCTTCTTTCGCATAGCGCCCAGCCGGCACGCTGGCCGGATCGCCCAGCGCCAAACGCCCGGAAAACGCCGCGGAAATCGCGAAGTCCTTGGTTACGGTCGCGCTGAAGGGTTGCGCTTTGGGCGCGATCATCACCAAACGATTGGCGAGCAGATCCACACGCGAACCATCGACCAAACGTTTGCGCTCAGCCAGATAATCCATCCACACCACATCGGCCGACAGAAAGATCTCGGCCGGCGCCGCTTGTTCGATCTGCTTGGCCAAGGTCGCGCTGGAACCGACGCTGAGCACGATGCTCACGCCGGTGGTTTTTTCGTAGGACTTGGCGACCTCGGTCAGCGCGTCACTGGTGCTGGCGGCGGCGAACACCATGACCGATTCAGCGCGCAGGACCGCCGCCGCGCACAGCAGGAAAATCACGGAAAAACGCATGCTCGATCACCTTGGCCGCGCGCCGGATGAATCAGCGACGATGCTGAACCAGTGGCGTTGCCTCGGTGATACCGTGCGTGCTGGCGTCGGCCATTGCCCAACAGTGCGGCTAGATGGCAGCCGCAAACCCAATGACTCGGCGTTCAGTCAGTGCGCGCCAAACGCCAGGTGACATTGCACGGCGCAAAGCCGCAGCGGCGGATGAAATACCGCATGCCCTCAGTGTTGCCGTAGAAGGCGTCGAACATGATCTGCGTGAACGCGCCGCCATGTTGGCGTTCGTCGATCAGACGTTCAATCAGGTCGGCCATCAGGTGATACATGATGCCTGAATGCAGCGCCGCGGTGTGACCGATGAAAATCTTAGTCCACGCCAATTCGCCGGTAACAACCAGACTGGTGAATGCGGTCAGGGTACCGTCACTGGCGAACAGGCCGTAAAAACGGCTGGTGTCCTGGCCGATCATGGCGTCGAAGGAAGGCTGATCGAACACTACTGGGCGACCCTGACGAACCGACGACGAGGCATAAATGTCCAAGATGTCCTGATAGTGCGCGCGTGGGTCGAAGCTGCGGGCGGTGAAACCGGCGCGCTTGCTGTGACCCATATTGGTGCGCAGGGCCTGCCGCTCTTTGCCCTTCAGATATTCCTTAAGCGTCGTGGGCACGGGCTGCAGGGCGATGCCCCAGGTCTTAAACCGAATCAGCAGCAAGCGCGGATGACGCGAAGTGAACCAACGGTAAAATGCGCTGCCTTCACGATCCTTGCCGAGCGTGATCGCCACCCGCGGCAAGTTCCAGATCTCGTAAAGGAGCTCAAGGCGTCGACGTGCGCTGAAGAAAAAACTGGGGCGCACCAGCAACGCTCGGCCGTGTCCAGATGCTCCCGATTCCGAAGACGTCAATGTGGCGATAGCAGGCATTAGAAAAACTCAGGCGACGGGTGACTCGGGGAACGGCAGCGGTTTCGCCGCCGACCTTATCCCACGTCGGTGAAGGGCCGATGAGCCTTCGATGCACGTTCAGCGCGTGAGCTTAACCAAAAACACCGGCTGATCGTTTGGCACTTGCAGCACGCCGTTTTCAACCGAGCCGCGGCCAAGCGAATGCATGTTCCAGTCGAACAGTTCATAGCGCATGCCGGCAATAGCTTTGCCCGTGATGGTCCCGGCAACGCGCGCGACCAGTACCGGCAGGCTACCGTTCTGTCGGCTGTCGGTCGCGGTCGCGGCCAACGGTGAACCTGGAACCTTAGCAAAGTCGGCTTTGCTGAGCGAGAAGCCGGTGTTGAAGCTGGTCGAAACCAACGACAGCGCGGCGGCTTTGCAGCTGGCCAAGGGCTTGCCGTCTTCGCTGTAGAGCGCGAAGCCGATGTAGCCCTCGCTGGTCGGGATCGGGTCGTAGATGCCGGGTGGGTTGGTGATGGTGACATCGCTAAGCGTCAGGCCGTTAGCGAAGGTGCGCGTGCCGCCGACGCGCGGCAGGAAACCAGTGAAGGCGATCGCCGCCGGCGCGTCATAGACAATGTTGCCCAACTTATGATCGAAGCTGATCTGCGCGGTCGGAGCATAGGGATTGTGCGTGGCCAGATCCTCAATCGGCACCACTGCGCCGGTGACCTGATCGTCTTCACGCGTCGGATCGATGCGGATGCGTACGCCGTTCTGATAGGTGGTCGGCAGCATGGTTTTGCCGATCGCGCCGTAACTTTTGCCGTAATCCATACTGGCCGGGTCGTACAGAGATTTGCGGCCGTAAACGTAGGTAGTCGGATGTGGCGCGGGGGCCAGTTCCTGCTGCCGCCAGATCATACCGGCAGCGCGCATCATTGCGGTTTGGATTTCATCAAAGGTGTAGTGGTAGCCCTGCGGATGGCCGCCGACGGTGTTGTCGGTGGGTCGGGTGAAGGCGGCGGGGTTGGTGCTGAGGTCGCCAGGGGGCGCGTAGTAATGCCAACAGGCGATGTCCCAGTCCTGGATGCTGGCCAGCGCGCCCAGACGGATCGGGAAGTCAGCGCGGTATTTCGCCGGCTGCATGATCTGCGTTTCGTAGGCGAAGTAGGGTTTGCCCTCAACCTTGTTGTGCTCCAGCCACGGCACGTCCTGGCAGATCATTGGCGGCATTTCCACCCAGGAATTCCACACGTCGCGATTGGGTCCCGGAATACCCATGCCATTGATGTAGGCGTCGTGCGCGACCGCGTCGGCGTTCTGATGCAGGTACTGGGATTGGATCTCGTAGCCGATGCCGGTGTCGTAGCACAACGGCGATAGCGCGGTGCTGCGGCCCAACTTTTTGAACGCCGCGGCTTCGCGTTGTTTGTGCGCCAAGTGCATCTGCACAAAAAATTCCAACACGTCCTCGCCACGCGCGCGGGTAAAATCCTTGCGCCCGTAGGCAGTCGGCGGCGCCCCGGCACGGGCCTCGGCCAACTGCTTCTGCGCTTGTGCGTCCATGCCGAAATCACCCTGCGGCTGGTCGCTGTTGATCGGCAGCAGTTGCAGCGAACCAGCGTTCAGGCTTTCACCCGGCAGCAGTTTTTCCCAGCGTGCCAGCAGCGCGGCTTCGGTCGGATATTTCTGCTTCAAAAACGTGTTCCACTGCGTCAGCAGTTCATTGCGAAAGAACGGTGGCAGGCCCAACCATTGCCCGCCGACCATCTTCGAAATCCACCACTGCTCATTCGACAATTCCCAGGCCACGAACGCAGGATCATCGCACCAACGCAGGCCGGTGTGGCGATTCAGATGCGTGGCGTGCGCCGCACGCTGCTTGATCGCCAACGCTTCCAGGCGCGCGTCCCAAAACACTGCCGGGCTCGAGCAACTCAGCTTGCCGCCCGCTGTCTTCACCGCCGCCTGCCAGTCAGCAGCGGTCGCCGCATCGTCCACCACCGCGACGTCCGCGGGCGTTGCGTCGGCGAAGTTATTGATGCCTGCGCCCCAAAACCGCAGTCCGCGTTCGCGCATGCGGAAGATGAAATAGTCAACCTGATCGGCGTGCGAGCCGTCGCCCTTCACGTAGTCCTGACCACCCAGGCTTTGCCAAGTGCGATTGAGATTGAAACCGAGGTCGATCAGGCGCTGCACCAACGCGTCGATCTCGACGTAGACCGCCTGCACTTTCTGCGCGCGCACCGCCGGCGT
>JBBROQ010000126.1:0-9207 GCA_038229115.1 Planctomycetota bacterium | reverse complement strand
GACGCGGACCTAACAATCGCTGACGATCAAACTGCAGTGAAAAAGAGACAAGAATCGCACGGATGTCGTCCACCGTTGCGCGTGATTGTTGAAGAGAGGCCATAAGGCCCCCAAAAAAAATGGGCCGTTGGCGTCAAGTGGTATTTATCAGCAGGAAATCGCTACTTTTGGCTAAAGGAAACGGCGTTGACCCGCCACCCCGGTTACACGCTGAGCCAACGGCGGCGTAAACTCGTCGAAGAAGTATTTGGCTGGATCAAAACCATTGCCGGCATCAGACAAACCAAACTCCGCACCAACAAACGCGTCCGCGGGCAATTCATTCTGGCTACTGCCTGCTATAATCTTATCCGTATCCCTAAACTCGCACCGAATTGGCAACCAACGCTGGCGTGACGGCATCAACGAAGTTCAGCACACGAAAGCAAAAAGAATCATTACATGAATAATGGATATTGGTCCGACTTACGGTTTCATTTTTTGCCCTGAGAAAGTCAGCGACAACTGCCGGGGTGTTTTTCCGCAGCCTGCTAGATTACTAAAAAAGGAAAGGATAGACGAAGAGGCGATTTCGGTTCTGCATTACTATTTAGCAGTTCAGTCTGCTCGTGTCCCCGCATTTCGAAATGCCGTGGAGGCCGCTGAGGCCAGTGTTATTAAAAAAGTCACGGATATGTTAATGTCAGATCCGGAAAGGCTCCGGAAAGCGCTGGCGTCGTTAGGGGAACGGAACGATCAAAAAAATGACTGCTGAGCAAATGATTGAGATGTATAAGAAACATGGAGATAAGCTTATGGTAATAATAAATCCGGAGCGTTCATTGTCGCAAATGATTAGCTCGGCACAGTCATCCTTTGGCTATTTGGGCAGGCTCAAAAGCATCTGCATCGTGGAGGCTCCACGGGATTGCCTTTACATCACGGGCGACATTCCTGTATATACATGGAATCCTAACACGAAGTCTTATTATCCCGGTATCAGCGCGTTGGGACTCAGGGACACAGTGGTGGGATTTGCGCTTGATAAAAAGCATCATCTTATTCTTTTGGATAAAGGACCGGATTTTAGGCATACATTTGCCACGAGAGAATCGACCAGGGCTGGTAATTGTTATCTCGCAGAAATGTCATTCGGATTTATCTGCTCCAGTAATCGCGAGCATCTTGAAAGTATTGTTAAACACACCAAGTTAGAAGATAAAATACCGAAGCCTATGTTTTCGGTATCATAACTCAGGATTTTAACTTTTTCACGCTAAAGCCTAATTTCGGATGCACCCCAATGACGCGAAGCCGCGCTGGCTTAGGAACGGTTGTTTCCAGCCCCACCAGTCTTGCGCGATGGTGGCGTACAGGCGGCGGAAATCGGTGCTGAAGATCTGATCGCCGTCATCGAGTTGGCGCAGGCCGGGCTGTGCGCCGACGAATCCGCCGGCGACTTTTCCGCCCATGAGCAGATGCGGTGCGGCGGCGCCGTGATCGGTGCCGGCGCTGCCGTTCTCGGCCGCGCGGCGGCCGAATTCGCTGTAGGTCATCACCAGTACGCGGTCCCAACATTTCGCCTGGATTAGCGCGGCTTTGAGCGCGGCCAGGCCGTCGCCGAGTTCGGTCAACAGCGCCTGATGGCGCGGCAATTGTCCGGCGTGGGTGTCGAAGCCGTCGAGCGTCAGTTTCACCGCCGGCACGCGCAGACCGCCGGCAAGCAGCCGCGCGCACACCGCCAGTTGCTGGCCGAAACCGCTGGTCGGAAATGGCGTTGGCGGGGTGAATGGCGCGGCCTGAATTTTTTCCAACGCGGTGGCGGTGGCGGCAAGGTCGGCGCGCGCGGCGATGATGCGCGCCACGGTGGCGTTGGCGGCCGCGCTCGCCTCTACACCGCCGACGTGCTTCGCGCGCGCGATGAACTCGTCCGGTGCGTCCATCACTACGCGGCGCAGGCCGTCACCTTCCAACGGCCCCAGGCCGCCATGCGCGACGGTGCTGCCATAACCAAGCACCAGCGCGTCGGCCCAGCGCTCGGCCGGTGTCTTTGCGTCCGCCTGTTTCAGCAGCCGTGCCAGCCAGCCGTCAGGAGCAAGTTCGTCCGCCTTGCTGCCGCCGTTCCAGATGTCGATGCTGCGGAAATGCGAGCGATTCGGTTGCGGATAGCCGACGCCCAACACCCACGCCGCATCGCTATCGCGCCAGCTCTTAGCCAGATTTTTGAGCGCCGGGTGCAGGCCGATCGGCGCCTGACGATCGACGCGCAGCACCTCGGCGGTTGGGATGGCGAGCGTCGGGCGCAGCTTTGCATAGGCCGGATCGGCGAAGGGAATCACGGTGTTCAGACCGTCGTTGCCACCGCGAAGTTCGATCAACAGCAGCGTCCGGTTCCAAGCGATAGCACCTGATTTCTCCAATGGTTTGTCCGTCGGATCGGCAGCAAAGGCTGCCGGTAACAGACTGCCGGCGGCGATCATCGCTGCGGCTTGCAGCAGCTGCCGACGCGAGAGGGACTGATTGGAAATTGAAGAGTTCATCAGCGCACCTGAAACGCGGGATCGAGAACCAGTTGCCGAAGTGCCGCGTCGAAGGTGGCGTCGGGCGCGAGTGGTCGCACCGGTGGGATCGTAAGCAGCACGCGCTGTAGATCAGCACTACCGGCGGCGCCCTGCGCACGCGCGGCGTCGAGCCAGCTCTTGCCCGCGCGCGCACCCAGCTTGCCGGCGAGAATCGTTTCCAACGCATCGGAACGAGCCAGCAGGCCCTGGCTGCCCAGCCAAGCATCGCCACCGCTCCAGCCTTTCACGTTCGGCGGATCGAATAAATCCTGGCCGCAACGCGCGCCGAGTTGCGCCAGCAACGCGCCGTCGCCCGGCGGCAGCGCCAGTGGGTGCAGGGCGCTCAGCAACAGCTCGACCGGTGCCTTCACCAAGGTGCCGCGGGTTTCCGGCGCCCAGAAGCGCGACAACAGCAACAGCGCACGCAGAGTTGGTTTCAGCGCATATTTTTCGCGATAACAGACGCCGGCCAGGGCGTAGATCGCCGGAACATCCAAGTCGTCACTGATGAACGCGCGCCACAGTTTTTCGCACACCGTGATCGCGACGCGTTCATGCCGTTCGAGCAGCAGCTTCATCATGCCGTCGGCGTCGAGCACCGCCTTTTTGCCCAGCACGGTTTTGTAGCCGGCGTCGTGCTGATCATCGCGCTTGGTCACGCTGCCGGTGGCGTCGTCGAACTGATAGCCGGTGAACGCGCGCGCGGCTTCCTGCACATCGTGCTCGCCGTAATTGCCTTCGCCCAACGCGAACAGCTCCATGACTTCACGCGCAAAATTTTCATTCGCATGCCCGGCGCGATTCGAGTTTCCGTCCAGATAACGAAACAGAGCCGGATCGTACGGCGCGAATGCCAGCAGTTCAGCAAAGCTGCCGGCAGCGTGCCGGCGCAGCCACGCGTTCTGTTCGTACATCAGGCGCGGATCTTCGACCGTGGTCAAACTGCTGGTGAAATGGTTGTGCCACAGCAGCACCAAGCGCTCGGTGAACGGCGACGGCGTCGTCGCCAATTCGCGCCACCACCACGCTTTTAATTCGTGTCCTTGGCGATCGCGCACACCGCGCAGTTCGTCTCCGCGCTTACGCTGCGCCTCCCCGGTCAGCGCGTAATACTCCTGCCACTCGTGCTGCGTGCGCCGCGTCCAAGTGCCCAGATCTTCCGCCGTACACCACGCCGGTGGTGGTAGCGACGGTGTGGTCCGAATTCCTAAAAGCAGCGCATCCACCGCCTGTTCGCGCGTCAGCGGCAACAGCACCGCGATTTCCGCCGGCGTCGCGCCGAATCCAGTGCGAGCGAGAAAATGCCGCGCCTCGCCGTCGTCGAGCGCGCACACGCGCAGAACGAGGCAGGCTAGCATCAGGATCGATAGCATGCGCATGTGCATCTTTACCCCGCGCAGTCGACACCCGTTGAGACATGCGCCAATGTGCGGGTCCAGGGCCGGCGCGGCCCTGGCAGGCGTAGCGGACAGCGTCCGCGAACAGCAATCCCCCGAGCGAGGCTGCGCGAACGAGCGGGGACGGGCCTTGGCGGCGCGCAGCGACGCAGCGGCGCAGCCGCGTACGACACAGTCCGGAGAGTGCCGCAGGCACGACCCGCGCGCAGCGCGGGATAGGACTGGGGCGCAAGCCTCGCTACAACGCCAGATCTTCGTCGACGATATTACAGAAGCTGATGTAGCGGCTGATCGCGATATCGCCGCGTTTTACCGCCGCGCGCACCGCGCAGTCAGGTTCATGCCGGTGCGTGCAGTCGGTGAAATGACACTGACTTTGGAGCGGCGCGAACTCGGAATACAGCAGCGCCACGTCGACCGGCGTCAGGCCGATGATCGCGCATTCCTTAATGCCGGGCGTGTCGATCAAGCGCCCGCCGTGCGGCAGCACATAGCTGCGCGAACTGGTAGTCGTGTGGCGGCCGTGACCGGCCTCGGCAACCACCCCGACGCGCGCGTCTAGGCCGGTGAACAAGGTATTGGCCAGGGTCGATTTGCCGACCCCGCTTTGCCCGGCGATGACGCAGGCTTTGCCGCGCAAATGCGCGCGCAGGTCGTCCAGGCCATGACGCACGTCGGCAGTCACGGCGGTCGCGAACACCGGACTTCCGAGCGAGCGATAGAGCGTCAGTAACTCGGTTGGCTCGGCCAGATCGGTTTTGGTGATGGCCAGCGCGGCCGGGATCGCGTTGGCCGCTGCTAGCACCAGATAGCGATCGATCAGCGCCGGTTTGGGTTCGGGTGCGGTGGCCGCGACCGCGATCAGCAGGCAGTCGACATTGGCCGCGAATACCGCCATTAACGCGCGATTGTGACTGTCGCCGCGGGCCAGTTGGTTGCGTCGCGGTTCGACCGCGGTCAGCACGGCTTCGCCGTGCGCGCCGCACACCACGCGCACGCGGTCGCCGACGCACAGCGGATTCTTCACCCCGGCGATCATTTTTTTCAGCACCTGCCGGACTTCGCACAGTTGCTCGGCACCGGTGTCGTCGCGCACCAATACCTGTTTGCCGGCGAAGCCGCAGATCTCGCCCGGGGTGCCATCGGCGTCACCGATGCCGCGCGCCAGACGGTTGAACAGCGCCAGCAGATGTTCGCCGCCATGGCTGGTGCGCTGCGTGGCACCGACTTTTTCCTGATAGTCCTCGTCTTCGGCGTGCCGTTCCCAGCCGCCGACGCGGCCGGCATCATGGCTGTTGGCGCGGCGCAGCCGGCCTTGGCCGGCGCGCGGATTATGCTGGTCGGTGCCTTTGTATTTGTGATCGGTCATCAGGGACCGACAGCATCGCGCGCGCGCGCGCTGGGGAACCGGCAGCTGCCCGAGTGGTGGTGCGTCAGCGTGCTTTTACCGGTGCGACAGGGGGGTTCGCTAACTTCGCCGCGGCCAGCGTGCTTAGGGCCTTCGCGTAGGTCGTGGCGTCGTTTTTGAGCACGGTACGCACCAGCAGGTCCAGTTCCTCGCCGCTGAGTTTTCGCCACGGAAACGACACTGCGCCGCCGGTGGTATCACGCACCTGGATGCCGTCGGCGAGGCTGGCACCAAGCGCGTCGGGATCACTGACGAAGCCGATTTTGCCGGTGATGCGCAGTGGTTTCAGGCGCAGCTTGGTGTCGAGCGCGGTGATCATCGCCGCTAGTTGCTTGGCCGCGGCGCTGGTGTCGTCCAGGACCGTGCCGGCCGGCGTGGTGCCGGCGGCGTCGCGGTTGGCGCGGTGAAATTCTTCGACCTTGTCCAGCTTCCATTCGGCCAACAGCGCACCGGCCTTCACCGCCAAGCCCTGGGTGGCGGCGTCGCGTTCGTTGGCGAGCGTTTTCAAGGCGGCGTCGATCTGCTTCGGCACCTCGCCATCAAGCAGCGCCTTCGGCAGCCCGTCGCGCAGCGTCTTCAGGCCGTCATCGTCTTTGGCCTTGGTCAGGCTGGCGACTTTGCGTCCAAGTGTTTCGAAATACGTGGTTTTTTCCGTCTCGATTGCAGCGCGCAGCTTATCGACGCCGGCAGCCAGGGCCGGCTCCTTGCGCTCCGGGAAGGCGTCGAGGCGTTTAAGCGCGAGGTCGTAATTGCGTTCTTCGCGCAACTTCGCGACTTCCTTCTGCACATCGGCAAAGGCGGTGGCGGCCTGCTGTTGCCGGCGGCGGGCGATGACCTCCGCGATCAAATCGCCCAGTTGCTTCACTCGCGCCCGATTGGCCTCGTCCAGATCCTGGGCGCTCAGGTGATCGAGTTCCTGACGCGCGCTGGCGGTGTCGGCATCGGCGTCCTGATGCAGGGCGGTATTGAGCTTGGCCAGTGCGACGCGTGCGAGTTCGTTGCGCATGCGGTCCTGATCGCTGGTCACTGGCGCAGCGCTGTTAGCCGTGCTGCCGACGACCGGTGCGGGCGCAGTACTGGGGGCGGCGACGACGGGCGTTGTGCCCGCCGCCGGCGAAATATAGCCGGACCAAACGTTCCGTGCGATCAGGGCCGCAAACGCAATCACCCCCAGGATCACCGACCAGCGAATCACCTGTCGCAGGAGGCGCTGATTCGGCGCGTCAGCCTGGGTTTCGGCCGCCGGCGTGCGCGCTCCCGTAGTGAAACTGCCGGGATTATTGGTCAGCGCGCTGCGTGCGTAGCGTTGCAGCATTAACGTTTCACCGCCGGCGATGCGCTCGTTCGGGCCGCTGTGCGCGCCCAGTAAACGCTTCGCCTGCTCGGCTACCGCGGCCGCGGTTTGCGGGCGGTCGTCGGGTTTTTTCGCCAGGAGTTTTTCTACCAGCGCGACCACGTCGGCGGGCACGTTCGGATTCAGTTCGGCCAATGGCGGTATGGGGTCATTGACGTGGCATTTCAACACGTCGGTGGCGCTGGAGGCGTTGAATGGCGGCCTACCGGCCAGCAGGTGATAAAGCGTCGCGCCGAGCGAATACAAATCGACGCGGTGGTCGATTTTCTTGCCCAGCGCGGCCTCCGGCGCCATGTAGTGCGGCGTGCCCATGACCTTCTTTGGCGACTCGTCGGCGGCGGCCTCGGCGAAGGTCTTGCTGATGCCCAGGTCGGCCAGTTTCACCACGCTGTTGGCGCCCAACATGATGTTGTCGGGCTTGATGTCCTGATGGATCAGGCGCTGTTCATGCGCGTAGTCGAGCGCGAGCGCCACCTGGCGGGTGATCTCCAGCGCTTCTGCGACCGGGAACGGGCCCTGTTCCTTGAGCACCTGCATGCAGGTTGGGCCGTCGATGAACTCCATCGAAAAGTAGTGAATGTCGTTCTCGGTGCCGACGTCATGCACCTGGATAATGTGCGGATGGTTGAGCGCCCCGGCGGCGCGCGCTTCGCGGATGAACTGCTCGACGAACTTCAGCTTTGAGGCGTATTTCGGCGCGAGTATTTTCAGCGCCACATTACGCGCCATCGAGCGTTGGCTCGCCTTATAGACGATGCCCATGCCGCCTTCACCGATCTTTTCGATGATCTCGTATTTGCTCAGTAGATCCTTCAGTTCAACGTCACCGGATTCCTTCACGAACTGATATTCGCATTCGCCGATACGGATGCGGTCGCCGAAGGTCAGTTGCCGTTCGCCGGCCTTTTTACCGTTCAACAGCGTGCCGTTGCGCGAGCCCAGATCGACCAGCGTCCACAGCCGGCCGTCGCGGCGCAGTTGGCAGTGCGCGCGCGAGCTCATCTCGTCGACCACCTGGATGTCGCAGGTCGATTGCCGGCCAAGCACCATCAATGGTTTGCTCAGCGGATATTCATGCCCGGCCGCCGGGCCGGATTCGCACACCAGCTTGGGCATGTCAGCTCCTTGGCCCGGCCACGCTACCGCGCCAACCACCCAAACAAGCCGACCAGCGGCGGGCTTCGCAAGAACGTCGATGGCGGGTGGGTGTGGGCATTGCGGGGAATCATACCCCTAACGCCGCCAAAAGTTGCCGGTGACGCGCGCAGCAGTTGCCGTGCGCCAACGCGCGCGGTTTTTTCCGACGCAGACGTGCAGGTTGCCGGCAATGGTCGGCCACCCAGCGCATGCCGGCCGTTGGCTTGTGGGTTGGCTGGCCGGCGCACGATGCCCGCCCATGCCGGTTTCGCCCACTTGCGATCTGTTCATCGTCACCGGCGAAACCTCGGGCGACGCCTATGGCGCGGCCTTGTTGGCAGAGCTGCACGCGCGCCATCCAGAGCTGGTCTGCGCCGCGATGGGCGGGCCGGCGCTGTCTGCGGCCGGGGCCGAGATCGAACAGGACAGCGAAGGTTTGGCAGTGATTGGATTGGGCCCGGTATTGGCGCGGCTGCCGGAATTTGTCCGCCTGGGTCTGCGTATGGCGGCGGTGATCCGCGCGCGTCGGCCGAAAGTGGTGCTGACCATCGACTATCCGGGTTTCAACCTGCGCTTGGTGCGGCGCCTGGCCGATCTGCGCCGGCAGGGCACGCGTTTTTTGCATGTTGTCGCACCGCAAGTGTGGGCGTGGAAACCGCGCCGGGCGAAGGCGATCGCGCAGTCGGTAGATCGATTGTTCTGTTTCTTCCCGTTCGAGCCGCCGCTGTTCAACCGTTTCGCCGGCCGTCCCGGTTTCACCTGCGCGGCCGAGTTCGTTGGCCATCCGCTGTTAGATCTGATCCCGGCGCGCGCGGCCGCGACCGCTCTCACTGCGGATATGGGCGCGGGCCGCGACGAGCGCATGTTGCTGTTGGCCCCAGGCAGCCGCGAGCGCGAAGTGGAAACGCTGCTGCCGCGTTTTCATCAAGCGGCCGAAGCCTTCCTGCGCCGCAGCGGCGGATCCATCGCGGTGGCAGTGGCGAAAGTGCCAGATCTGCCGGTCGAACTGTACCGCCGGCACACGCATTTTCCGCTGATCGACGGGCATTATCGCGAGTTGTGCGCGCGCGCCCACGTCGGCCTAATCGCCAGCGGCACCGCGACCCTCGAAGCCGCGATCATCGGCCTGCCGCACGTGATCGCTTATCGTACCGATCGTCTGACCGCGATGTTGGCGCGGCAGCTGATCCGCACCAAACACATCGGCCTGCCGAATCTGGTCCTGAATGAACGCCTGCTGCCGGAAGTTTTGCAAGATCAGTGCACGGTGCCGCGTCTGGTCGCGCATCTGCAACGGCTGTGGAGCGGCGAGACGCGGGCGCAGACCCTTTCCGGTTTGTCACGGGTGCGCGCGGCGTTGGGTGACGGCGG
>JBBROQ010000125.1:0-9277 GCA_038229115.1 Planctomycetota bacterium | reverse complement strand
CGCGCGTCGTAATTCCGGGGACTAACGCGCCAGAGCCTCCCCCTGGGGTGCGCGCGCCCCCGCTTGGGGGGGCGCCACGCCGGTGTTGATGAGCTTAGTCATGCTCAGGTAAGGGATGCCGTGCAGGCGCGAGAACGCAGCCAAGCTGATGCCTTCATGGGCAACGGCGTTGGCGGCGAATTGAGCAAGGCTGGCGGGAGCGTCAGGCACGGGGGCATCTTTCGGGACAGGTACGGCAACCAGAGCTGCTGCCGCCGCAACCGAGGCCGCGACGATGCGTTCGGTGATACGGCGCGGCGGCGGTTCGTTGTTGGACGCGCTGGTGGCGGCTGAAACCGCGAAGGATTCGGCGGGCGTGAGAGACAGGTCGGAGTCGGAAAAAGCCGGCTCGTTGTCACTGTCGCCGTCAAACAGCGCAGCGTCGCTGGCGTCAGGCGCTCCAGTGGCTTCGACCAACAGCGCCGCCCAACGCTCGCGCTCCAGCCCCAATTCGCGCCGCACCGCTTCACGGTGGTCTGGCTTGCGCGGCACGTGGCCTTTGTTGATGAGCGCGATCACGGTCGGGTAGTTCATGCCCAGGCGGTCACTGAGCGTGCGCACGCTCATGCCGGTAAGGGTGAGATGACGCTGCAAGAGTTCGCGGAGTTTGGACATCGTAAGGCGGCGGAGTATCGACCCGAAGTGTTCAGCGCAACGTGAGGCCCGACGGCGAACAGCCGCCAATCAGCGCGGTGACAGTTCCCATTGTTGGCCTTCAAACGCTGCTGACAGCTTCCAGGTCGCTTCGGGCGCCAGTAATTCCTTATAGCGACTCGCGTCGGCGCACAGCCGCGCCACCGCCGGATCGTCGGCCATGGGGTCGTGGTGAAAGATCACCAGTTCACCGATCGCCGATTCGCGGAAGAAATCGATGAAATTGAAGATGGTCGAATGGCCAAAATTGATGTGATCGTGATAATCCAGAAAACCGTACATCGCATCGACGATCACCACGTCGGCGCCGGCGACGAACTGTTGATAGATGGCCGCGAGTTTGCCCGGGTTCTTCGACACTTCGGTATCGGTCAGATAGCACATCGAGCGACCGCCGTGATCGATGCGCCAGCCGTAGGCCTTATCGGGATGGATCAGCGGCATGATCCGCACCTGCGCGCCACCGATCGTGGTCGCGGCATCTTCCGGCAACTGATGGCACTGAATGTCGCTTTGCAGCTGAGTCCATTTCACTGGGAAGTGCGCACCATGCATCTGCGCCGCCAACAATGCCTGCGCGTCGCTGCGCCCCGACCACACGTCGATGCGCCGACTCGGCTGATAAATGGGCCCGAAATACGGAAACCCGCAGATGTGATCCCAATGAAAATGGGTGAAGCACATGTGTAATCCGGCGGTGGTTGCGCGGCCATCGGCGGCCAAGGCCAAGCCCAATGCGCGGATCCCGGTGCCGGCATCAAGAATGAACACTTGCTCGTCACCGTCGTCGTCGCTGAGTGCGACCTCAACGCAGCTGGTGTTGCCGCCGTAGGTCCAGGCATGCGCGCTGCTATCGAGATACTGGTCGATCGCGGCGCTGCTGGCGAGATTCGCCGGGGTGGCCGCCCCCAACAATGCCAGCGCCTTCGCCCGCACCTGCGCCGAGGTCAGTGGCGACGCCACCGAGCCACGCACACCCCACAGACGAATCCGCATTACATCGCTCCTGCACGTTGGGTGCTGTCGCTGATCGTTCGCAGTATGGCGCAACTAGCACCAACGCGCAATCCGTGCGCGCTCTGGCAGGCGTTCACCATGCGGCCTCAATGCCTGCCACATTGCCGGCTGCATCAGGTCGCCGACACTCTTGGACCGGCGCGACATTCGTCCGCTTCCACTTCCATTTCCGCTTCCAACCGCATCGGCCGCGCATGACCACCACCATTGAGATTTCCAGCTCTGCCATTCGCCTGTGCCGCGAACAAGAGCGCAAGCTGACCACGCTGGAATCCTGGCCGGTGCCGGCCGGTGCCGATCCGCTGGCCGCGCTCGCGGCGCTGCCGTTACCGGGCAATCTGGGCCGGGTGCGGGTTGCGTTACACCACGATGACATGCTGCTGCGGGTCATGGTGCAGCCCCCCTGCCCGCGCGATCGGCTTGATCGCTTGGTGCGCTTCGAACTCAGCAACGCCGCCGGCGATCAGGATCAGCCGGTGGATGTCAGTTGGCATCTGGCCGAAGCCATCCCCGGCGACATGCGCGTGTTGGCATTGGTGACCAAGACCCGCTTGGTCACGCAACTGCGCCAAGCCCTGACCGCGCACGGCGGACGTTTGGCCGCGCTTACGCATCCTTCGTTGGGCATATATCACGCCTTCAAAGCGCAGGAGATCACCGAGCCGGGGCCGTTCGTGCTGGTCGATGTCGGCGGCGCGTCGGTGCACGTGGCGATGGTTCAGGACGGCGGTTTAGTGTTCGCGCGCAGCCAATCGCCGGGCATGCGCGATGCGATCAGCGCCATCGCTGGCTTGCGCGGCGTGTCCGAACCGGACGCAGCGAAACTGGCGGCGCGCCTGGGCAAGAACGCACCCGATGATCTGAAAGAGATCATCATGAAGCATGCCGGCGCGCTGGCCGCGCTGATCACCGCAAACGTACGCTTTGCCAAGAATCAGCTCGCGCTCGCCGACTTCGCCCCGAAGGCGATCTACCTCGCCGGCGGTGGCGCGCAGTTGCACGGCGTGGCCGAAACCGTGGCCGCGCGCACCGGCTTGCCGGTGCGGCTGCTAAATCCGTTCGCCGGCATGACCGCCGCGCTGCCGGCCGACACGGTTGATCGCCACGCGCAATTACCCAGCCCGTGGACGGTGCTGTTAGGCGTCGCGCAGGCGAAAACGTTGGAGCTCGACGCGCTTGCCGACGACCGCAAACGCCAAGCACGTTTCTGGCAGACCGACGGCGCGCTGAAAATCGCCGCGGTCGCGGCAGTGGCGCTGCTGACCCTCGCCTTGGCGGTGCAGGAAGCGCGTCTGGTTTCGACCAACGCCGCCGGCGCGCGCCTAACCGAATCGCCCGAACAACTGGTGCCGAAGGCCGACGACGCCATCGCGCAGCTGGCGAAACTTCAACAAAGCAAAGCCATCGCCGCCGGTAAATTGGCGTGGCTGGATAGCGAACGCCGACCCGGCCGCGTCACCACTGAACTACTGAATGCGATCAGCCAAGAACAAGATCCGGTCGCCTGTCCGGTAGTGCTGCAGGCCTACCGCGTCAGCCGCCTGCCCGGCCGCGTGCAGGTCGAACTCGAAGGCTTCGCCCAGACCGCTGGCAAGGCCAGCACCGCCGACGTGCTGCACCGTTTTGAAGAGCGTCTGCGCGCGCGCTATCCGCTCATCAGCACCATGGAGCAGCTGCCGCGCCCGATCGACAGCCAGCGCCAGACTTTCGCCTATCGCATCGCGATTCTCGACAGCGCGCGATGAGCCGCAGCGCGCACACGATGCGCTAATGGCCACCCCTGATCCCATCACCGCGGTCGCGCCGCTGACGCGCGAACTCGCGCGCGCGACCGCGCCAGAATTGTGGGAAGTCCTGTCGCCCACAATCCAATGGCGCTCGGCCGCGGGCAAACTGATCGCAGTATTTCCGAATCAGGTCTGGCGCGATGTGTTCCGCGAACATGCGGCGGAAATCGCGCGGCGGTTCCTGCGCACGCGCGAGCTGGGTTTGAACCTGGTCTGCCGGCAGGAAGCGGTGGCCACGATCGATTCGGGCGGCCAGCGCTTCGGGACGTTCCTGACCGAACCCGGCAATCAGCTTGCGCTCACCGCCTGCCGCCGCGCGGTCGAAGCGCCGGGGCTTGAGCATAATCCGCTGTATCTGCACGGCCCGGCCGGCTGCGGCAAATCGCATCTGCTGAGCGCGATCGGCGCCGAATACCGCATGCTGTTGGGCGATAGCGCCGCAGTGCAGTTCAGCGGACCCGGTTTTGTGGCAAAAGAAGCACAGCAGTTGAGCGAGCGCGGCGACACGCCGTTGCGCCGCCGTTTGGAAGAAGCCGCGGTGTTGATCATCGACGATCTGGACGCGCTAGCGCATCGGCAATTGGCGCAGGAGGAACTGTTCCACCTCATCAATCGCGGCCTGGAACGCGGGCAGCAACTGGTGTTCGCAGGCCGTCACAGTCCGCGCAAATTGCCCGGTTTTGAAGACCGCTTGGTCACGCGTTTGGGTTGGGGCCTGGCGGTCGGCATCGAGCCGCCGCACAGCGAAACGCGCTTGGCGTTACTGCGGCAATTGGCCGGCGACAGCATCGCCGACACCGATCCGGCCGAGCTGGCGCGGTGGATCGACACCATCGCACCGGACATGCACGCGGTGGTAATGCTGGCCAGTCGCATCGCCGATGGCGAGCGTCCCGGCAGCGGCAGCGGCAGCGACATCGCCAGTTTCGACCGGATTTTGCAGGTGGTTGCCGATCACTGCGGCCTGCGCCCGGGCGATATCGCCGGCAAACGCCGGCATCGCGCGGTGGCGCAGGCGCGGCAACTGGCGCTGCTGTTGGGCCGCCGTCTGACCGGCCACAGTCTCGAAGCGCTCGGCGGCATGGTTGGCGGCCGCGATCATTCCACGGTGCTGTACGGCATCCGCCAAGCGCAGGAACGCCATGATCGTGATCCCGCATTCGCGCGCCAACTGACCGCGCTGACGCAGGTCATTTTGCGCCGCGAGGACGAGTCGACGCTCGATTAAGGCGTTGGCGTCAACGCGCGCTCGATCGCGGTTTTCACCGCGCGCACCGTCGGCAGATCGCTGAACAGAAAACCCCAGCGCGCGAACACCGAGGATTCTAACAGCGGCGCGATCGCGGTGGTTTTCGCCAAAGCGCGGTCGACACCAATCAGCCAGCGCGGCAACGCGCCGCTCGCGAGTTGTTCCAGCCGTCGGGCCAACGGCCGCGCGTGCCAGCGATGAAACAGTTCGATCGGCAGCGTCGTTCCGGCGACCTGCACGCACAAATCCGGCACCAACACTTCGCCACCTGGCAGCGGATACAGCTCGGCCTCGCGCACCTGCCAGTCCGGACACGCCGCACGTAAACCGTCGATGAACAACGCCAATTCCGGCGGCACGAAACCCAGGAAATGGGTGTCGCCAACCAAACCCAATTCATGCGTGAGTGTCATGGTCGCACTGGCCGACGCCGTCGTACTGGTGCGTCCAATTACCACCGACGCCGACAGCGACCAGCGCCGCGCGCACGCCAACGCCGGTAAAAACAGGGCCAATTGCAGTCCATAGCGCGAGGCTTGATCGAGTACGCTGGCTGGGCCACCGAGTTCCAACACCAGCTCGCCGCCGGCGTCCGCACGCACCTCGGCCAACAGCCGGCGAAAGCGCAGCGCTTTCAACAAACGCCGGCGCAGTCCCGCGTCGGCATCGTGCACGGTCACGGTCACGCTGCGTGCACTTAGCAGCGGCCCCTGGCACTGGGCCACATTGTACGCCGCCAGCAACCGCTCGGCCGTCCAGTCACATGCCTGCGTCAGCCGGGCAAAATCCGGTAGATCGTCGTACAGCCGATCGCTGAGCGTCGCCGCATCTTCGCCAAGTTCGGTCGCCACCGCGAGTGCATGTGCCGCCGCATCCACCGCCGGTTCCCTACTCATCATGCGCGCCGACACCGCGAACGCGCGCGCGCGCAACTCGACGCGATCGTCGGCCTCGGCAAACACGCACGCATCGGTCAGCAGCTTTTGCAGCCCTTTCGCCACCAA
Source organism: Planctomycetota bacterium (assembly GCA_038229115.1). GTDB lineage: Bacteria > Planctomycetota > UBA11346 > UBA11346 > UBA11346 > JBBROQ01. Next base: position 3,527 of record JBBROQ010000125.1, on the reverse strand, counting down.
CAGCGAGCGCGCCTGACGCAGGATTGGATCGGCCGCGTCTTCCAAATCGCCACGCGTCTGCCCGACGCCCGCGCGCCAATGCGACAGCAGTTGCTGCGCCAAATCGACCACCGCCGGCGTCGCCTTCAGCAGCGTCGGCTGCACCGTGCCGTCGCCAGAGCGCGCGCGCAAAAGATCGCGCGTCAGCATTCGGTTCCGCTTACCACAACGCCTCCGCTTCGCCGAAAGCGACGTGTTTTCGCCGGCGTTCCGAGGTGTAGGCCTCGGCGGTGCCCGCGCTCAGGATCTCGTACAACACCGCGACTTTTCCCGCCGCTGGGCGCAACAAACGCCCGAGGCGCTGCACATGTTCACGCACGCTGCCCGAGCCGCTGACGATGATGCCGATCGCGGCCTCGGGCACGTCGACGCCTTCGTTCAAAACTTTGCTGGTGACCAACACCGGATAAGCGCCGCTACGAAAGGCATCGAGCATCGCCTTGCGCTCGGCCGGGCGGGTGTGGTGGGTCATCACCGGCAGCACGAACGCGCGGCCGATCGCATACGCGGTGTGGTTGTCGTCGGTGAACACGATCGCGCGTTCGCCCGCGTGTTCGCGCAACAGCTCCCACACCGTGCGCAGTTTCGCACGACTGGCGCGGGACAGACGGCGCTGTTCGCGATACGCGCGCATGGCGGTGCGGCCGCGTGGATCGCGCGCCGCAGCTTGCAGGAATTTGGCCCAGCCATCGGGCGCACTGAAATCGACGCCAGCACTGCGCACGAACGCCAAGTATTCAGCGCGGTTGGCGGCGTAGGCGATTTGCTCGTCAGGGTCCAGCGCGACCTCGACCACTTCCACCTGATAATTGGCGAGAAAATCGCCTTCCAGCTCAGTGATCTGCGAACGATGAACTTCCGGTCCCAACAATTCCGTCAGCCGGGCGTGGCCGCCGTCCAACCGTTCCGGCGTGGCGGTCAGGCCCAAACGAAACGGCGCGATGCAGGCCTCGGCGGCAAAGCTGGTCGCCAGCGCCGGCAGGTGATGGCACTCGTCGCAGATCAGCAGCCCGAACCGATTGCCGTGCCACGGCATGAATAGCACCGCCGAGTCGTAGGTCGCGACCGTGATCGGCAGCAGCCGCTTTTCGCCGCCGCCATATTGCCCGACCGCTTGGTCTAAACGCGCTTCCAGATCCGCCACCCATTGCTGCACCAGATCGATGGTCGGGGCCAGGATCAGCGCCGAACGCGCGGCCGCGAGGATCGCTTTCAACGCCACGTAGGATTTTCCCGCGCCGGTCGGCAGCACCACCACGCCACGTTTTTGCGCGGCCAACCACGCATCCAACGCGATTTGCTGATACGGCCGCAACGCGCGCGCGCCGTGCTCCGTCAAAGTCAGCGTGTCGTAGGCTTTGACCTCGTCGCGATACTCGACCTTGCCGTGCAGCGCGCGCAAAATTGCGGCGTAATGCGAGGCTTTGGCGCGATGCAGCGCGACGCGGCGATCCCATACGCACAGCTCGGCCAGCAGCGGCAGCGGCTGCTCAGCGTCGCCACCAGCAATGGTGATGGTGCCGTCGTCGAAGCGCAGCGTCAGCACGGGAGGGATACGTTCAGCACAGCGGGAACAGGCTCAGCATGCGCGGCGGATACTGACGCCGTGCGCGCCGGGCAAAACCCGTCTCAAAACATTTGCCGCGCTCAACCTGGCTCGCCGCCCAACGATGCATGGATGAGTGCGGTGGGCACCTGTGGCACCGGCAGGTTGGCGAACTGCCTGCGTGCCGCCGAACGGGGCGCGCGTATCAGCCCATCCAACAGCGCGACGAGACCGCGCGCCGCACGACTGATTTCGAACCGGTTGAGAAAACACGCGCGTGCGTGTCCGGCCATCGCCGCACGCGCGCCGGCGCTCAGGCCCTGCCACTGCATCAGCAAATGGTCGATGCCCCCTTGATCATCACTGGCGACCAAACCGGCATGATCGGCGACAATTTCACGCCAGATATTCACCTGATGAGAAATCAGCACCGGCACGCCGCAGGCCAATGCCTCGACCACGGCGATGCCGAAATTTTCCTGATGGCTAGGCAGCACAAACGCCTCGGCAGAGCGAAACGCGCCCCACTTTTGATCACCAGTTAGCATACCGGTCCAGGTGATACGCTCGGCCACGCCCAAAGCCGTGGCGGCCGACGTCAGATTCGCCACTAAGCCGTCTGCATCGGGGCCGGCCATCACCAGGTGCAGACGCGGATCCAACCCAGCAATCTGCGCGAAGGCCCGCACCAACAGATCGCAGCCTTTCTTTTCATGGATGCGACCCAGGTACAGCAGAACGCGGCGCTCGGCCAATTGCGGATACTGCTGCAAAAACGCGGCGCGCTGTGCAGCGATGGTCGCCGCATCATGGCTCTGGGCCGAGGTGCCATACGACACCACTACTTCGCGCACCCGATACAGCCAGAACGATCGGCGCGCCAACCGCCGTTCGGCATCGCTGGTGAACAACACCGCATCGGCATCACGCAACACGCGATAATCTGCCCACGGCCAATACAGCCATTTTTTCAAGTGTTTGAGCGGATATTGTCGGCGAAACCACGGATCGAGCATGCCATGGGTGAAGACCACATAGGGCTTACCCGCGCGGCGTGCGGCGCTGCGGGCAGCCAAGCTGTGATATTGCCATATGCCATTAACCACCACCACGTCGAAGCGCGGCAACTGTGCGCGCAGCCAATGCTTCAGCGCGACTGCGCGGCCATATTTGCCGCGGCCGGGACCAACCGCAGTGACCGGCAATGGAAAGCTCGCCAGAAACGGCGCGTCGGACGCGTCTAATGACACCACCTCCACCTGATGGCCGTCGCGTTGATAACAGCCGGCCAGCTGCTTTACGCCTTCCACCGGGCCCCCTGCACGCGGATCGACGGAGCGCATGACATGGAGAATGCGCAGCGACCTCGGCAGGTCTGCGAGGCTTTTGCGATGATTGCCCATCGTGGCATCATCTAATTTTTCTTCGGGGTGCGACGAAGACTTTTCGATCATGGGATTTTTACCATGGAACGGTCCAAAGATATCGTGTCCATGGCAGCTCCACGGCGACAAGGTCAGCAGGTTGAATCGTGCTGGAATCGAAAACTTTTGTTTAGGTGTCTTGCATAACGATGACGGTGATCCAGTGCGCGGTGCAGCGGTTTGCGCCCTGATGATGCTGGGCGCGGCCACGCCAACGCCCTCTGCAGTGACGTCATCGTGCATCGGGCACGCCATCCCGCCGCGGTGCTGCTCCTCCCTTACCCGAATGCTTTCGACGTTTCCTTTTAGCCTATCTCTTTGGATTTTTGCTTCAGCACTCGGCTTTATGCATACTTCAGCCGTCGCCTGACGCCGGCGGCGGCACGATCCCAAGCAGGTCGAGAATGTGCTCGCGCGCGTCGTCGCGGTTTTTGAGCAGCTCGCCAAGGATGTCGGTGAATGGCTTGCCGCTCCAACCAATCGCGCGTTCGACCAGAAACAGCACCGGGCTATGCGGT
>JBBROQ010000124.1:0-9365 GCA_038229115.1 Planctomycetota bacterium | reverse complement strand
GATGGCGGCGGATCCGGCGACGTCTGGCATCGGTTGGTTAGAGATCATCAGCGACAATTACAGCGAGAGCGACGGCCGGCCGCTTGAACATGTCGAGCGCATCGCGGCGCGTTATCCGCTCGTGATGCATGGCGTGTCGTTGAACATCGGCGGGCCAGGCAAACTGGATCGCGCGTATGTCGCGAATTTGCGCCGGCTGCGTGACCGCGTTGGGGCACGCTGGGTGTCCGATCATTTGTGTTGGACGGGGTTGCCGGGGCACAACACGCACGATCTGCTGCCGCTGCCGCTGACCCGCGCGACGCTCAAACGCACGGTGGAACGCGTGCGCGAAGTGCAGGAGCTGTTGGGCGCGCCGCTGTTGATGGAGAATCCGTCGACCTACGTCGCCTTCGCCGCGGATGAAATTCCCGAGGCCGAATTTCTGGCCGAGCTGGCAGAACGAGCCGACTGCGGGTTGCTGTTGGACGTGAACAATGTTTACGTCAGCCACCGCAATCATGGCTTCGACCCGCAGGATTATTTGGCCGCGATTCCGTGGGCTCGGGTAGTGCAATTGCACTTGGCCGGGCACAGCGATCACGGCACGCACTGCGTCGACACCCACGATCAGCCGGTGTGCGACGCGGTTTGGCAGTTGTTTTCTGATGTCCATCAGCGCTGCCCGCACGCCAGCGTGCTGTTGGAATGGGACGGCAATATTCCGCCGTTGGCCGACGCGGTGGCCGAGTTGCACAAAGCGGGCGCGTTCATGTCTGCGGAGCGCGCGTGAGCGAGCGCATCCAGCGTTGGCTCCATGCTGCGATACTCGCCCCGCGCGCGCCGGCGCCGGTCGCCCTTAAACGAAGTGCGCCGGCGCTGACGCCAGCAACGGGCTTGGCGATCTATCGTCACGCCTATCGCGCGCGCCTGCAGGAAGCGCTGGCCGATGATTTTCCGGCGGTGCAGGCGGTCTTGGGCGCAGAACTGTTCGCACGTCTGACCACCGACTACATCCGTCTGCATCCGCCGCGCGATGCGACGCTGAATCGGTATGGCGAGCGCCTGCCGCAGTTCGTCGCGGCCTGGCGGGGCCGCCTATCGGCACGGGTAGTCGCGACCGAATTGGCGCGACTGGAATGGGCGCTGGTCGAGGCGATCCATGCCCCGCGTCAGGCGCCGATTGCGGCGCTCGATCTTGCCAGTCTGCCGGCCGAGGCTTGGCCGGAACTACGCCTGGTCGCAAATCCATCGCTGCGGGTACTGACGCTGCGTGCGCCGGTGAATGCGCTCTACGAAGCGTTTCGCACCGAAGGCACCATTGCGGCTAGTGCCGTGGCTGGCGCAACGCTGCCGGCCGCGGTGGCGGTGTTCCGCACCGCCGATGGCTTGCGCCGGTTGGATTTGGAACTGGCCGCAGCTGGCGTACTGCGCCGACTGGCCGCCGGGGTGGCTTTGGGGGTCGCCATCGCGCGATTGCCGCAACGCGCCGCTCCGGACGTGCAGCGCTGGTTTGGCGCTTGGCTTGGTGCCGGTGCGCTGTTAGGCCCTGCCGCCGCTTCGTCCTCAACCGCTGCAAAAGTCTCTGGAAAATCCACATGATCGTCGCCCACATTCAACGCGCCTATGGCTTCGTTTCCGCCGCTGCCCTCGCCATCGTCGTGGTGCTCACGCGCCTGACCCTCGGTCAGGCATTCATGCAAGCTGGCTGGGGCAAACTCAACGCGATCGAGCGCACCACTGGTTTTTTTCAGGACCAAGGCATCCCGTTCCCGCACGCGAATACGATTTTTATCGGCAGTTTGGAATTGGTCGGCGGCGCGTTGCTGATCGTCGGCTTGGTCCTGCGCCCGGTCGCGACGTTGCTGCTCGCGACCATGGTGGTGGCGATCCTCACCGCCCACCGCGCGGACTTCCTTAGTGCCTTGGCGCTCAACCCGGAAAAGGGTCTGACCGATCTGACCCCATGGATGTTCGGCCTGCTGCTGCTGTGGCTGATCGGCAATGGCGCCGGTGCGCTTAGCCTCGATCGCCTGATCGCGGCCAGGAAGTCGAAGCCGCTCGCGCCACGCTGAATCGCTTCCGTCGCGCTGAATTGCTGGCGCCGCGCGAACCTCGCGGGTAGCGCGCATCCCGTCGCCGCCACCATGCGCCGCCCATGGATCACCTCACCATCGTGCCCTGCGCGTGGCGCTCGGTGCCGGCCACACTCATCATCGGTGCTGAACTCGAGGTGGTCATCACCGTCACGGGCGGGCACCTAGCCTGTTTGCGCCGTCGTGGCGAAACCCTGACACCATTGTGGCAGCCACCGTGGCCTGCCTCCGCGCCGGCGGCAGCGAACAACGGTCAGTATGGTTTGTTCCCAGAAGCACCGCTGTTGGCGACCATCGTCGGCAGCAATTTGTGCTGCGATCGTTTTGGTGCACCGCGACCGGGTGAGCGCCGGCCGACGCATGGCGAGACTGGTGTGACGGCGTTCACGCTGATGCGTCCGGATGCGAAAACAGCGGTCTTCACCGCGTATTTGCCCGAAGCCGCGCTCACCGTCCAACGCCGCGTGCAGCTCTCTGGCACCACGCTGATCCTGGCCACCACCGTCAGCCATCGTCGCTCGCAGCCGCATGCGGTGGAGTGGGCCGAGCATACCAATATCGGCGGCGCGTTTTTGGACGGCGTCGAGTTTACGGCCGACATCGATCGCGTGGTGGTCGCGCCGTTCCGGCCGGATGCGACCTGGCGGTTCCGCACGCCGTTGGCTGACGTCGCGCCTTCTGTCGCGTTGGCGATGCCGGCCGCCGAGGCACCGGCGTGCGGTGATGTAGTCAGCGCACGGGTCGCGGCCGGCCTTGGCAGTGTGCACTGGCGCGCGCTGAACCGGCGCCTGGGTCGGCAGCTGACGATGAGTTTCGAGCGCGCCGAATTTCCGTGGCTGGCGCTGTGGACGCAGCATTGCTCGCGCACCACCGCGCCGTGGCTTGGCCGTACGCGCGTGCGCGGCATGGAACTGTCGACCAAACCATTTCCCGAAGGCCAACCGCCGGCGACGCGCGCGCATAGCTTCTTAGGACGTCCGACAGTGTGCTTGGTGCCGCCGGCAGGACTGACCAAAACGCTGCGGTTTTCCTGGGGAAAAGTAGATTTCACATGACCCCACAAGAAACCGTGACGGCGTTCGGGATTGCGTTGGCGCTTGGTCTGTTGGTGGGTCTCGAACGCGAACGCAGCCATCCCGGCATTGCTGGGGTGCGCACGTTTCCATAGATCTCGGCCAATGGCTGCCGGCGGCAGGACTATTGGCGGTGGCAGCGCTGGCACTCTTCAGCGGTCGTCGTGCGGAAATGGACATGGTCGGTTCGTCGGGCCTCACTGCTGGCGAAGCGCTCAGCACGCCGCCGGTGACTACCGCAACGCCCAACGCCGAGCGCGGCATCACCACCGAGATCGCCTTGCTGGTGATGTATGGCGTTGGCGCAGCCTTGGCGCTGGGCCACACCGCGTTGGCGGTGGTTTTGGGCGCGACGACCGCGCTGTTGCTGCACTGGAAAGAGCCGCTGCATCGTTTTGTTGCCAGTTTAGGCGCGCGCGATCTGGCAATGATTATGCGGTTTGCGCTGATCGCGCTGGTGATTTTGCCGATCCTGCCCGACCAGGGCTATGGGCCGTTCGGCGCGCTGAATCCGTTCCGCATCTGGCGCTTGGTAGTGCTGATCGTCGCGATCAGCATCGGTGGCTATGTCGTGTACAAATGGCTGGGCGCGCGCGCTGGCACGTTGTTGGGCGGGGTGATCGGAGGCGTGATTTCATCGACCGCGACTACCGTCAGCTATGCGCGCCGCACGCGCGCTGAACCGGCGTTGGCGGGTTTAGGCGCGACCGTGGTGACGGTGGCTTCGGCGGTGTCGATCGCGCGCGTGATGGTACTGCTGGCGGTGATCGCGCCGGGTCAGCGCGGGGCGTTGCTACCGCCGTTAGCGTGGTTGTTGGGAGCGTTGCTTTTGCTGGCGCTGTTCGCCTTGTGGCGCTCGCGCGCCGCCACCGTGGTCATGCCGGAACAGAATAACCCGGCAGAACTCGGCTCGGCGTTGTGGTTCGCGGGCCTGTTCGCGCTGATCACCGTGAGCGTTTCGGCGACGCTCGCGTATTTGGGTTCGGGGGCGCTGATCGCGGTGGCGGCGTTGTCGGGCCTCACGGATCTGGACGCGATCGCGCTCTCGGTTGGGCGCCTCGCCGCGCAGGGTGGATTGGGTCTGCCGCAGGCCGCGCAGGCGTTGGTGGTCGCCGCGATTGCGAACCAGATTTTCAAGGCCGGCACGGTGTTGGTGCTTGGCTCGTGGGCGATGGCGTGGCGCACGGCGGTGTATTTGGGCTTGGCCGCCATGGTGGCCGGCTTGGCGCTGATTCTCGTCTAACGCCACGCAAAGAACTTAGCGCCGCGCGAACGCCTTTGCCGCCGCGGCAATCGCCGCCACCGCCGGATGGCGCAGTCGGCGCTCAAGCGAGATCGCATAAAAGCGCACGGTGATGCCGGGCACTTCGCCCAGGCGTTCCAGGTCGTGGGTTTTCAGCGCCTCTTCTAAGACCAGCGTCGGCACCGGGATGATACCCGCGCCGTGTTGGCCGAAGACTTTGATCAGCGCGCTGTCGACGAATTCGCCGACAATGCGCGGTGAGATCCCTTCTTCGTCCAGCCATTGATCGACCTGCCGGCGCAACGCCGAGCCTTCGCCGGGCAGCAACAGCGGCGCGCCAGTCAGCGATGCGGGAAAATTTCGTCGATATTTCACGGCCAATTTCGAGGTGGCGCAGAAAGTCAGGCTGCTCTCGGCCAATAGATGACTGAACGCCTTGATGCCCAGGCTTGGCGGCACCGCGTGATCGATCAGCACCAGATCCAAATGATGGAGCGCAAGTTCCGCTAGCAGGCGTTCCGCTTTGTCCTCGATCACGTCCAGGCGAATCGCTTCTGGCAGTTCAAGTACCGGCGACAGCAAACGCCAGCTGACCAGCTTTGGCACCATGTCCGAAATGCCGACCCGCAAAGTAATGGTTCGACCTTTGCCGACTTCGCCCAGCGCCCCAGCCAACTCATCGCCCAGCGCGAAGATCTCGTCGGCATAGGTCAACACCGCCCGTCCGGCCTCAGTCAGTTCCAGATTCCGCCCACGCTTCTGAAACAGCTGTCGATCCAGATCGCGTTCGAGCTGCTTCACCAGTCCGCTGACCGTCGATTGGGTCACATGCAAGCGTTTAGCCGCGGCGTTGACGCCGCCCTCGCGCGCGACCATCCAGAAATAACGAAGATGGTGATAGCTGAAGTCGCGCATGCGGGCTCCGGAGTTTTCACTGGGTCAGGTGCTGGTCGGACGCGCACGAGCGTGTCCGACAAGGTCAGATTACGTTTCGACAGAAGCGAACGAAAGACAACTCCATTTCGTTTTGTTCGCTTTATCGCTGAGGGCATAAAGCGCCTTCATCAGCTCTCAAAAAATCACCACCTGTGACCAAAGGAGTTTCCCATGTTCGGCATCGATCTCATCTACATCGTGCTTATCGGCGTCTGCTTTCTCTTATCGATGGGCGCATCTCTTCTGGTGAAAAACCGCTTCGCGGCTGCGGCGCGCGTGCCTTCAAGCCGTGGCCTGTCCGGCGCGGAATGCGCGGCCGCGATCGTGCGCGCGACCGGCCTGGACCGTGTCACCATCGTCGAGCACCAAGGCTTCCTGAGCGACCACTACAATCCGATGACACGCACGTTGGCGCTGAGCCCCGAGGTCTACCACGGGCGCAACGCTGCGGCATTAGGCGTGGCCGCGCATGAGGCGGGGCACGCGATCCAGCACGCGCACGCGTATGCGCCGATGTGGGCGCGCAGCGTGCTGGTGCCGGTGGCAAACATCGGCTCGATGATCGGGCCGTGGATCATCATGGGCGGTATCGCGCTTGGCGCTGCGAATGCGGTGCCCGGCATTGGCCACACCGTCGCGTTGGTTGGCGTTGCGCTCTTTGGCGCGGCGACGTTGTTCACGCTGGTGACGGTGCCGGTCGAGTTCAACGCCAGCAATCGCGCACGTGTGCTGCTTGATGATTTGGGTTTGGTGCGCAATGCGGACGAGCGCGCCGCGGTGCGCGGGGTCCTGACCGCAGCCGGGCTGACCTATGTCGCAGCGGCGGTCGGATCAGTGACGATGCTGCTGTATTGGGCGTGGCGTGCGGGTCTGTTGGGCGGCAGTCAGAACCGCAACTGAGCGTACGTTTTCCCGTTCGTTTTCCTGCCCGTGGTCGGTCATCGACCGCGGGCGTTTTATGAAAGGTCGTCGTGCAAATCGACTGGACCGTATTCGCGCTCTTCAACGTCTTTGTCATGGGCATGCTGGCTTTGGATCTGGGCGTGTTCCACCGCAAGAGCCACGCCGTCAGCATGAAGGAAGCGCTCGGCTGGAGCGCGGTGTGGATCACCCTCGCGCTGACGTTTAACGCGCTGCTGTGGTGGCAGCCGGGTTGGTTCTTCTCGACCGAGCATGTCGCGATGGCGATCGCGAAAGGCGAGCTGCCCGCCAGCGCGACCATGGCCGATTACGGTTCTCTGCGCAGCAGCCAGTTCCTCGCCGGTTACCTGATCGAGAAGGCGCTGTCGGTCGACAACATCTTCGTAATCGTGCTGATTTTCTCGGCTTTTGCGGTGCCAGCAGCGTATCAGCACCGGGTGCTGTTCTACGGCATCGTTGGCGCGCTGATCATGCGCGGCATCTTCATCTTCGCCGGCGTGGCGCTGATCCAGACGTTCGCGTGGTTGCTGTATGTGTTCGGCGCGTTCTTGATTTTGACCGGCATCAAAATGGCGCTGCCGCAGAAGACCGCGCCCGATCCATCCAAACATTGGCTGGTGCGGTTCGCGCGACGATTCCTGCCGTGCACCGATGGCTATCGCGGCGAACGGTTCTTCACCATCGAGAACGGCAAGCGCATGCTGACGCCGCTGTTTCTGGTGGTGCTGATGGTCGAATTTACCGATCTGATTTTCGCGCTCGATTCAATTCCGGCGATCCTCGCGATCACCGACAACGCGTTTATCGTCTACACCTCGAACGTGTTCGCGATCTTGGGTTTGCGCTCGCTGTACTTTGCGCTCGCCGGGTTGGTTGAGTTGTTCCACTACCTGAAATATGGGCTGGCCGCGATTCTGGTGTTTGTCGGCGCGAAGATGCTGCTGCACTTGTACGAGGTGCCGAATCAGGTGCTGATCGATGGCGTGCTGACCACGCAGATGGAGCCGTTTAAAGTGTCGATTGGGATGTCGCTGGCGATCATCGGAGGACTGTTGGCGAGCGCGATTATCGCTTCGCTGATCCGGGCGCGGGTGCTGTCACGTGGTGCTGCGACGGCCGTTGCGGATGAACCAGCACCGCACTGAATCCGCGGGTAAATCCATACTGCGCGACGGTTTTGCGAACTACGGTCGAGTCATGTACGCGCGCGGCGATTTTTTATGGCGAGGGCTGTTGCTGACGCTCGCCGTGATGCTCGCCGTGATGGGTGCGGCGCCGGCGGCGACGGTGGACCTGACGCTGTCGCCATTGGATGGCACGCCGCTCAGCCGCTCAGCCGCTTCGTGGCGCAGACGTTTGCGCTGCCTGACGGCACCGTGCCGTCGTTTGCACCGACGCGCATGCTGATCGTCTGGCATGGCCTGGGATCGCCGCCGGCGATCCGGTGCGCGGGCGGCGATGCGGCGGGCTGGCTTGCGAGATTGGGCTCGGTTCGCCGCTGGGATTCGGCCTTGGGCGAAGCGCGCGCGGTGCCGGCGCTGCCGGGCTTTGCGGTGGTGGCGCTGGATGATGGCGAGGTGTTGCTAACGCCGGTGCGCACCCTGGCGACCGTAAGCGCACCGATTTGGCCGGTGCCGTCGTCGGCCGCGCTGCTGCTGCGCGCCGACGCACCTGACGTGAAGTTGGGCCAAGCCGCGGACAAAGTGCGGGATTTTGGCTTCGCGTTCATGCCTGCTGCGGTCGCGGACGGCACTCAGCCCAGTACCGCCGTGTTGGTCGCGCATGCGCCCGAGGAAGATCAGGCGCGCGCGCTCATGCGCTGGATCCGCTGGGGTCGACCGGTGGTGAATCTCGCGGCGCGTCTGGGGGTCACGAAAGCGAAATTGCCTGATCGGCTGCTCGACCACACCGAATTCACGCGCGCGGACGCCGATGTCACCGGTCAGTTGACCATGGATGCGGCGCTGCGCGATCAGGCTTTGGAGTGGCTGGTGCAGATCATCCGCAAGCAGCTGGCGCAGTTCGCGTAGGACTCCTGAGCAAAGCCCGCGCGTCGGTTGCGTTGGTTGCCGTTGCGTCGCACCATCGCGACATGCGCAACCTCATCGCGAGCTTCACCACCGGCATGTTAGTTTTTTCGTTGGCAGCGGCGCACGCGGCTGAGGCCAGCACGCCGCCAGCGCTGATCCCGCCCGACGCCATTTTTGCCATGGGCATCGACCACGCGTTGATCGATGGCGCGCTTACCGCGCCACCGCTGTCGGTGTGGAATGATCCGGCCGCGGCCGCGGCGGTGGCGCAGGTGACCAAAAATTTGGGCGGGTGGTTGGATGGGCAGGCGATGATGCCGCCGGTTACGCCGTTGGTGCGCGATGGCCGCTGGTTTCGTTTTGCGGGCTTCGCCACTTCGCCGCATCGCTATGGCCGCACTGACATGGCCATGCTGTTGGACTGCGGCCGGGCCGCCGCGGGGTACGTCGAATACATCGAACAAATGCAGCAAATGCCCGGCTTCGAAGCGGGTGCGCAGGCCGAGACCGTGGCTGGATTCACCGGCAAGCGGCGGCAATTCACCTTTACCGGGATGCGCGGCGAAACGGTGGCGGTCGGTTCGCCGCGCTGCATTGAGGCGTTGGTTGGGTCGCCGGTCACAGCGGTGCCCGCTGCGCTGGCACCGCTGTCGGCTCCGACTGCGCCTTTGTGGCTCACGCTTGATCTGTCCGCGGCGATCAAGGATCTGAAACGCGAGGTCAAAGAGCCTGACGAGCAGGCGCGCCTCGATGGCATCTGGCCGGGTTGGCGCGACCTGGCGCCGAAGTTCACGCTGACCACCACGCCCGGCGCGGCGCCCGCAGGTTGGCAAACGCTGATCGACGGCACCGGTCTGGCCGGCATATCGCTGCGGCCGTTGTCGCCGGCGTTGCTGCAACAGGCGCGCAGCGGTGCGCAGATCACCTTGGCGGTCGGGGTCGATCCTGGTGCGATGGTGGCGATCCTTGGCGCGGTGCTGTCAGAGGAGTCACGCCACGGCGCAGAAAAAGCGCCACTTACCGACACGCTGGCGATCACGGCGCTTACCGGCTTGCCACCGAACGAACTCGCGGCGCTGTTCACCGG
>JBBROQ010000123.1:0-9473 GCA_038229115.1 Planctomycetota bacterium | reverse complement strand
GGCACGTCGGGCGCCGTCACCATCAGCAGCGACAACACCGCCAACGGTATCGTCAATGCCGACGCCTTCCGCTTTAGCCCTGTGCCGGCGATCGCCACCGTCGCCACCGCAACCTCGACCACCGTCACCGGTACCACCATCGCCTTGTCCGTGCTGGGCACCTATAACGGCGGTGACAGCGGCGTCAGTTACACCTGGAGCGCGACCCCGCCGGCAGGCGGCGCGGCGACGTTTTCGATTAACGGCACCAACGGCGCGAAGAACACCGTCGCGACCTTCACCAAGGCCGGCACCTATACCCTGACTGCCAGCCTCGGCTTCCTCGATGACGCGACCTGGCCAATCAACAGCAGCAGCGTCACCGTCACGGTGGTGCCAACTTACGCCTCAGTCGCCGTGTCACCGGCGTCCAACACCACCGGCATCCCCAGTACCGCTACCTTTACTGCCAAAGCGAAGGACCAGTTCGGGCTCGTTCTCGCGTCGCAGCCGACATTCGCCTGGTCAAGCACTGGCACCGGCAATCCCGGCACCGGCGCGATTAATGCCAGCAGTGGCGTCTACAGCACCGGCACCACCGCCGGCAGCGCCACTATCACCGCCAGTAGCGGTGGCCTGTCCGGGACCGCCACGCTTACCATCACCGCCAATGCGCCATCCATCGCCAGCGTCACCGCCACGCCGAACCCCGTCACTGGCACCAGTACCGCCCTAAGCGTCAGCGCCAGCGATCCGGCCGGCGAATCCAACCTGACCTACACCTGGGCCACCACCGGCACGCCCCCGGCCGCTGTGACGTTCTCGGCCAACGGCAGCAATGCCGCAAAGAACGCGACCGCGACTTTCGCCGCCGCCGGCAGCTACACTTTCCAGGTAACAGCGCGCAACCTGTCGAATTTTGCCAGCACCGGCGGCGTCACCGTCACCGTGAACCAGACCCAGACCACGACCACGATCGCACCGGCCACCGTCACCGTGCAGCCGAATTCGGCAACCACTTTCAGCTCCGTCGCATTCGACCAGTTCGGTACCGCCTTCACCATTGCACCGACCTTCACCTGGTCTGTGCCGGGTGCGGCGGGAAGCATTTCCGCCGCTGGAGTGCTCACCGCAGCCAGCGCCACCGCTGGTCCGTTTACGGTCTCGGCGCTGGCCAATAGCGTTACCGGCACCGCCAGCGCGACCATTGCCAATGCCGTTCCGACCGTCGCAACGCCGCCGACCGCGCTTGTGGCCGCCAGTGGCATCTATGCCGACCTCAGCGTGCTGGGCGCGGATGACGGCGGCGAAGCAGCGTTGACCTATACATGGTCCGCCGTCAGCGGGCCCGCCGCGACCCTGTCAGTCAACGGCAGCAACGCCGCGAAGAACACTCGCGCGACGTTCACCGTGATCGGCTCGTACACGTTCCGCGCGGTGGTTCAGGACACGTTCGGATTGAACGTTACCTCCAGCAACGTCACGGTCACCGTGGTCCCGGTGGCGACCACGGTGACGGTCACCCCCGCCAGCGTCACCCTGGTCACCAATGCCACGCAGACTTTCACTTCCGCGACGTTCGACCAATTCGGAACTGCGCTCGCCAGTCAGCCGACTCCGGCGTGGTCATCATCGGGATTCGTCACTAGCTCCAGCAATCCGACCTCAAGCGGCGTGTTCTCGGTCGGAACCGCCACCAGCGGCAGCGCCATCATTACCGCCACGGTGGCTGGTGGAGTCAGCGGCACGGCCGCGGTGATCGTCGACCAGACTCCGACGATCCAGACGGTGGCAGCTGCTGCCCCCGCGACCGTCAGCGGCACGTTCACTGATCTGAGCGTCCTAGGCGCGGACGCCGACGGAGCCGAAGCCGATTTGATTTACACGTGGTCGACCGTCGGCACACCGCCAGCAGCGGTAACCTTCTCGCGCAATGCCACCAATGCCGCGCAAAGTGCGCGCGCCACGTTCACCCGCGCTGGTACCTATGCGCTACGCGCCACCATTACCGATATTTACGGCCTGAGCGTGACCAGCACCGTCAACGTCACCGTGAATCAGACCCAAACCGCCATTACGGTAAGCCCGGCCAGTGCCAATGTCGCCCTCAACGGCACGCAGGCTTTCAGCGCTAGCGCCACCGACCAGTTCGCACAGGCCTTGGCGATCGCCCCGACGTTGGTGTGGAGCGTGAATGGCGGTGGCACCGTCAGCAGTGGCGGTCTGTTCACCGCCGGCGGTACCGCCGGTTCGTACACCGTGACCGCGACGGCCAACGCGCTCAGTGGCACCGCCGCGGTCGGCATCGGCAACACGGCTCCGACGGTTGCCACCGCAGTAGCTCCGTCGGCTCCGACCGTCACCGGTACCTTCCTGGATCTGACGGTGCTGGGAGCTGACGACGGCACGGAACCCAATTTGACGTACTCCTGGGCCACCACCGGGACGCCACCGGCTGCGGTAACCTTTTCGGTCAATGGCAGCAACGTGGCGAAAGCTACGCGCGCGACCTTCACCGCATCCGGCAGCTACACGCTTCAGGCCACCATCGCTGACGCGCTCGGCCTAAGTGTCACCAGTTCGGCCATTGTCACAGTGACCCCCGTCTTCACCACCATCACCTTGACCCCGGCGAGCGCGACCGCGCAGCCGAATGCCACGGTGGCGTTTGGCGCCTCGGCGCGCGACCAATTCGGTCAGGCGTTTGCCAGCCAACCGGCCTTTATCTGGAGCGTTCCGCTCGGAGCCGGCTCGGTGACTGCATTCGGCAATTACACTGCGACCGCCGCCACCGGCAGCGCCACCGTGCGCGCTACCAGCGGAGCGATCACCCGCGACGCGGTGGTGACGATTGCTAACGCCACGCCCACCGTGGCCACGTTGGCCGCGGCCAGTCCGTCACCAGTGGTCAGCACGTTCACTGACCTCAGCGTGCTCGGCACTGACGACGGCGGTGCGGGCGCGCTCTCATACACCTGGGCGACGGTCGGCACGCCGCCGGCCACCGTAGCCTTCTCGGTCAACGGCAGCACCGCAGCGAAGAACACTCGCGCCAGCTTCACCAAAGCGGGCAGCTATACGTTGCGCGCGACCATCACTGATGCCTTCGGCCTAAGTGTCACCAGCCAGATCGCGGTGACCGTGCAGCCGACTCTAACTTCCATTGCGCTCTCACCGTCCACCGCATCGCTGGCGCTCAATGCAATGCAAAGCTTCAGCGCCAGCGCCAAGGACCAGTTCGGCGAGGCCCTCACCGGTCAGCCGATATTCACCTGGAGCGCTAGTGGCGGCAGCATCGATACGACCGGCGTATTCATCGCTGGTACCACGCCCGGCACCTTCAGCGTCACTGCCGTGGCCGGCGGTATCGGCGGTGCCGCGGCCCTAAATATCGGCAATGCTGCACCGACCGTCGCCACGGCAGCTACCGCCGATTCCACCTCGGTGTCAGGCACCGCCACCACACTCCGCGCGCTCGGTGCTGATGACGGCGGCGAGGCCGCGCTCATCTACACCTGGAGTTCCGGCACGCCGCCAGCAGCAGTGACGTTTTTCCCTAATGGCACCAACGCTGCGAAAACCACGGTCGTCAGCTTCCTTGCCGCTGGGGCATACACCTTCCGCCTTACTATCTCCGATGCGGTCGGCCAGACGGTCGTCAGCGATGTGGTCGTGACCGTCGCGCAGACCGCGACCAGCATCAACGTCTCCCCGATCACCGCGACCACCGCGCCCGGCGATGCAGTGACCTTTAGCGGCAGCGTGTTTGACCAGTTCGGCATCACACTGGGCGCGCAGCCCACCCTCACCTGGAGTCTCCCTTCGCCTGGCGCTGGCGGCACCATCACCGCTGACGGCGTGTTCACCGCTGGCAGCACGGTTGGAGGACCGTTCACGGTGCAGGCAACCACCGGCTCGATAACCGGCACGGCGGCAGTCACGGTGTCGACCACCCAGGTCGCGTCCCTGACCGTCACGCCCGCAGCCGGCACCTATGCCAGCGGCACTGCGATCACCCTCGCCACCACTACCTCGGGCGCCGAGATCCGCTTCACCACCGATGGCAGCACACCCAGCGCCGGTTCGACCCTGTACACCGGCGCGCTGACGCTTTCCACCGGCTTCACCCTGAAGGCAGTGGCCCTGCGTACTGGCTGGACTAACAGGGACGTGCTCACCGTCACCTACGCTGTCATCGCTGACGGCGGCGGTGGCGGCGGTGGAAATAGCGGCGGTGGCGGTGGTCTCTGCGGCCTCGGCTCCGGCGTCGGCCTGATCGGGTTACTGGCGCTGCTAGCGCTACGACTCCATCTCAGCCGCCAGCGCCACCGTTAAAACGCGCTGCGGACTGCAGCGCGTTTGCGCTCGCGAATGCCGCATCCCGCTGAGGGTTTGAGTCCTTAGGTAGTGATTTTTCCAGCCATTAATTGAGCCCCCTCACGGCATCTACCGACGCGCTTAAATTCTGCACATCAGGGTGATCTAAGCCCCAAGGACCCCCTGTATGAAGACAATCGGGAATTTCGTGCCGGTCATTCGCGGCGGCGAAATCTTCGTCGACCGATTCCCGCGACAGCTCCTGTTAGCCGTACACGCCCTTGGTCGCGGAGAATAAGGACCTGGGATACCGCGCTGACCATGTAGAAAGTAGCCGACGGCAATTATTGTGGCGTGAACACCATATCATCGCCGTTCTGGCCAACGTATGCCGGTTCGGCTGCGGTGCCGGCCTATCTTCCGGCCGCCACGAACAAACATATCGGCGACCTGATTTCTGGCGCCGGCAAGACACGGATAATCGCTACTGAAGAAGATCGCTGGCCACACCGTTTCCTGAAAGACTCGGCTAACTGCGCAATCGCCGGGACCATTCACGGCGATTGCCGTTGGCAGGCGCGCTTGCCGCGTGCCGTACCGCCGCCATTGCGACCGGTGCGGTGCATGCGATGGTACGACTGCGGCATAGCGGGTGACGAACCCCGGTGCCGATTCAGACCCCAGCCGGGGTGGCGGAACTGGCAGACGCAGGGGACTTAAAATCCCCCGATCGTAAGATCGTCCGGGTTCGAGTCCCGGCCTCGGCACCATACCCCTGACTCAATATCCGCCTCTGATCAAACCCGGAACTGGTGCCAACATAACTTCAGCCATCCAGCCGCGCGGCCACATGCATCAGTCGCCTACGCGCCTATTTGCTGCGGATTGTGGTACAGATCATCATCCTCGCCCCAAGTCAGACCATTGTCCTTCAACAGTTCGATCCACGCGTCCCAGGTTTTCAGAATCTCGCGCGCCGAAGTGCCTTTTTGGGGGCCCAGAAATCCGAGATCTTCCAACTGCTCGACAAACGCCGTGGCCTTGTTGTAGCCGACATTCAGTTTGCGTCGGAAGAAATCAGCGCCGGTGCGATTGTAGCGATACATCGACTGCACCGCTTCATGGAACTGCCGATCGTTCAACCATTCGCTGGCCTCGGCCGAACCGCTGGCGCCGCCGCCGCTCATCGCCACGGCACCGGTGTTAAGGACCGCATCGTTATATTCCGGCCGACCCTGCGCCTTTGCGTGCGCAACAATGGCTTCGATCTCGGCGTCTTTTAACCAGACACCCTGACCACGCACCGGCAGCGACATGCCCGGCTGCAGAAACAACAAGTCGCCTTTGCCGAGCAGGTTCTCGGCGCCGCTGACATCCAGCACCACGCGCGAATTGTTTTTATCGACCACCCGGAAACAAATACGCGATGGCAGATTGGATTTGATCAATCCGGTGACGACATCGGCCGACGGCCGCTGCGTGGTTAAGATCACATGGATGCCACAGGCGCGCGATTTCGCGGCCAGACGAACGATCGATTTCTCGACCTCTTTGTTCACCATCATCAAGTCAGCATATTCATCGACCAGCACGACGATGTAGTGCATGCGCGCACCAACATTGGGAATGTCATCCAACGTCAGATGTTTCTTTTCCAACCGCCGACGAATCTCGTCCTCACCCAGGTCATTGTAGCTCTTGATGTCGCGCACGCCGCAATGCTTCAGCGCTTCGTAACGCTCATCCATAGTCTGGCAGGCCCATTCCAAGGCGGCGTGAGCTTTGGTCATGTCGGTGATCGGGGCAGAAAGAAGATGCGGGATATCTTCGTAGCCGGCCAATTCGACGAACTTCGGATCGATCATGATGAACTTCACCTGATCGGGTGAACGAAACAGCAGGATCGAACAAATGATCGCATTCATGCATACCGATTTGCCCATTCCGGTGGCGCCGGCGACCAATAAGTGCGGCATCTTCGCCAAGTCTGACACCAACGGCCGACCGATCGCATCGCGGCCAATCACTATCGGCAAGGCCATCGTCGAAGGATCAATCTCTTCGACCAAGTCGCGCATGACCACCGCATATTTAACCCGATTCGGCACTTCGACGCCGATGGTCGTTTTGTTCGGCAGCGGCGCGACGATGCGGATGCCCTCGGTACCCAACTTCATCGCCAAATCTTTTTCGAAGCCTTCCACTTTCGACACACGCATGGATTGGTCGAGCAGCCGGATTTCGTACTGCGTCACCACCGGGCCGCGCATCGCGGCGACCACCTGCACGCCGATATCGAAGTGCGAAAACACTTCTTCGATCGTTTTACCGATAGTGATCTTCTCGTTTTCGTGTTCGGCGTCGCGGCGTTCGCGCACTGCTTCCAACAATTCGACCGGCGGCAGCACATATTCGCCTTCGACAGCGGTTGATTGGCGCGCCGGCGCGAGTTTCGGCCGCGGCGCGGGCGTCGATTCGACCATTGTCTCTGCAGGCACCGACAGCGCAGCCGTGGTCAACATCGGCGTAGCTGCGACGGTCGTCGGCGGGCTAGGCTCAGCAGGCAGATCGATTGGAACATCGCTGTGCTGACGATCTGCCAACTCCTGACGATGCCGACGGATCTTCAGCACCAATTCATCGGCGTCGGCCGGCAGCGCACTATCGTCATGGATGCGCTTAGCAACTTCCTGAATCGACGTGGTGGCGCGGCCCTTCGGCCGACTGGGTGCGATCGGCGCGACGAAGGGTTCGGTGGCAAAACGTCGGCGTTCCGGTGTCTCGGCTGCCGCTGCCGCACGCGCACGCCACGCCCGCCACGCCCGCCCGAACCATCGCCCGCCGCCAAGATCCATCAGAACCAATGCCAGCACCGCCAATAGCGACAGCACCAACACGCTTCCGATGACATCGAACCAGCGCAGCAGCACACCAGTCGGACCGGTTAGATAAAAGCCCAGACTGCCGCCCAATCCCCCAAATTGACTCTGATCCCATTGCACCAGCAACCCAGTCGCAGCGTCGGCCGGAATCAAGTGCACCAGCCCGGCCAGGCACGGCATCAGCAGCACCGCGCCAGTCAGCCGCCGACCCAAATGATCGAGGTCGTAATCGCGCCACAGCGCCAGGGCATAGCCCAACGCCAGCACCGGCACCAACAGCGCCGCCAAGCCCCACGCGCGCAGCAGCGCATGCGCGACCCACGCGCCGACCAAGCCCATCGCGTTGGTGCCTGCCGGACTGGCATTCTGCACCTGACTGGCCGTATAGCTGCCCATCGCCACCAATAGGAAAAACGCCACTGCGACCAGCACCACCGCCGTCGCCAAAGCCAGGGATCGCTGCATCGTCACGTCGCTCCAGGCACAGCCCGCGTCCGCAACCCGCGGAAGCAGCCGTACGATCGGCGCACCCTAAACCGGCACAGGAAAAATGTAGGCCTGGGAAAAATACGGTCGGCCAAGCCAACGACGACCTGCGTGGCCTGCTCGGACGCACGCTGCGTTCAACGCGCGGTCATCCGTCGACGTCCAGCCGTCGCTGCCACCGGCGCGGTTTCCGCTCGGCTCGCCAGCCAGATCCATTGCCGCCAGCCTTTGCGGCCGTTGGCGCGCGCCTGCACCAGGTCGGCGTGGAAACCGGCGGCGTGCAGACGGCGCGTGAACGCCGCGTCGGGGCCGGATGACCACACCGCCAAGACGCCATTTTGGCGCAGGGCCGCAAACGCACGGCGCAAACCGGCGGCGCTATACAGACGGTCGTTCCTGCTGCTGGTCAGACCGTGCGGGCCGTTGTCGACATCGAGCAGGATGAGGTCGTACGCCACCGTCGACGACATCAGCTCTGCGACATCGCCAACGTGCACCTGTACGCGCGCATCGCTCAGCGGATTACCGGCCAAATGTGCGAGCGGCCCACGATTCCAATCGACCACCGCCGGCACCAATTCGGCCACGATCACCTGGCCGTCGGCATCGAGTTCGCGCAATGCCGCGGCCGCGGTGAAGCCCATGCCTAAGCCACCGACGAGCACGCGAACGCCAGGTTTTCCTGCATATTTTTCAGCGTTTTTCTGCGCATTTTCCATTTCGCGCGCACGCCGGGAAAAGGCCAGACTGGCGAGCGCTTCCTCAGAGCCGTGGCCTTCGCTGTTCATCAGTTGGACCAGGCCCACGCGAATCGCGAAGTCGCGGCCGCGTTGAAACAGGCACAGGTCCTCGCCACCGCCGGGGACCTGGGCGCGCGCCAGCAGCACCCACGGAATCACCGGCAGAAACTCCAGTTCATGAACAGCTCACGAACGCGAATCGAGCGGATGGTACCGATGCTCGATCTGCTCGACTGGCTCGGCGCGATCGTCGGCGCCCAAATGCGCGACCTCGGCAAAACCGCCGCGCAGCCGCCATTGGCGCTCGATCGGTTTCGCGCGCGTCAGGGTGGTGATCGCGCCCGGATGCCAGTCGCCGGTGGCCATGCGCCCGGTCAGCGTTTTCACCAATTCGGTCAGGATGATCGCGTGCGACACGATCACGATGCGGCTCGCGAACGGCTTTCTGTCTCGCAACCCAAGCACGGTTTTCATCACGCGTTCGGCGATGGTGCGATCCGATTCTGGATGCGCAGGTTTGCCCGCGCCGGCACGACGCTCGGCCCATTCCGGATCCATCGCGCTGCCCGGGCTGAACGGACTGCCCAGTACCTGCGACAGCAGCACTTCGCCCAAGCGCCAGTCGGCGGTGATCTCGGCTGAGCAAGCCGCCGCGATCAGATCCGCGGTTTCCAGACACGCCCGAAACGGCGATGACAGCACCGCCGCCGCGCCGCCATCCGCCGCGATCGTCGCCGCGCAATGCCGCGCCTGCGCCACGCCGATCTCGGCCAGGGTCGGATCGATGCGCAAATGCGCGGGTGAACCGCGGGTTTTAAGTTTCTGATCCCAACACAACGGATAGCCGTGACGGACGAGGAGGATGGTCTGCATAAGGGCGCGGATGGTGCCGGATCAGGCGCCGGCACCACCGGCGATTCGCACGGTGCCGTTACGGCAAAATCAGCATCGCGTCGCCGTAGCTGAAGAATCGATACCGGGCGCTGATCGCGTCGTGGTACGCCGCCAGCAACCGTTCGCGGCCGGTCAGACAACTGACCAGCATCAGCAGACTGGAGCGCGGCAGATG
>JBBROQ010000122.1:0-9489 GCA_038229115.1 Planctomycetota bacterium | reverse complement strand
TCGGCGCGCGCGATTTCACCGTGGTCGCAGAATCGGGACGGGTAAGGACGGTCATGCGCCGATCGCTTTCTGTTGCGCCGAAGCTTCGCCATCAATCTTCTGCTGAAGCTGCACGATCGCTTCCAGGAATGCTTCCGGACGCGGTGGGCAGCCGGCGATATAAATGTCGACCGGAATGATCTCATCGATGCCCGGCACGGTGCAGTAACAATCGTAGAAGCCGCCGCTGGTGGCGCAGGCGCCTGCGGAAATCACATATTTCGGTTCGCACATCTGTTCATAGATGCGACGTAGGACCGGCGCTTGTTTGTACGTCACGGTGCCGGCGATCAGGAGCAGATCGGCTTGGCGCGGCGAAAACCGCACGAGTTCGGCGCCAAAACGCGATATATCGAACATGCTCGACACCACGCCCATGAATTCGATTGCGCAGCAGGCGGTACCGAATGGGAACGGCCATAGGCTGTTGCGGCGACCCCAATTGATCACCGCATCGACGCGGGTGGTAATGAAGGCGTCGCCGAGGTTGACCTCGTCACTGACCGCCGCGGGAGCATTGCGATAAACCATGATGGACTGTGGCTGGTGGGATTACTCCCAGTCCAGCGCGCCCTTCTTGTACAGGTAGAGATAACCGACTTCGAGCAGCGTCAGAAATACCGCTAACAATCCGACCATTTCCCAACCACCTTGATTAAAATGAATGGCCCACGGATACAGGAATGCGACTTCGATATCGAAAGCCAGGAACAGCATCGCGATTAGATAGAACTTGATGCTGAAGCGCTCGCCAGAATTGCCGGCGGTGGTCGGTAGGCCGGATTCGTACGGCTCAAGTTTGCCCGGATTCGAATTGCGCGTGCCGTGCACCCATTTGCTTAACACCACATTGATGAGCAGCAGCGCGGCCGGAATCGTCAGGGCCAACAACGCCAGCAGCGTGAACGGCGCCAGCGAATCGAAGGTGCTGGGGCCAGCGGTCACGGGCGTGGCCGTGGTGGTCGCGGCGTATGCGACGTTGAGCGGACTGGCGTCCATGCAGGCACCTCGGCCATCGCGGGGCGGTCGCGATTGGGCGGGGATGTATAGATTCGCTTTCGCGAAGGCACCAGTGCAAAGACGACGAGCACTGCGTTTAGAGCGATGGATTGCGGGTGATCCATGCACGCCACGGATCGTTCCTGTTGAGATTCATTTGCATGTGGTTTGCGCTCTGGATCCCGCAGCGGCCCGGCCGAGCGTGCGCCGATGCAGCTCGTGATCGTCGAATCGCCGGCCAAGACCCGCACCATTCGCGGCTTCCTGGGGCCGGGCTGGCAGGTTGCGGCCAGCTTCGGCCATGTGCGCGACTTGCCGATCAGCGGCGGTCTGGCGGTGAGTTTCCGCGATGGGCAGGTGCAACCGCAGTACGCGGTGTTGGATCGCAGCCGACAGCGGGTGGCCGAGCTGACCGCGTTGGCTGCCGGCGCCGAACGCGTGCTGCTGGCGACTGACCCTGACCGCGAGGGCGAGGCGATCGCGTGGCATGTCGGCGAAGTCCTGGGCCGGCGCGATTGCCAACGGGTGGTGTTCAACGCCATCACCAAAAATGCGGTGACCGCCGCGATCGCGAAACCGCGCGCGCTGGATCAGCATTTGGTCGACGCGCAGCAGGCGCGGCGCGTGCTGGATCGCGTGGTTGGTTGGCTGGTCAGTCCGACGCTGCGGCGGTTGGGCAACGTCGACGGACAACCCGCACGCAGTGCCGGCCGGGTGCAGTCGGTGGCGGTGCGGTTGGTCGCCGAACGTGAACGCGAAATCCAGGCGTTCACCGCCGTCGATCATTTTGTGCTGTGGGCGACGCTGGAAAAAGCTGGTAAAAAACCGTCTTTTTCCGCCAAGCTGATCGCGTGGAAAGGTGAGCCGCTGGGCCAGCGTTTGGTCGAGGCCGCGGTCGCCGAGCGCACCGTGGCGTGGTGTACGAAGCAGCCGTGGACGGTGCTGCGCTGCGATCGCCGCGACGCAGAGCGCCAACCGCCGCCGCCATTCACCACCGCATCGGTGCAGCAGGCCGCGTCGGTGCAGTTGAAGTTGGCGCCCGACGCGACCATGGCCGCGTTGCAGCAGCTTTTTGAAGCCGGCCACATCACCTATCACCGCACCGATTCGGTGAACTTGGCGCCGGAGGCCATCGACAGCGCGCGCGCTGATCGCCGCACGCTTTGCGCCCGCATATTTGCCGGCGAAACCCGTCGTGCACACCACCGCTGCGGCGAACGCGCAGGAAGCGCACGAGGCCATCCGCCCGACCCATCCCGAGAGCGGACCCGACGCCGACGTCGGGCAGCACCGCGCGCTCTACCGTCTGATTTGGCTGCGCTTCGTGGCCAGCCAGATGGCCAACGGCCGCGATCAGCACACCACTATTGAGGTCGCCTGCGCGCCCGGCACCTGGAACGGTGGGCCGATGGGCGTGTTTCAGGCCAAAGGCACGGTGCTGCAATTTGACGGCTGGCGGGCATTGGCCGGCGATGACGCGACCGATGAAAAAATGCCGAAAAAGCGCGGTAAAAACCGTGACGATGATGCCGTCACCGCCGCCAAGCTACCGCTGTTGACGGTCGGCGACGCGCTGACGCTGTTAGATCTGAACGCGAAACTGACCACCACCAAACCGCCGCCGCGCTTCACGCAGGCGTCCCTGATCCGCAAACTGGAATTGGCCGGCATCGGCCGGCCCAGCACCTACGCCACCATCATGCATACCATCGTCGAGCGTGGTTATGTGGTCGAGAAAAAGCGTCTGCTGCACGCCACCGAACTCGGCCTGCGCTTAACCGATTTTCTGGTCGCGCATTTCGCCGGCAACTTCATTGACGCGGATTTCACCGCGCGTTTGGAGCAACGCCTGGACGCCATCGCACGCGGCGAAGAACCGTGGGAGCGCATGGTGACCGAAGTCGCGCACGGCGTTCTGGCGTTGGCGCAACGCGCGGGTCTGCGCGGGAATCCGTTGATCGAGTAAGCGTCTCAGCGCCGATCTCGGCCTGGCTCAGCGATAGTCGATCGCCAAGCGAACTCCGGCCAGCGCATGGCCGATTGCCGGGTCGATGTATTGGCGATTGGCGCAGCGGGCGCTGATCAAGTTGTCGCTCCACGAGCCGCCGCGCACCACATTGCCGGTAGTGGTGGCGCCGTCGGCGACCCATTCCCAGGCGTTGCCGGCGACATCGAACAAGCCGTAGCCATTGGCCGCACGCGTCGCGACCGGACGCAGGCCGAACACCGTGCTCTGCGTTTCGCGCACGCTGGCAAAACGCGCGACAGTGGCGGCGTCCTCGGCCACGCCCCATGGATACGGTCCACCGGTACCGCCGCGCGCGGCGACCTCCCATTCGTCGTTGCCGGGCCGGCGCAGAAGAAACGGCCGGGTGCTGGCATTGAAGGTCGTTAGCGCGGCGTTCACCGCGTCAAAGCTGAGCGCAAACGCTGGCCGATCGGCGCCTACCGACACGCCAAGCTCGCTACTGGGCGCGACGGTCAGCCACGGACTGGTGCCGGCCAAGGTCTGCCATTGGCGCTGCGTCAGTTCGCAGGCCGCGACGTAAAATGTCGACACGATGATTTGGCGTTGGCCTTCGTCGCCCTGCGCACCCATCGCTGACGAATCACTGCCGACAATCGCGGCCTGCGGATTAACGCGGCGAAACAGCAAGGCCGTCGCGGGAACGTCGCCCGGACGCGTACCGTCGGCGGTGGCCGCCAACACGCCGGTGGCCAGATCCAACACCAACGTGGTGGGCGTAGTCACCGGTGTGCCGCCGCCAAAACTTCCACCGCCGCCGCCGTTGCTGCCGCAGCCGGCGCATAGCAGGGCCGACAACAACAGCGCTAAGCGCTCCCGACGATCCGCGTGAGAAAACATCACCGGAATATACTCCACGATTCCCGACTGTGGCTGTCGCGACTGGCCCCGGTGCCAGCCGACGCGTACGCATGTCGCTCTTGTGAGCATCCCGCGTCGGCCACATCATCCCCGCATGCTGGCGCTGCACGGTGTTTCGAAGTCCTTCTATGATCCCGGTCGCGGCGAAGTGCGCGCGGTCGACGATCTGACCCTGGAACTCGGCGCCGGCGTGACCGCATTGGTCGGCGCGAACGGCGCCGGTAAAAGCACGCTGCTGCGCCTGATCGCGACCCTGTTGGAACCCGATCGCGGGCGGGTGCTGGTAGACGGCCTGGACACGCGGCTGGACGGCGAAGCGGTGCGCGCGCGGCTGGGTTATCTGTCCACCACCACGCGGCTGTATCAGCGTCTGACCAGTCGCGAATTGCTGAAATATGCTGGTGGTTTCTATGGCCTCTATGGCGCGCAACTGAACGCAGCGATCGCAGCACAGGTCGATAGTTTCGCGCTGAGCGAGTTTCTCGACCAGCGCTTGGACACACTGTCCACCGGGCAGATGCAACGTGTGAATCTGGCGCGCACGCTGCTGACCGATCCAGCGGTGCTGGTGTTGGACGAGCCGACTACCGGATTGGATCTGCTGGCCGCGCATCAAGTGATGGCGGCGGTCGATGCGGCGCGCCGGCCAGGGCGATTAATCCTGCTGGCCACGCATCAGATGACCGAAGTGAAGCGCCTCGCCGATCATCTGCTGATCATCAAGCGCGGCCGGTTGGCCTTTGTCGGCGCGCCGGCGGCGCTTGGCAGCGGTGACGACTTTGCCGCCGCGGTGTTGAATATAATTTCCGACGGCGCCGCCGCATGAACACGCCGCCCGCATTCCCGCCGGAAAATACCGTCATGCGCAGCAACTGGCGGCATGTCGCGCAGGTGTTCCGCAAAGATGGCACCGAGATCTTGCGCGACCGCCGCACGCTGTTCGTCAACGTGCTGCTGCCGGTGCTGCTGTATCCGCTGCTGATGCTGTTCGTGCTGCAAGTCGCGCAGCTTACCGGCGACCAACCGCGTGAGCCAGCGGTGGTGCTGATCGCTGATTTGCCGAGCGAACTCAGCGAGCTGCTGCAGCCGACGGAACCGAACTCCGCTGCTGACGCCGAGTCGAAAACTGCCGCGCCGAAAAAGCCTGCGGCGAAACCAACCGAGCCAAAATCCGAAGCCGTCACCACTCGGCGCGGCCTGGGTGCGGACACCGCGCCGGTAAGTTTGAAGCTGGTGGTCAGCACCGCCGCGTCGTTGCGCACCGAGGTCGCCGCGCTGATCGCCGCCGACCGCCACGACGATGCCACGCGCGTGGCGAAGGCACGCGTGCTGACGCGGCTGCGCGAGGCCGGCGCGGCCGCGGCACTAGTACGGCTGCCAGAAACCGTGGTGGCGAAAAGGACGCAAGAACAGCCACGTTTTGCCATGGTCAGCGACGACGCGCACCCACAGGCCGACGCGGTTGAAGCGCGACTATCGCAAGCGCTCAGCCTCTATCGCCAACGCTTGGTCGAACGTCGCTTAGCCGCGGTTGGATTGGCCGCCGATGCGCTCGCACCGCTGACCATCAGCACACTGCACGTCGCACCGCCGAGCGAATCAGCGCGCACGCGCTTAGCCGGATTACTGCCGGTGTTGTTGGTGCTGTTGGCAGTCAGCGGCGCATTCATCACCGCGGTCGATCTGGTCGCCGGCGAACGCGAACGCGGCACCTTAGAAACGCTGTTGTCGTGGCCAGTGCGCCGGCGCGATGTGTTCATCGGCAAGCTGTTGGTGGTGTGCGTGGCCGCGGCCGCATCGGTCGGATTGAACCTGCTGTCGGCCGGCGCAAC
Source organism: Planctomycetota bacterium (assembly GCA_038229115.1). Lineage (GTDB taxonomy): Bacteria > Planctomycetota > UBA11346 > UBA11346 > UBA11346 > JBBROQ01. Next base: position 3,732 of record JBBROQ010000122.1, on the reverse strand, counting down.
GGTGGCGATCGGCACCAGCCAACTGGGCGCGTCGGCCGGCGCGCAGGGTGCGTTTTTATCTGCCGGCGCGGGTGCGCTGGTGCTGTGCTTTGTCGTGCTGCTGCCGCTGACCGTGACGCTTGGCGCGGTGGCGTTGGCCCTGACCGGACTCGCCAGCAGCGTGAAGGAAGCGCAGAACTACCTCGCGCCGCTGATCCTGGCGGCGATGGTCGCGGCCGGCGTGGCGCTGTTGCCGCACGCGCGCCCGACGCTCGCGCTGGATCTGATTCCGGTCACCGGCGTGGTGTTGGCGCTCAAGGAAAGCCTACAAGCCACCGCGATCCCGTGGCTGCATTTGGGTCTAAGCGCCGCGACCAGTTTGGCCCTGGCCGCGGTGGTGGTGGGTTGGTCGGCGCGGCGTTTCGACCAAGAATCATTTCGCTATCCCGGCCTAGTACGCGCCGGTTGGGGCCGCTTCCGCAAATGGGGCCCGCGGCCGGATGCACCCGGCGGCATCGAAGCGCTGCTCATTTTCGCCGTCGCCGTCGCCGGCATGGTCCTGGCCGGCGGTTTTTTCCAGCACGCCAACGCCGCGGTATTGGTGGCCGGGCCGCTGCTGCTGTTCGTCGCCGCGCCGGCGTTGCTGCACACCTGGTTCGGCGCCTATGACCCACGCGTAACCCTCGGCCTGCGCTTACCCGCGAACCGCGCGTGGTTAGGCACCGCGATCGCGTTGCCGGCGGCCATCGCCTGCAGCCTCGGCTTGGGCCTGATGCAATCACCGTGGGTGCCAAGCCAAAGCGGCGACGAGCAACTGACCAAGATCATCGCCGATCTCCACACCGCCGGCGGCTGGCCGCTGTTGGTGCTGTGCGTGGCCGTCACGCCCGGCGTGTGCGAAGAGCTGCTTTGCCGCGGCACGCTCCTGAGCGGCCTGACCCGTGGGGTCGGTATGCGCTCCGGCGTCATTCTGTCCGCATTCCTGTTCGCGATCCTGCATCTGTCGCCGTACCGGTTTTTACCGCAGTTTGTGCTCGGTGTGTTCCTGGCGCTGTTCGCCTTGCGCAACCGCTCAATCCTGCCCGGCATGCTCATCCACGCCGGCCACAACGCCGTGGTCGTCGTGTTCAGCGTCGCCACCGCCTGGCAGACCCTGCCCCTGATCCAACCGCTGTTGGCCTTGGCCGAACGCGCCCCGCTGCCGATCGGCGCGGTCCTCGCCGCCATTGGTCTCGCCGGCCTGTGCTACGCATGGCGACAAACGAAAGCGCGGTCTACGCCTTCCGAATAACCGGGGGACCGGGGGACCGGGGGACCGGGGGCGCCCAGCCCCCGAAAAACCCAGCAACAAAGTGACGGACCGGATGCACCAACCGCACTGCGGGGGCGTAGCGGGGGCAGCGCCACCGCGAACAACGACCCACCGAGCCCCGAGCGTGGGTCAGGCACCGCCCGACGCCGCAGGCGGCGGCAGCACCTAAGAGAAAAGCCACGCGTCTGCGCGTGGCTTTTCTCTTAGGTGCGTGAGCTCGGCAACGCCGAGCTGCGGTGCCGTCTAGTCATCGTCGCTGACCGCGCAGAGCTTCAGCCGGATGATGCCAGAGGCCGAACTGAACGACCACGAATCGGCGTACGGCATCGCATAGATCACGCCTTGGCCCTCAAGGATCCCGGCCTCCTGAATATTAGCGCTGTCACCGACCTGAAAGGCCATCGAGCCAAGCGAGTATTTGCCGCCCCAGCCGATGTAATATGACACGTCGCTATTGCTGTTCTTGCGCTTCTGCGGCTGGATGCCTTTCCACGTCGCGGTCATTTCACCGTAGAATTCGGTAGTGATCTTCCAGGTATCGGTCGGATGCGGCACGACCCGCACTTTGACCCCGTTTTTCAGTACATAGCCAGAGCTGGTCCGCGCCGTGCGCGCGTCGACCGCCACGGTGGTGATCGCTTTAAGCTTGGTCCATTGGTTCGCGGTCAGGTTGTTGTAGTCGACCACCGTCAGCGGCACCAGTTTATCCAGCTCTTCGACGCGCTTCTGCGCCTTGTCTTTGTTTACGCCCTTGAGGCCGTCGACCGCTTTGCTGTACCAGAATAGCGCGCGCACGTTCATGCCATCCTTCTCGGCCTGCATGCCGGCCTTTTTCGCCAGCAAGTACCACGCCTCACCGGTCAGACTCTGTTCGGTCGGATCTTTCGGATCGCCCAGTTCCATCTCGGCGACCTTCTTAAGCGCCGGCTCGTTCGACAATGCAAGCATCGGCAGAGCCAGCTCCCATTTGCCGCGTTCAACGCCGAACATCTTGCCGGCGACGGTATTCGCGCCTGGGTCGGTGGGCGTCTCCAACAGCTTCAGGATCGCGGCGGCGACGGGTTTGGACTTGTTCTGGCTGAGCTGCTGCCGCTTCACCGCCGCCGCGTCGACGCTGGTGAAATTCGCGGCAATGGTGTCAGTGACGGTCAGGTAAAAATCGTAATCCTCGCCTTCAAGCACCAAACGCTGCGCCTCGCTAAGCATCACGTAGTAGTTAGCCGCGTCGTCTTTGCTTTTGTCGGCGTCATCCACCAGTTTGCGTGCAAAGCGGCATTTCTGCACCGGCCTCTTTTTCGCATAGTCGTCCTTGTACAGCGCTTTGATCGCGGTCAGGGCCGTCGCCGCAGCGGCGGCATCCGGCACGGTAGATTTGGTGCCGTTGCCGGTCACCTGCGGTGGTTTGGTGAAACGGGTGTCGCGGATGCGATTCTTGTCGGCCTCGATCTCAGCCTTTTGCTGCTGTACCCATTTCTGCTGTGTTTCTAGGCTGATCTTCTGCGCCTTCACTGCCACCGCACTGCCGGCGAAACGCTCGGCGACGAACAGATATTGGGCTGAAATCAGCAGCGTCTTGTCGACGTTGTCCTTGGCGAACTTCTCGGCACGGGCGAAATACGCGTCAGCTTCAGCTAACGGAATCTTCTCATCGGCCGCCTCGCTGGCGCTGGCGAAGGTCGCGCTGGCGTCCTTGCCTTTGCTGGCGACGTACTTCTGCACCTCGTCCAAATTCATCCGCTTCTTGCACCAATAGATGTTCGCGCGGGTTTCGCACACCGCGTCGATGTCGCCGAGTTTCTGATACAGTTTCAGCGCCTGACCCATCTCCAGCGCGGCTTCAACCGCTTGGTTGGAATCGTTGTCCGACGCCGTCATCGCCTTCAGCCCGGCCGCGCTGTGCTGCTCGGCCTGGGCACGCAGAGCGGCCTTGTCGGTGTCGCTCAACGCCGGCGGATTTCCCGCAGGTACGGGCTCCTCGGCCGTTGCGGCATAGGCGCTAGCGGTCAGCAGCAGCGGGATGAGGGGAAGAAACGCAGACAAAAAGCGGTTGCGCATGATGTTCCTTTACCGGACGAACGCGTTGGCCGTTGATCGACGCCGTGTGATATGGCCGCGCGTGGCAGGCTCAAGGTCAACGTAAGGACACGGCGACGTTCGACGAATTCCCCACTCCGCGCCCGGTCGCACGTCATCGCCGCCGCAGTCGAATCCAGTATTGCAATCCCGGCCGTGGCTACATTCTTCCCACCCTCTTTGACCGAGCTGGCCTTGTTTCGGTCGTCTTGGCTGTCGCCCCGCTTTTGTCATCCACAGGCTCGTCGCCCACATTGGAGTTTCTGTATGGCCCGTCATACCGGCCCGCGTCTGCGCATCCTTCGCCGCCTGGGCACCGAACTGCCCGGCCTGACCACCAAGACCATGACCCGCCGCCCGTACCCTCC
>JBBROQ010000121.1:0-9517 GCA_038229115.1 Planctomycetota bacterium | reverse complement strand
CGCGCCGTTCGGCCTCGCCGACGCGCGCGGCCGATTCAGCCCGCGCAGCCGCACGGCCCTCGGCCACGCCGGCAGCCCGCGCGGCATCGATTTTCAGCCGCCATTCATCGAGCGCGCGCTCGACCGACGACGTCACCAAGCCCGCGGCCTGACCGGCAACCGTGCGTGAGCGCAAGATGGTCATGCGGCCCTGCCGGCGCTAAACCGCGATGAAAACGCAGGAAAAAATAGCATTGCCCGATGCGGAAGATTCATGCCATTGCCTCGCCGCCGCCGCGGGCGATCTGCAGGTCGCCCTTTTCCTCCATGCCGCGGACAATTTGCAGGATGCGCTTCTGCGCCTCCTCGATCTCGGACAGCGGCTTCGGGCCCATGTTCTCGATCTCTTCCTTGATCGCGTCGCGGGCACGGCTGGAAAGGTTGCCCAACAGCTTCGCCGACACTTCCGGCGGCGCCGCGCGCAGAGCCAACGCTAGGTCGGCCTTGTCGACTTCGGCCAAGACCTTCTGCATGTCACGGTCGGCGATCTTGGTCAGATCCTCGAACACAAACATCAGCGCCGCGATCTGATTGGCGATCTGCGGCTCGTCTTTGTTCAGGCGCTCCATGATGGTTTTGCTCAATGACGGGTCGCTGACGTTCAACATCTGCGCCACGGTTTTGAAGCGGCCATCGCTGCCGCTTTCGGTGCTGCGCTTGCCCAACGTGAACGCGCGCACTTCCATCATCTCGTCGATTTGCCGTACCAGTTCGGCCGACAGATCCTGCGTCGACGCGATGCGTTTCACTACTTCGTAGCGCAGGCCTTCATCCATATCCTTGAGCAACTGCGAGCCAACCGCCGCTTCCAAATGTGAGATCACCAGCGCCAGCACCTGCGGGTGTTCGCCGCGCAGCAGCGTCTGCACCTGGCGTGCATCCAACGGCATTAGCGAGCGGAACGGTTCGACCTCGCGCGACTGACGGCGGATCTTTTCCAGCAGTTCCTTCGCCTTCTCTTTGCCCAACGCGCGTTCCAAGATCTCCTGCACCATCGGCTCGACCGCGATCTGATCACTGCCGCTTTTCTGCGAAAATTCTGTCAAATAACGCAATGCCTCGGTTGCATCCAACTGCCCAATGCGGGTCATTTCTTCGGACAGCAGCGCGACGTCGCGCTCGTGCAGCTTCTGCATCAGCAATGCCGCCGAAGCACTGTCGAGCGAGAGCATGAAAGCCGCGGCCTTGCGCCGGCCAGTGACGGCCTTGACGTCTGTTCCATCTTTGGGATCAGCATTATCCGGCATGGTTGATCCCTGCGCACGTGATCGTCGGTCTACTCATACAACCATTGGCGCACGACCTGCGCGGCCAAGTTCGGATCGTCGGTGATCTTCTTTTTGATCGCTTCCTTCAGCTCAAGCCGTTTCGCGCGGTCCTGATCCTTACTGTCGTCGATGTTGGTGGCGACGTCTTCGGTCTTTTGCTTGGCCGCGTCCGCATCGACCTGCGCCCGCGCGCGCGCTTCGGCCGCGACCCAGGCATCATGGCTGCGCTTCAGTTGACCGCGCGCGACCAAGATGAACGCCAACGCGACGATCCCGGCCACCCCATAACCGATGTAATCCAACAGCTTCGCGGGCCCCAACGACATCACGCCGCTGGCCGCGACCAGTTCCGGTTCGGGCCGAAACAACGCCATGCTTTGCACGCTGGCAGTGAAGCGCGCGTCGAGGTTGGCGACCCCCTCCAACTTCGCCGCGATGTCCTTCGCGGCGTTGAAGCCAATCGCATTCAGCACCAGTTCACGGAACCGCGTCTGCTCTTCCGCGGTGAATTCCTCGCGTTTTTCCGTCATTTCCTTGGTCGGCTTCCCCTGATCGTCCAACTTCGGTACTTGTGCGGTCTTGAAGTCGAGCAACAGCGCGACGTTCATGCCCTTGATCCGGCCGACTTCGTCCTCCTGCGTGATGGTCTTTTTGCCGACCACATATTTGGTCTCCCCCTTCTCGCTGGTCTTCGAACCCATCGCCGGCGGCGCGCTGTTGTTCTGGCGCTCGCCTTCGACATTCGGCTGCGTGCCGGCGACGCCGCCGCCAGCAAGCACCGGAATTTTCTCGTCACTGGTAAGGGTATGTTCCTCCAACAGCACCGATTTGGTCGGATCGCTGCTGGCCTCGCTGCGCTTGGTGAAATCCAGTTTCACGCTGACCTTCACCTGACTGCGGCCGGGCCCTAACACGGTGTCCAACTGCTCCTGCGCTTTACGAGTCAGATACGCCTCGCGCGCGGCCTCGGCTTCCAACGTAGTCTGCGCCATCGCCGCGCCGCTGTCGGGCGTGTTGGGGGTCAGCGAGCCGCTGCTGTCCATGACCTCGACGCGATCGGTGCTAAGCCCGGCAATCGCGCCGGCGCACAGCCGCATCACGCCCGCGACTTGGCGTTCATTCAGGCGCATGCCCTGCTTCATATCGAGTTTGATTGAGGCTTTTGGCTTGCCGCTGTCGTCTTCGACAAACGGACTGGGCTGCGGGCGATCGATCAACACGCGCGCCGAACGCACGCCGGGCAATTCGCGAAAGCTGCGTTCGAGTTCGCCCGCTACCGCGCGGTCGTAGGTTTTGTGCTCTGAAAAAGTTGAGCCCCACATGTTGGATTTGTTCAATAGCTCAAAGCCTTTGCTGCCGTCGGACAGCATCTCGCGCTCAGAGAGTTCATTGCGCAAATGGTACAGATCCTTCGACGGCACCAGGATCGAGGTCTCGCGGTCAGCGACCTGATACGCGATCTTTTTCTGATCCAAATACGCGGCGATTTCAGCGACCTGCGCCTTCGTCAGATCGCTGGCCAGGGCGCGGTAATCCGGGCGCGTCGCGCCGTAACCTAAGGCGATGAACAGCGCGGTGGCGCCAATCGCAGCCAACACGATGGTCGCCTTTTGTGCGATCTCTAAGCGACCCCAGATCGCCAATAACTGCTGCCATATTTTCGACATCGCTTGGTCTCCTGCGGCTGCTGCACCACGCACAGCACAGACCGTTCCAAGCTTACCCCACGCTCACCGGCTCAGCTTTATGCGCCAAATACCCGCGCTTTATCCCCCCTTTATCCGCTTAAAGCGCGGCAATGCGGCCGCAGCGCGCGCACCAGTGCTTCGGTGTTGAACGGTTTACCGACATGCTCGTCCATACCCGCATCTAGGCAGCGGCGGCGGTCGGTCAGCGTCGCATTGGCGGTCATGGCGATTAACGGCACCGGCGGCAGGCCGGCGCTGCGCTCGTATTCGCGCTGCTGCCGTGCCACTTCCAGTCCGTCCATGTCCGGCATCTGCCAATCTAACAGCACTGCATCAAACGGCTGCCCGCCGGCTGCCAACGCCGCCAAAGCTTCACTGCCGCTGGCCACCGCCACTACTTTGGCACCGAGATGTTCCACCATGCGCTGCGCCACTAGGCGATTGATGGGACTGTCATCGACCACCAGCACCCGCATGCCCACCAACGCGCGGTCATTCATATAGGTTGTAGGCGGCGCCGCGACGACGCCTGACGCGACCCGCAGCGGCAGGCGCAAACTGAACGTGCTGCCGACGCCGGGTTCGCTCTCCACCGCCAAATCGCCGTCCATCTGCAGCGCTAAGCGTTTGCTGATCGCCAAGCCTAAGCCGGTGCCGCCATGCAACCGCGTGGTCGAGCTGTCGGCTTGGCTGAAAGGCTGAAACAAGCGCGCGCGCTGTGCAGACGTGATGCCGATGCCGGAATCGCGCACCGACCAGCACAACTGCGGCGCGACCGATGCGCTTGGTGGCAACAGCGCCACCCGCAGTTCAACGCTACCGGTGGCCGTGAACTTCACCGCATTCGCCGCAAGATTGACCAGGATCTGCCGCAGCCGCACCGGATCACCCAACACCCGCGCCGGCACTGCGCCATCAACCACGCAGGACAGCGTCAGGCCTTTCTGCTGCGCGCGATGACCGACGATTGCCTGCACCTCGCGCAGCAGCACCACCGGATCGACCGGCAGCGCTTCCAGCTCGACCCGGCCCGCTTCCAACTTCGAGAAGTCGAGGATGTCGTTGATGATGTCCAACAGGCTTTCGGCGCTGATGCGCAGGTCGCTGAGAAAGCCGCGTTGTTCGGGATCAAGCTGCGTCTTTTCCAACAGCGTCGCCATACCGATGACACCGTTCATCGGCGTTCGGATCTCGTGGCTCATGGTCGACAGGAATTCGCTTTTCACGCGAGTCGCCGCCTCGGCCGCGTCGCGCGCCGCCACCAAAGCATCTTCGACACGTTTGCGCTCGGTCAGGTCGTGCCAGACCGCCAACAGCGCCGCTTGGCCGCCGATATGAACTGGTGTCAGGCTGACTTCGCACGGAAACACGCTGCCATCGAAACGGCGGTGCAGCCAGTCGAAGCGCAGGTGTCCCTCGTGGCGCGCGCGTGCGTCGATGCCGATGCATTTCACGTCCGAGCGTTGGCCGTCGAGCTGAAATTCAGGGGAAAATACTGCCGGGTGCAGCGCCAGCACCTGCGCCTTATCGGTCGCGCCAAGCATCCGGACCACCGCATCGTTGCAGTCGATAATCCCATGATCGCCAACCAACAAATGCGCATCCGACGAGCGCTCGAACAACACCCGGAAGCGTTCTTCGGCCCGGTACCGCGCGGTGATATCCGTGACGATGCCGACGTGGCCGACGATCACGCCGTCTTCGCGCAAGGCTGAGGCGCGCACGCTGGTCCACACCACCGCGCCATCGCCCCGCAGAAAACGGTGCTCACTCTCGAAATCGCGGTTCGCCGCAGTTGCTGCGTACCACGTTGCGAACACCCGCTCACGGTCATCGGGATGGATGAACCCAACCCAACCCTGACCAAGCGCTGATTCGGGCGGCGCCCCAATAATCTCGCCGTAGACGCGATTGATGAACTGTGCGTCGCCCTGTGGATCGGTGACATAGATGCCCACCGGGCACGCGTCGTACATGCGCCGCCATTGGTCCAGACGCGCGCCGCGACGTTCACACAGCAGGACGACCTGACGCGCGAGTGTCTCCAATGCCTCGACCTGCCACGCTTCAAGTTGCCGCGGCACATGATCAACCACGCACAGCGCGCCCAGCGCCACGCCAGAGGTCGTGGTCAACGGCGCCCCGGCATAAAAGCGCACGTTCGGCGGGGAAGTTACCAACGGATTGTCGGCAAAACGCGCATCGGCGTGCGCGTCCTCGACCAGCAGAACCTGATGTGGATTAGCGATGACATGGGAGCAGAACGCGAGTTCGCGTGGCGTTTCACAGGCGGTCAGTCCGACCTTAGCCTTGAACCAATTCCGATGCTCATCGATCAGCGCAACCAACGCGATCGGCGTACCGCAGATGCGCGCGGCCAGCGAAGTGAGCCGATCGAAGTCGGCCTCTGCCGGGGTGTCGAGAAGGCCCAGCGAACGCAGCAGCTGCAATCGCTCGACTTCGCGCAGCGGGATATCGGCCGCGATCATATCCGCCTCACCGATCGGGCACCTGCCGTCACGTAGCCCATCTCGATATTCATGGCCTAGGTTACTTCGCCTGCGCCCAGCGCGAAAGCTGCGGTTTGCGCACGCTAGTTCAGAACTGCGTGCGCATCACTTCTTTGTACGCGTCGACCAGTTTATTGCGCACTTCCACTGCGAGTTTCAACGACAGCTGTGCTTCGCTTTGCGCCAGCATCACGCGGTGCAGGTTGTCAGTTTCGCCGCGTTCGACCGCGCCAATGGCGTCGTCGTACTGGTGCTGGGTCTTGTCGACCTGCTGCACGAAATCATTCAGCACCTGATTGAAAGTTTTGCCGTCGGCGTCGGTGGGCGCAGCCGCGCCGGGCGCGTTTGTCGGCAGCGCCAGATTGGCGGGGGCGATCGGCTGACTGCCGTACAGCGCGCGCATCGGATCCAGCGGTTGGGTCATGGCGCGTTACTCCTGACCCAGTTTCAACGCGGATTCGTGCATTTTCATCAGCCCTTTGGCGGCGTTCACGTTCGCGTCGTAGGCTTTGCCCGCCACCATCAAATCGGTCAGCTCCAAAATTGGATCGATGCGCGGTTCCAACACATTGCCGTTGGCATCGGCATTCGGATGCGAGGGATCGTAGCGCGTCGCGTACTTGCCCTCGTGCACGATCTGCGCGTCGATCTTGCCGGTGCGATTGCCCTGCGCGTCCATCACGGTGCGAAACTGCACCCGCTGCCGCGCATACGGCAGACCGTTGGCCAGCCGTTCGGTACTGCCGGCATGCGCAAGATTTTCCGCCGCGGCAGTCATGCGGGCATTTTCCGCACCCATCGCCGAAGCGCTGGCATCGACCCCACTAAACAGACCGGGCATGATCGGATCAGGCATGGCTTACATTACCCTCCCGGGGCCGAGCTAATGGCGGTGGAGAGCAGTTTTTGCCGCCCCTGCGCCATGGTTATGTAGGCATTGTACAACGTCGCGTTCTGCGCCGCCTGCATGATTTCGGTCGGCGGCGACACGTCATTGCCGTCGTTTTCCTCCGGCGTGTCGCGCGGCTCGTACAGCGTCGGGCTCACGCCCAGTGCTGCGCCGGTGTCGCCCTGCGCCAACGCCTGCTGAAACGCCTGATCGAACGCCACCGCCTGCGCCTTGTACCCCGGCGTATTCTGATTGGCGAGGTTGGCCGCGTGGACTTTCGCCCGCAGGACCGACACATCCATTAGCTTGGCCAAGATGGGTTTTTGGACGTCGAACGGCATATAGGGATCGCCACGCAAATCCTGTTCCAGTTTGTCACGCGCTCCTCACGGAGCGCTACGGAGGGCTGCGGCCCCCCGTGAACGCGCTCCGCGCTGCCCCCCTCGCGACGGGGAACAGTTGGGCACGCGGTTGTTGGCGGCGCGCTACGGAGGGCTGCGCCCCCCGAGAACGCGCTCCGCGCTGCTCCCCTTACCGCCGGGAGCGCGGAAGGCGCGGTGCGGGCGCGCCAGCACCGCGGTCCAGAGTGCAGAAATCCACCTACGCAAACGGCGTGGCAATCCGCAGGTCGCGCGGCGTGGCAACGCCACGCGCCGCTCGGTCGCCGTGGCCCGTAGGGCCGCAAGACCGGGCGCACCCGCGCGGGGACCGGGGGCGCGCAGCCCCCGAAAAAACCGGCGACGGTGTGGATCGTCCATCATCGCGGCGATACCGCGGGGTCGTAGCAGGGGCAGCGCCCCTGCGAACAACGGGCACCCGTAGCGCAGCGGAGCGGTGCCCAGCCAGCGTCCGACGCCACCGGCGGCGGCAGCCAAACGAAATGGCCGAGGCGCTTCGCCTCGGCCATTTCGTTTGGCGCAAACTCGGCGCAGCCGAGTTACGCAGGCGACAAAACAGTATCGAGCAGGGTTTCGAGGGCTTTCGCCTCGCGAATCTCCTGCGCGACCTGATTCACTTGGCCGCTCTCTTGCAGCTGCTTGGCGATGTCTTCCGGCTTGCGGCCGGTTTGGCCGGCGGCGAGGCGGATCTGGTCTTCCAGGTCTTCGCGGGTCACCGCGACGTTCAGTTTTTCGGCCACTGCATCGAGGACGAACGAACGCTTCAGCATCTGCTCGGCGGCGGTTTCGGCTTCGGCGCGCGCGGCCGCGATTTCCGCGTCGGTCTTCTTCTGATTGGTGGCGCGTTCGGCCGCGGCGTCGGCCTGGGTTTTCTTGACCGCGGCGGTCAGGGTCGGCGGCAGTTCCACGGTGACGCTGGCCAACAAGCCATCGAGCAATTCCTTACCCTGCGCCTGCCGCTGTTCGCCCAATTTGGTCTGCTTCATGCGCTCGCGCATCAGGCCGCGCAGCACTTCCAGATTGTCGATGCCCATCTTTTTCGCGAGTGCGTCATCCAACGGCGCTGCGCGCAGGCGCTGCACATTCTGCACCGTGACCGCGATTTCGGCCTCTTTGCCGGCGTGCTCGGCCGGCGTGAACGATGCGGGCAAGGTCGCGGTGAAGCGCACTTCGCTACCGACTTTCGCCGCCTTAAACACCTCGACGACGCCGGCCGGCTCTTTGCCGAACAGCGGGTAAGCGCCGACCAAATGATGGAAATCGTGCAGCTTGCGCGCTTCGACCCCGCCGACCGTGACGGTGCCGGCCAGGGTCAGGTTGTCGTCTTCGCGCACGGTCTCGCCTTCGGCCAAACCGCCCATGTCGCCGGCGCGACGCGCCAGCGCGGTCAGCGATTCATCGACCTGCGCATCGGTGACTTCGACTTCGGACTTATTGATTTTCAGGGTGCTGAATTCCGGCAGCACGACTGGCGGCTTGACCTCGAAACTGGTGATCAGCTTTAAGCCATCGGTGCGTTCCAGGCCGTCTTGAGTGAACTGGCCGACCGGCTTCAGCTTGTTGTCGCGCAGCGCCTGTTGCAGGCCTTCGTCCAACAGCAGCTCTTCGGTGCGCTGCGTGGCGGCCGCGCCGTAACGCTTTTCGACCACGCCCATCGCGCCTTTGCCCGGTCGGAAACCGTCGAGCTTGATCTCGGAACCCAATTGCCGCAGCACTTGGCCGCGGCGCGCCTGCACCTCGGCGATGGTGTAGCTGATGGTGACGGAGGTACGGAGCGGAGCGTGATTCGCGACGGTGACCTGCATGGATGGCCTGCTTCGGGTATTGGGTTGAGGCCGGCATGCGCGCCGGCGGCGAAAAACGGGCGCGGAGCTTCTTCCCACCCCACCGTCGTTCAAAGGGTTTTGCCGGGTTGCGCGCGGCTTGGCCCAGCCACCAAAAGCTTGCCCGCTGCCAATATCGTCTATCGTCGATGAACGATGAAGACGCCGCCGCCCAACCAACCCGCTGTTCCGGCGTCGCCGGCAAAAAAATCCCGAGAGAAGGCACCTGAACGCGCCGTGGCGCTGGCCACGGCGTCGAGAAAACACGAAAAAACCGTGATTACATCAGCGGCAAACTCCAGCTGCGCTGCGAACGCGAGCGACTGCTGTCCGCCGACCGCGACGACCATCGCCCCACGTGCGCCCGAGCACCTGGACGCCGAGCGCGCGGCCGAGGCGCTGGCCAGTCTGGCCAAGGCGCTCGGCCACCCGGTGCGGGTGCGCATTTTGCGCCTGCTGAGCGCGCGCGCTGGCTGCGTGTGCGGCTCGATCGTCGATGAGCTGCCGCTGGCGCAGTCGACGGTGTCCGAACATCTGCGCATTTTGAAGGCCGCAGGTTTGGTGCGCGGCACGTTGGACGGGCCGCGCACCTGTTACTGCATCGATGCCGATGGCCTCGCGCAGTTGAAAGCGCTGACGAGCGCACTGTGAAGGCGCGCGCCACAAACTTTCGTGCGCAACGCGCTGCTGATTCACAAAACGACGCCGCGCGGTCCGAACGCGCGGCATTCCTGCGCGCCTGCGTCGCCGAAGCGCTGGCGACCGGAATGATGGTCCTGTTCGGCACCGGCGCGATGGTGATCGACGACACGCTCGGCGGAAAAATCGGCCACGGCGGTATCGCGGCGGCGTTCGGGTTGGTGGGGCGGCGGCGTCTTCATCGTTCATCGACGATAGACGAT
>JBBROQ010000120.1:0-9628 GCA_038229115.1 Planctomycetota bacterium | reverse complement strand
TTGAAAAAACCAATCGTCCAGGCGCTGGCCGCCGGCTTACGCATGGAATTGGCGACGTTCTTTTTCAGTCACCGTGGGTCGGAAGCCGATCCCGACGCGTCGGTGTTGCGGTTCGCCGGCGGGGACGCGTGGATGCAGGAAGCCCTGCGGCGCGCTCGTGCTGCGTTGCCAGCAAACACGGTCACGTCTGATAGCGCCGGTCGGCTGCAACGCTGGGTGACGTACGGCGACTTCGAAACGAAACAGGATGCACCAGCATGTTCGTTGGCCGAAGGGCTGGCACTGCTCGACGATCCGCGTGCGGCTCCCGACTTCGGCACCGTCGGCGACCGTGCGTTGATGGCCGTGAACTTTCAGCTCGGCTTCGACGCACGGCTGCTAATCGGACGCGACGTCAGTGCTGAATGGACGCCATCGGAACGGCATATCTGTGCGCTCGCGTTACAAGCGTGGTGGCGCGAACACGGCCAAGAAACGCCGACGCAATGGGCGTTGGCCGCCGCCGATCAGGTCGATGCCGGGGGCGCGTTGCAGCTGCTCAACAGCGGCGCTGCGGACGTGCCGCAGCGCTTCACGCACATCGCCCGCCGCTGGCAAGAACCGCCCGCAGATCTGGAGGCAGAGCGATGGCCCTGGTGGACCGATGTCATCAGCTTTCTGCCAGATCAGACCGCGGTGGAAACGCTGATCCGATCGTGGCCGGTGAGCGGACGGCTGCGCGATGAACTGGCGTTGTGGCGTGATGCCCAGGGCGAGCCGCAGCCGTTGGATGCGACGCTGCGCGATGCCTGCGCCACGGCCACCGATCCAATCCACGCGCAGGCGTTGGAACGGTTGACCATCGGCGTGTTGCAGCAACCGCCGCGTGCGACGCGCATCCTCGCATTGCGTAACGTGCTTGAGGGTCCGGTCGAAGCGCCGGCGTTCTTGGCCGTGCTGTTCGGCGCGCGCGGCGTAGCTGGCGCTACCGCAAATAGTACTTTGCCATCGGTACCATCGACCGATGGCTGTTTGGTCCTCTTGCATCATGCGCTGCATGATCGACGGCGTCTGCCGCCGGTATTGTCGCGCAGTGATGCCGCCGGGCTGTGGCTGCTCGGTGCCCATGGGGCGCTGCAGCTGCACAGTGGTTTAGAACAGCCCGAGCTATCCACCGAGCCGATACCGCAGGTAACGATTCCCGCTGATTTGCGCGTGGCCGATGTCGCGGCGTCGCTGTTAGGCGATCTGCATGCAGCCATCGGAGCGGTAGCATTGTTTCCGATAGTGGGGCCGTTAGCCGAGCGCGACGCCGCACTCGATGAGCTGGCTGAGCATCTGGAGCCATTCGCGCAAGAAGCCGCGCATAACCTTGGCTTGCCGCCGCTGACGGCACCGATGCCGCCATCAAATTTCTGACTTTTCCCGTCGCCGTCAGCCCAACCGCTCGCGCACGATCTTTGCGGCGCGCTCCATCAGATCCGGCGAATCGCCGGGCAGCCAGACGATGTCGCGGAAGCGGCGGTACCAGGTGCTTTGGTGGCGGGCGAGGATGCGGGTGTTGCGGCTGACCAGTTCGATCGCGCGCGCCAGATCGATCGAGCCGTCGAGCACGCCCAGGACTTCCTTGTAGCCGACGGCTTGGCGGGCTTCGGGACTTAGGCGCGGGGCGATCGCGCGTACTTCGTCCAACAATCCGGCGGCGAACATGTCTTTCACGCGGCGGTTGATGCGTCGGTGCAGGACGTCGCGTGGCCAGTCCAAACCGAGCAGCACGGTGCGGAATTCCGCGCGGCGCACGCCGTCGGTGGTGTGGTGCGCGGAATACGGCACGCCGGTCAGCAGCCAGACTTCCAGCGCGCGCACGATGCGTTTCTGATCGTTGGCGTGACGGTCGTCGGCATAGGTGGGATCGACCTGCGTGAGTTCGTGCAGCAGCGCTATGCCGCCTTCCTGGGCATAGCGCAGGTCGAGTTCAGCGCGCAGCGCCAGGCAGCGCGGCGCGCCGGCCGACAGGCCCTCCAACAGCGCTTTCGTGTACATCGGACTGCCGCCGGCGATCAGCGGCAGATGGCCACGTGACGCGGTCGCGGCGATCGCGTGTTCGGCCAGCGCCAGCCAGCGCGACACGTCGCAGCGGTCTTCCGGTTCGATGATCGAGATCAGGTGATGCGGCACGCTGGCGAGTTCGGCCGCGCTGGGTTTGGCGGTGCCGATGTCCATGCCGCGATAGACCGCCATCGCGTCGGCGCTAATGACTTCGCCGTTCAGGCTGCGCGCCAATGCTGCAGCCAAGGAGGTTTTTCCCGAGGCGGTCGGGCCGAGCACGAATACGAGCGGTTGAGCTGATGCCAGGGGGGCGGATGAAGAATCGGGTTCGGCCATGGCGGCGCGGATGCTGGCGCAGCGTTAGCGCGCAACCAGGAGCAGGGCCTTAGCGGACACGCTCAGCGCGCGACGAACAAGCTCAGCGCGCCGCCGCACGTTGATTGGCGCGGTACACATGCGCCAGCACTTCAGCCAACGCGCGGTACAGCGCCGGCGGAATTTCCGCGTCGATCTCCAGCACGCCCAATAGCCGCACCAAGTCCTGGTCTTCATGCAGCGGGATGCCGTGTTCCTGCGCCAGCGCGATGATGCGGTCGGCGATGGTGCCGCTGCCTTTGGCGGTGACTTTCGGCGCATGATCGTGGTCATCGCGATAACGCAGGGCGATTGCCTGGCGCTTGGGCTCAGGCCGCTCTGGCCTGTCCGGCCTGTCCGGCAATACAGCGTCGGGCTCGTTCATGCTGGTTCCGCCAGCGCCACGCGCACCGCCGCCTGCACGCCCAATTGTTCAAGCGCGGTCGCGAGTTCCGGCAGCACGTCTGCCAATGGCCCGACCCCACGTTCGCCGGCGATAATGGTGATCGCCAACGGTCCGCCTTCGAGACCCGACAGCCGCACGCTCACCGCGCCCAGGTGGCTCAGTTCGGTGTCGACCCGCACCCACGTCGCCGGCGGGCCGTTGCCCGCCGGGCGCGAGGTCACCGCGATGCGCGCCGGCAACGGCTGCCCGTGATCGGCCAATGGCACCGCCAACACGGTGTCGTATTCAGCAAGTTCTTTCGGCCGGATCAGGGTATGCGCGAGGCCTTCGCGCGCGCTGTCAGTGGCGGTGGTGGTCGAGCGTTGATCGATGGTAATGGCGTCGGGCGCGGCCGGCGTCAGACGCTCGGCGTTCGCGGGATGCGGCGCGGTCGCGGGTTCCGTTGCGCGTGCGGCTGCAGCGATCAGGCCGCTGGTGCTGTGACTGGCGATCACGCGCAGCAGCGTCGGCTCGGCGATCCGGGTATCGCCGCGTTCGCGCAGTCCGCTGAGCGCCAGCGCGCGCAGCACCGCGGCGCTGCCGTCGCGCAGATCCGGTACCAGGGCGCGCGTCGGCGGAGTGCTGGGGGGGCCGGGGTTAACCGCGGCGACCCCGGGCTTGGTGGTGTCGAGATGATCGACGTCGGTGCTGTTCGGTGTCGTGGTGGTGGCGCTGCGTGCGGTGATGGGCGTGGTGTTAGCGCGCGCGGCCGACGGCAAGCGTTCGGGCGTCGCGGTCGCGCCGTGCGCGGACTCGGGTTCACTTTTGGCGTTGGCCGCGATGGCGCTCCTATCCGCAGCGGCAGGCGTATCGCCCGCTGGTACCGCCGTGGTGGTGATTATTGACGCGGCATGGGCCGCTACGCCTGCAGGTGGTGGCATCACGGTGGTGATGAGCGGGTGCGCGGTGACGGTTGCACGGTCAGTGGGGTTGAGCGCCACTGAAGATGTGGTGCCGATCAGCGTCGCGCGTGCGCCGGTTTGGGCTGCGTCGGCGGGGACGGTGGACAGCGCGGGCGCGTTGGGCAACGCACGCTCGGCTGCGGCGGGCAGTGCGTTGTGGGTTGCCGGTGCGGCGCTGTAAGCCGTCGCTTCCGGCGCAGCGGGCAGGGTTGCGGCCAGATTCGGCAGGTGGCCATCAAGCGCGCGCAGCGCCAGCGCGACCAACGTCGGCGTCGCTGGCAACGCGCGCGCCGCCAGCGCTGCGTGGGCGTCCGCGCGCTCACGCAGCGTGCCGCGGGGCAGCAGATCAGCAGCATCGCGGATGGTCGGCCCCAGCTTCGCGGTGCTGGCGTTGGCAACGGTGCTGACCGAGTCCGCTGACGCGCGCGCGGCACCGCTGGTGGGCAGAGCAGTGCTCGTTGAGCGTAGCGGTAATGACGTCGGGTTGACGAAAACTGCTGATTTTACCGTGCTGTTGCTGGCGGCTGGCGGCGCTTCGGCAAGTTGCCCGGTGGTCGTGGCGGTCGTCGCGTTGGAACCCGAGCGGCCGGTCGTGCGCGCGGGAGTAGCACCACTGGGCGTGCGCGGTTCAACGCTGCGGTCGATCAGCTCAATCAGATCGTCAACGGCGGCGGCCAAGCGTGCGTCGTCCAACGGCGCGCCCGCTTGCTCAAACGCGTCGAGTACCGCTTGGCCGACGGCTCCGGCAGCGGTCAGTTGCGCCCGCACCCCGGCCAGAGCGTCGGTGCGCAGCGAGTCAGAAACATCCAGCCGCTGCAACACCACCGTGCCATCGACCAGCGCGACGCGTGCGCTAAGCACGCTTTGTGGCGTCAGCGTCACGGCACTGCGTGCGACCAATTGCTGCCCGCTGCCGGACACCGTAACCAAGTATAAATCGTCGCCGAGTGCCGCGTCGACCCGCGCATCGATGGTGCTGCCGGTCACCGGATTCTGTGCGAGCGTGGTGACCGCGTTGCGCCCTAACAGCGCGGCGAGCACCTGGGCGCTGGCGGCGCGATTGGCGTTGGTCTGCGCGTTGGCAGGACTGCTGCCAACGTTGCTGAGAGCACTGTTTTTACCGGCGATGACGTTGCCGACCGCAACGCCGACGCGGCTGCCGCTGGCGGCGTCTGGTGGCGTGCCGGTGGCGGCAGGCAGGCGGGGCAGCTCCACCGCCAGTTCCTTACAGCAGCTCGCGCCCGATGCGCTGGCGCAGCATCGCCATCACTCGGCTGTGGATCTGGCAGACGCGACTTTCGGTGACGCGCAGCACGGCGGCGATCTCCTTCATCAGCAGATTTTCAAAATAATAGAGCTTCACCACTAAGCGCTCTTGTTCGGAGAGCGTGGTCAGCACCTGCGCCAGCACCCTGAGCAGGTCGTCGCGCTCCATGAACGCCGCCGGATTGTCGTCGTGGCCGTGGCCGGCCAGCAGGGGCTGCGCCCCAGATTCGTCGCCGCTGGGCGCATCCAGCGACACCTGCGACGCGAGGTGCGCTTGGCGTTCGATGTCTGGTAGTTCGGTTTCGCTGACGCCTAAATGTGCGGACAATTCTGCGTCGTTGGGCGCGCGATTCAGGCGTGCGCTTAGTTCGCCAACGCCGCGTTGATAGTCACGCGCGCGTTCGCGGGCGCTGCGCGGCACCCAATCGCGCGCGCGCAGTTCATCGATCACCTGACCGCGAATGCGCATCACCGCATAGGTGCTGAAAGCGTTGTCGCGGCTGGCGTCGAAGCGCGCGAGCGCGTCGATTAGGCCGATCACGCCGGCATGGAACAGATCATCGCGATCCACTGAGGGCGGCAGATGCGCAGCAATGCGATCGACGACCGTGTGGACCAGCGGCAGGTGACGTAGGATCTCGGCTTCGCGCTCGGGCTGCGCGCGGCCCTGATCGGCCTGGCGGTACGCTTTCGCGGCTTCGCCGCCGCTGCGCACGCCGGCCTTG
Organism: Planctomycetota bacterium; assembly: GCA_038229115.1. Classification (GTDB taxonomy): domain Bacteria; phylum Planctomycetota; class UBA11346; order UBA11346; family UBA11346; genus JBBROQ01. The sequence goes on along the minus strand of JBBROQ010000120.1, from coordinate 3,908 downwards.
CCGGGGCCGATATCTGCAGTTTTCACCGTGCTGCTGGTCACTGCTGCGCTCGTTTCATCGCTGCGTTCTTTCCATCTTTAGCGCTGCGCTGGTCATCGTTTTAGCGCTGCGCTTTCTTGATCGCCGTGGTCATCACGCCGGCAGCAGCAGCGCCGGGTTTGGCGGCGGCGACTTTGGCCAGCGCCGTTTCTTCGGCGAGCTGCCGTTCGGCCATTTCAGTGGCGAGACGTTCTTCAATGACACCGGCGATCATACGCAGCAATTTGCCTCCGAGCCAAACCGCGAGCAGCCCGCCCAGAGCCGCGCGCCATGCCACCGTCAACGGATCCTGCCCCAGCCACAGGCCCAGGGCGAGCCAACCCAGTCCGATCCACAACAGCAGGCGGGCCTGCACGGCGAGGATATGGATGTCCACGTGATCCTTCCCGGGGGGCTAGAAAGAAGCCTACCCCTCGGCCTGGATGAACGCAAATCGGGGGCCGCATTTTTTCAGTGGCTGGTCAGTGCCCGTCCTTCAGCGTCGACGGGTGGCGCCGATCCTATTGGCTAGCCGGTTGCGTATCGGCCGAATCGGGAGGTATCGTATGCAAGCCGTGCTCAAGGAACCCACCGTGGCCAATGTCTCCGTGAACACCCTGGCGCAGGGAACCATCTCTGTGCCTGAAACCGACCTGATCACCTTTGCGCAGCCGTTGGTGGGCTTTGACCACCTGAAGCGCTTCGTGTTGCTGCCCAGCAGCACGCACAGCAAGGGCCCGCTGTGGTGGCTGCAATCGGTGGAAGAGGTGCAGGTGACATTCTGTCTGTTGGACGTGTTCGCCACCGGACTGGATCCCGACTTCGAACTGGCGCCGGCCGACATCAAAGACCTGGGCGCGGCCGATGCCGCTGAACTCGCGGTCTACACCATGGTCGTGCTCGATCATGATCCGGCCAAAATCCGCACCAATTTACGCGCGCCGATTCTGCTCTGCCGCGCCACCGGCAAGGCGAAACAGGTGGTGTTCACCGACAGCGCGCTGCCGATTCAGTGTTTCTTCAGTGAGATCGCCGCGCGGGTCACGGCGCAAAGCGCCCACGCGCCGTCAGCGTTATCGCGCATGCCGCTGACGGTTGGTGGCGTGCAGGTATCTACCGCCAAGCCACAGCCCGCCCGCGGCTAAGCGACAGCGCGGATGCTGATTCTCGCCCGGCGCGCCAACCAAAGCATCGTCATTAATGGCGAGCTGACGCTGACCGTGCTGGAAGTCGGCCGTAACGGCCAGGTGCGCCTGGGCATCAGCGCGCCGCGTCATTACCAGATTTACCGGCAAGAACTGTACGACGAAATCATGCGCGAAAACCGCACTGCCCTGACCAGCGACGCGACTTTCGCCAGTCTGTCTGCCGACGCTGAACAGTTGGGCGCATTGTTAGCGGCTGCACGTGCGGCGCCGCCGTTGGTTTCGCCCGCCGCTTCGGCAACGTCTGTTCCCGCCGCTTCTTCACCGCACTGACATTCCAAAGGCCGCCATGGCGATCACCCGCGCATCTTTCGAGGAAATCATTGAGCGCGTACACACCGTGCCGTCGCTGCCCGAAGTGGTCATGCAGGTATCGCGTCTGGTCAACGATCCCGAGGCCAACGCGCGCCAAGTCGGCGCGATCATGGTCAAGGACGCAGCCATGGCCGGCAAGATGCTGCGCATGGTCAACAGCGTGTACTACGGCCTGCGCGAACCGGTGCATGACCTCGAACAAGCGGTGGTGATTCTCGGCTTCAAAACCATCCGCTCGATCGCGCTGTCAATCAGCGTCATCAACATGTTTCAGCAGCAAAACGCGGCCTTCAACATGAAGGCGTTCTGGGCCCACAGCGCAGTAAGTGCCTGTTTATGTCGGCTGATCGCCAGCAAAGCGCAAATCTGTGACCCGGAACTCGCCTTCACCATCGGCCTGTTGAAAGACATCGGCAAACTAATCCTGGTCGAAAACGCCCCGGAAGAAACGCGCGCGATCATCGCCGTGGCCAAGGAATACAAACTCGGCTTCACTGCTGCCGCGCGCAAAGTCCTGGACACCGACGACGCCGAAATCAGCGGTTGGTTGGCCGAGAGCTGGGAACTTGAGCCCGCGATCACCGACACCATGCGCACGCAGTACGATTTGCCGAAGGCGAAGAATACCGCCCTGACCGCGATGTGTCTGTTCAGCGAATATCTGTGCGGACTCAAGCGCATTCGTGTTTCCGGCCAATGCGATGAACCGACCTTGGACCCGAAAGTGTGGCTGTACCTGGGCCTGGAAAAAACTGCCTTGGTCGAGTTGCTGACCGCGATCAACGACGAGGTCGACAACGCAAAACAACTGATGTCGCTGGCGTCCGGCTAAACCGTTTTCGAACGAGCAGTTTCCTGCCAACTTTTTCCGCCGCCGTTGAGCGCGATGATGAGCCGTCGCGCCGGTGGTGTTCGCCGCCGCGCGCCGACGCTGCGCGCATGACCACTGCCCAGGCTGTGCCGCTGTTGTCGATCCGCTCGGTCAGCAAGCGTTATGGCAGTTTGCTTGCGGTCGCTGATCTGAACCTGGATCTGCATGCCGGCGAAGTGCACGCGTTCCTGGGCCCGAACGGCGCGGGCAAAACCACCACCATTCGCATGTGTACCGGCCTTCTGCAACCCGACACCGGCAGCATCGCGATCGCTGGCCACGACACCGTGCGCGATGGGGTCGCGGCGCGCGCGCTGACCGCGTATGTGCCGGACGAGCCATATTTGTACGACCGTCTGACCGGACGCGAATTTCTGGATTTTATCGCGCGAATCTACGGCCTGGATCGCACCACGTTCGCCGAGCGGCTCACCGCGGCGGTGACGCGTTTCGCGCTTGATGGCTTCATCGACCGGCCGTGCGAAGGCTGTAGCCACGGCCAACGGCAACGCTTGGTGTTGGCCGCCGCGATGCTGCATGCACCGCGACTATTGATCGTCGACGAGCCCTTAGTCGGTCTGGATCCGAAGCACATCCGCGTGGTGTTGGATTGGCTGCGCGAAGTCGCTGACCGTGGCGGCGCAGTGTTGATGAGCACGCACACCTTGGCCACGGTCGAGTCGATCGCCGATCGGGTCACGGTGATGGATCACGGTCGCGCGGTGGCGTCTGGGACCGTTGCCGAAGTGCGCGGCGACCGCGATTTGGAAAGCCGCTTTTTGGAACTCACCGACCGCGACGCCGGGCGCTGATCCGTCATGGCGGCAAACGCGCGGGGCCTGCGGGTGCTGGTCGACGCGCACAATCTGATCCATGCCGATGCGTCGCTGCGAGCGTTGATGCGCGAGCCACAGGCGCATATGCGCAATGCAGAAGCCGCACGCCGGGCGCTGGAAGAACGTTTGGCGAATCGAGCCAGCATCGAACTGATCTATGACGGCGGCCCCGGCGGCGTCGCCGCCAGTCATCACCGCCGCGGCCTGCGCGTGCGCTATTCCGGCGCCGACGAAGCCGACGACACCATCGTTGCTATGTTGCGCAGCGACGCCCGACGCCCGGTTGCGGTGGTCACCGACGATCGCGAACTGTCACGCCGCGCGCGGCAATTGGGTGCGCGCGTGATCGGCTGTGCCGCGTTCCTGGCGTCACTGCCGGACGCGCCCGCGCATGTGGCCGATCGCGCGCCGCCGTCCGACGCCGACGTGCGCTTCTGGATGAAAACTTTCGGCGTCGATGACGACGGCCAGATCACCGACAGTCAGTCGCGCTGAAGACTCAGTCGCTTTAGCCGTCGTGCGGTCCAGTCGGCGGCGGATTCGCGGCGCGCTGTTTCGCCAGTGCATCGCGATCAGCGCTGCAGCGTGCGCGCTCGGCTTGTTCGTCCTGCTTTTCGCGCCGACCCGTGATCAATTTCCAAATGCCGGCGCCGAGCGCGAACA
>JBBROQ010000119.1:0-9729 GCA_038229115.1 Planctomycetota bacterium | reverse complement strand
GTACAGATCCGCCTTGGAACGAGGGTACTTGGCTTTTATGTACTTCGCGTCCACCATCTTGCTTGTGGCCTGGTAAGGCGGATTCCCTACGACCAGATCGAACGACCCTTCTTTGATCATTCGTATGAATCGGATGCCGGCGGCGATCTGCTCCCCATCGAGTCGAAGACCCAGATCGTTCTCTTGCGCATGTCGAGCGAGGAATGGTTCGAGCCTATCGAGCACCGTGGCGCGCGTTTCGCCGATCGGCAGCGGCGTCTGCACCGAAGGGAACTTACGGGTGAACAGGTCCCCCGTTGCGGCCGTCGCGCTGACGCAACGCGGAGCGAGAGCGCAACGTCAGGGCGATGGCGGATTCGGTACGGTGTCGGAGTCCGCGGCCGGCGGCGGATTCTCGACGATCGGCGCATACGCTTTCATCGCGCGCATCGCTAACAGATATTCAGTTTCGGCTCTGCGGACGCCGCTGGTGGCGCGCAAACGATCGAGCGCTTCCAACAACGGCGACGGCGGTGCGATCACTTGATAGCCGCCGCTGGGTGTTTCCTCGTAGGCCGTCCCTTCTTTCGGCGGCAGACGCCGGAAGCGCGCGGTGGCGGGCTGACCCTGATCGCGGGCCGAGCCATGCCGATCACCAACCGGCGCAATCGCTGGGGTGCTCAGAGCCGCCGGGTCGAGCGGCGCCGGAAAGCTGGGCAGGCCATCCATATCCACAGCATCGGTTGCAGCAGTGGCCGCTGAAGCGGCGTGTTGCAGGCGATGCACCAGCGCCGCTTTTTTCAGCCTTTTGCTTTCAGCGCTTCGCTTTGAGGGGCGTGCGCTTTCAGCAGTCCCGTTGTCTCAGCGCCGTTTCTGACGTTTGCGGTCGCGCTGCTGCGGTTTTTTGTCGCCGCCGCGCTGGCTGTCGTCGCCGCGCTGCTTGCCGTTGTCAGCACCGCGCGGGGCGTGACCGCCGCCGCGGCGCGGCCGCTCGTGTTCGGAGGTGGCGGCCGGGCGCGCTTTCGCGACGCCCGCGAAGGTGGTCTGCGCCAAACCGAATACGACATCGGCGCGGTCAACATCGACCGCGTTGATCTGCACATCCAACTCGATGCCGACGCTGATCACGCGCGCGCTGTGGCGGCCGACCAGGCACATTTTTTCCTGCTCATAGACATAGAAGTCGTCTTTGAGTTCGCGTAACGGCACGAAGCCTTCCATGCCGGTTTCGAGCAGCTGCACGCTGAGGCCGCCGCTGCTGACGCTCATCACCACGCCCGGCAACACTTCGCCAATACGCGCCGCCAAATAGCGCGCGGATTTGCGCGCATGCAGATCGCGTTCGGAATTTTCGGCGCGCTGTTCCAGGTAGCTGGCCTGCTTCGCCAGCGCGTCCAAATAGCCCGGTCTGATCTCAACCGTGCGATAAGCCGGCGAGTTCAAACCGCGCTTCACTAAACGATGCACCAGCAAGTCCGGATAGCGCCGAATCGGGCTGGTGAAATGGCAGTAGCTAGCAAAAGCCAACGCGTGATGGCCGATATTTTGCGTCGAATACACGGCTTTTTTAAACGAACGCAGGCACAGGAAATTCAGCACCAGACGCGCGGCCGGCGGTTCGCTCGCGAGCTCGCCCAGCAGTTTCTGCAAACCGAACCGATTCTGCACTTGGCTCGCGTCCTTGCCGTAGACCTCCAGGATCATCGCGAATTGCTGCAAGCGTTCGACGTCAGGCGGTTCGTGAATGCGGTACACGCACGGCAGACCTTTTTCTTCCAGCCACTGCGCCACCGCGCGGTTGGCCAAAAGCATGCATTCTTCGATCAGCTGATGCGATTCGTCGCTGCCTTCGCGCACCACGTCGATCGGGAAGCCGTTGACGTCCAACTTGAACCGATGCTCGACCGAAAACAGATTCAGCGCGCCGGCTTTTTCGCGCCCGCGGCGGATGGCCTGCGCCAACGCGCCGACGTCGGTCACGGCTTGGCGCAGATCCGCCGGCCACAGATCCGACGAGTCGGTGCCATCGAGCACCGCCATCGCCTGTTCATAGGTCATACGATGGCGACTATTGATGATGGTTTCGGCCATGCGCGTGTTGAGCAAATTACCGGCGCGATCCACGGTGAGGAACGCGGACAGGCAGTAGCGGTCCTGCTTCGGCACCAAGCTGCACAGACCGTTCGACAGCGTTTCCGGCAGCATCGGAATCACGCGATTGATCAGGTAGATGCTGGTACCGCGGTTCACCGCTTCGGCGTCGATTGCGCCATGTTCAGTGACGTAGTGGCTGACGTCGGCGATATGCACGCCCAGGATCCAGCCGCCATCCGGGCCGGGTTCCAAACTGATCGCGTCGTCGAAGTCTTTCGCGGTCACGGGATCGATGGTGAAGATCAGTTTCTTGCGCAGATCTTCGCGTTTCACGCCGTTGGTGGTGATGGTCAGTTTGCCAGCGAAGCCCGCCGCAGCGGCTTCGACTTCGGGTGGGAATTCGCCGGGCAGATCGTGCACCAAACGCACATAGGTGAAGTCGGTCACTTCCGCCGAAGCGTCGCCCAAAATGCGCAGCAAGTGCGCGCCGGCACGGCCGTCAGGATCGACTTCGACTCGACCAACAACGCGGTTGCCGGCCTGATAATCGCGGTTGAAGGTTGGGAATGTGCCCAGGACTTTCAGCTGTCCTTCGCGGCGGTTGTCCGGGATCAGGAACGGGCCGCCGGCGCCGAAGCTCATGGTGCCCACGACTTCGCGGCCGGTGCGGCGCAGGACTCGCGTCACTAACGCTTGGCCATCGTCGCCAATCACCACCTGCGCGACATCGCCCAGGTTCGCATTCAGCCGGTAATTCGCGTTCACTTTCAGCGTGCGGCCATCGGCGAGGCGCGCCTGCATCGGCGGATTCTTCGGATCAGTGACCGGCACGTTTTCTAGGGCTTCGATCACCGCCGAGAACTCGCCGCCGGTGCCCGACACTTGATACCGGCCGGGCCGGGTTTCGAGGACTTGGCCCTGCTCAACCAAACGCCGCAATTCCACGCCAATATCGCGGCCTTCGGTCGGACGTTTCAGCGCGGTCGCCAACTGCGCCGCGGTCGCGCCGCCGGGCAAACGACTGAGCGCAGTCAGTAGCGGACTCATCGCTCCGGCCGCCGCCGCACCGGGTGCTGGCGAAGCCGGACGCGCATAGGTTGCGGCGCGCGGACGCTGATCGCTGTTGCGGTCACGCTGCGGCGGACGTTCGCTTTGGCGTTCGGCTTGGCGCTCTGGTCGCCGTTCGGGCTGGCGTTCTGGCTGACGTTCTGGCTGACGTTCTGGCTGACGCGCTGACTGGCGCTCGGGCTGACGCTCTGGTTCGCGTTGCGGCCGGGCCGGACGATTGCTGGCCCAGCGCGTCGAATCCACGGGTGCATTCGGGGCACCGGCGGTCGAGGGTCCGACCAGCGGCCGGTTGTTCTCGGGTGGATGCGCATCGCGCAGCGCCAGTTGGCGGCGTTCGCGCGCGGTCATCAACGATGGTTTGCCCATCGTTGCGCGTATCGGTTGTTCGTCATGAACGCGTGGTTTTGCCGCAGCAGAATGCTGTTGGCTGGACTTCCCCGGGCGCTTGGCCATCGTTTTCCTTCATGCCGCGGGCATGGGCTAAACGCCCGTGCGCGGTCACGGGCGGTGATGATGGAATCGGCCATGGGCAATGAAGCGCAAAAACGCTCCAACGTGCGCATGATGAAAGGCCAACTGCCGTCGACCGACCAACTTTTGGCGGCGTTGACGGTAGCGAAGCTTGGCAGTTTCACCAAAGCCGCGATGGAATTGGAACTGAGCCAACCGGCCTTGTCGCGCCAAGTGATGGGCCTGGAAAAGACCCTGGGCGTGCGCCTGTTTGAGCGCATCGGCCGCACCGTGCGCTTGACTACTAGCGGCGAAGAGCTGGTAAATCGCGCTGGTCCGCTGTTGGAAGAACTCTCGCGCGTGTCGTCGAACTTGTCCGCCGCCAACGGCACCACTGCCGGGCGCGTGCGCCTGGGCGCAAGTGAATCGGTGGCGGTGAATTCGCTGCCGTCGATTTTGCGCCCATATTTGCAGGCGAATCGCCGCGTGAATTTGCGCTTAGTCTGCCGCACCAGCGAACGTTTGCCGGAAATGGTCGCGTCCGGCGAACTCGATATGGCGGTGTGCGCGATCGAATTCGATCCGCCGGGTTTGCAGGTGACGCGGCTGTGGGACGAAGAACTCGTCCTGGTTCTGCCGGTGAATCATCCGTCGCGATCGCGCGCGATCGCCACCTACAGCCACGAAGAATTCATTCTGCTGCCATCAAGCACCATCACGCGCCGGATTTTGGACCACGCGTTGGAGGAGAAGAACGTCGAATTGAAAGTCGTGCTCGAACACGACAGCCCGGAAGTGATTAAGGCCATGGTGTTGGCCGGACTGGGCCTGGCGATCCTGCCTGAACCAACCGTGCGCAAAGAAACCCGCCGCGGCGAATTGGCGGCGTGGCCGTTGTCGGATTTGAAAGTCACGCGCTCGATCGTCGCGCTGAGCGATCCGCGCCGGCAACCGTGGCCGGCGGAAACCGCGCTGATCGAAGCCCTGCAGCGGTACGGCCGCTAAAAAAAAGCGGTTATTGGGCCGACGCTCTTGCGGTCATGCCGCTCGTCTGATGCTGCCCGCCCATGCGCCCGATCATTGCTCTGCTGCTTGTCCCGCTCCTGCTATGTTTCGCGGGCGGTTGCGCCCGCAGCAAAAAGAAACCGCCGGCGGTGCCCGAGAAGGATTACGCCCATCAACTGGGCTTCGGCGAATCCGGGCTGCGTGAAATCGACATCAGCACGCTGCCGGATCTGATCCTGACGCCGACGCAGCGCGCGGCTTTGCTGCAAGCCGTCACCAACAGCCAAAAATATTTCGGAATCGAAAAAGCCGGCGTCGGTTTCCCGGCGTCGGGCGTGACGCGCGCGCAGGTGGTCGCCAGCCTGGGCGCGTTTGCCGAGCTGCTGCGCTCGGCGACTGATGATGCCACCTTTAACCGCGAGCTGAAAAGCCGCTTCCGCGCATTGATGAGCGTCGGCTGCGATGACGCCGGCACGGTGTTGTTCACCGGCTATTACACCCCGATTTTCGACGCGAGTCTGACCCGCGACGCGACGCACGCGTATCCGCTGTTTAAGCGTCCGCGCGATTTGGTGCAGGCCCGTGGCAGCAGCGATCAGGCGCAGCGCCGCATGGCCGACGGCAGCACGCAGCCCTATCCCGACCGCGCCACGATCGAGGCCAGCCACATGCTCTCTGGCAGTGAACTGATGTGGTTGGCTGACCCGTTCGATTGCTATTTGGTGCAGATTCAGGGCTCGGCGAAAATGCGTTTGAGCGACGGCCGCATCATCGAAGTCGGTTACGACGGCACCAACGGCATGGCCTATCGTCCGATCGGCGGCGACTTGGTCGCTGACGGCAAGATCGCTAAGGATCAACTGTCGTTCTTCACCATCCGCGATTTCTTCCGTAAAAATCCGCAAGAAGTCGCGGTCTATACCGCGCGCAATCCGCGTTACGTGTTCTTCACCACGGTGAAGGGCGGGCCGTTCGGCAGCCTGGGGCAGCCGGTCACGGCGGACGTCTCGATCGCCACCGACAAAAGCATCTTTCCGCGCGGCGGCCCGACCATGGTCACGACCACGCTTAGCGGCGACAGCAGTTCGCCCTATGCCGGCTTGCGCGTCGATCAGGACACCGGCGGCGCGATCCGGGCGCCGGGCCGCTGCGATTTGTATATGGGCGAAGGCGACGCCAACGAACGCCGCGCCGGCGCGCAGTTTGCCGAAGGCCGGCTGTATTATCTGCTCTTGAAAGAGTGATGGCGGGGCGCGGGATTCAGGGCGGACAGGCGGACGAGCGGACGAGCGGACCGCGGCGCGTCGTCGCGCTCGCCTGCCTTCTCGCCCTACTCGCCTTGCTGCCGTTGTCCGCGGCCGACGTTCCGATCCGCATCCATGGTTGGAGCGCCGTCAGCCCCGGCGTGTTGACCGCCGCAGCGCGGCGCGAATTGGCCACGTATCAGCTGCATCGCACGCCGGCGGCGTTGGCCGACGCGGCCTTCGCGATGCAGGCGGCGTTGAACGAACAGGGATTCGCGCATGCGCAGGTGACCTTCGCCGCGCCGGCTGCCGCACCCGCCATGGCGACGAATAGCGTGGATTTCACCGTGTTGGAAGGACCGCGCTGCCGTTTGGGGCACTTGACGATCGAAGGCTGCAGCGCGCTTAGCGCCCACCGGTTGCAGCGACTGTATGCGCCGACCGGGGTCGGCTTTTTGGATCTGGGTTCGCCGCCGTTTCGTCGGCGCGAGGTCGATGCCTGCGCCGACGCGATCGAGCGACTGTACCTGCACGAAGGCTATCAGCGCGTAACCGTGACGCGGCCAAAGCTGCATTGGCGTGCCGGCCGACGCGTGGTCGATGTGACCATCACCCTCAGCGAAGGTCCGCGCTACACCGTGGCGGCGACGACCGTCGCGGGCCTGGTGGACGCAGCGCAGCGCAGCGCGGCCGAAGCGATTGCGGTGACGCTCATCGGCACGGCGTGGCGACGCGAAGACACCGCCGAAGCCGCGGCGCGCATCCGCTCCGGTTTGATGGATCAGGGCCGATGGGCGGCGGTGGTGACCAGCACCACCGCGGTCGATGACGCGACCGCAACGGTGCATTTGGACTTCACCGTCGTACCCGGGCCGGTGTATCGGCTGCGCGCGGTGCGCGTGCAGGGCAGCGATCGTACCCGCCCACGATTCATCACCGCGCGTTTCCCCCTGACGGTGGGCGCGCCGATCGCTCGCAATGAGGTCGATGCCGGCGTGCGTACGCTGCTGCGCACTGGCGTGTTTCGCGGTATCGACGCGACGCCGGTGCTGGTCGATGGTGACGCTGCGACGACAACGGACGACGACACCCGCACCGCCGATCTGGACGTGCGCGTGCGGGAAACCACCTCACGCCAGTTCGATTTGGAAGTCGGCTATGGCAGCTATGAACAGCTGCGCGGCGGCGTGCGCTTGATCGACCGCAATCTGCTTGGCTGGGGCCGCTCGCTTGAACTGCATCCGACCATCAGCCAAAAAAGTGAAGGCGTTGAACTGCGGCTGCGCGACCGCACTTCTTTGGGCGAACACAACACGATCGAACTAAGCGTCAGTTATCAGCGGCGCCAAGAGCCGACCTTCGATCGCACCACGTTCGCGCCGACTATCTCGACTCTGCACCAATTCGACGGCGCGTGGCAGGCGTGGTCGACCGAATTGGGCTACACCTTTGAGCAGTCGCGCGCGGCAAATGTGCAGGGCGAGATCTCGGCGGCCGAACGCGACGGCTTCGTGTCCAACGCGCGCGTATTCACGCGCGTGCGCCGTGACACCCGCGACAGCGTGGTGCTGCCGACGATGGGCACGGCGATGGATGCGGGCATCGCGTACAGCGCGCCGGCGCTCGGTTCTGACCTCGACTTCATTGAATGGCGCGCCGGCGCGTCGGCCTATTGGTCACCGGACGCACTGCGCGGCCGCATGGTAGTCGCCGCTGATTCGGCTTTCACCACGCGCCAAATCCTTAACGGCGATCCGTCGCTGCCGGTCGCCTCGCGCTTGTTCTTGGGCGGTGAGAATTCCGTGCGCTCCTTCCGCCAGGATCAGCTGGGCCCGAAGGACGCGGAAGGTATACCAGTGGGCGGGTTGACCTCGGCCAATGCCACCCTGGAAGCGCGTTGGCAGGCAGCGGGGGCACTGTGGTTAGCCGCGTTTTATGACGTGGGCGTGGTCGATCCGAAAAGCTGGACCATCCGCGCGCGTTCCGACGCCGGCGAAGGTCTGGGCCAGGGCTATGGCGCGGGCGTGCGCTACCAACTGCCGGTGGGCCCGGTACGTTTTGACTTGGCGTATAATCCTGACGTGGCGGTGAATAGTTCCGGCGCCTGGGTCTCGCACTTAGCCGTGGGCTTTTCTTTTTAGCGGGGCTTGCGCGGCTGTTGGCGGGGCTTGCACCCCAGTCCTATCCCGCGCTGCACGCGGGGCGTGCCTGCGGCACTCTCCGGACTGGTTCGTACGCGGCTGCGCCGCTAGCGTCGCTGCGCGCCGCCAAGCCCCGTCCCCGCTCGGCGCTGCAAGCGCCTCGGCGGATTGCTATTTGCGGGACGCTGTCCCGCGACGCCCTGCCTGGGCCGCGCGGCCCTGAACCCTGCACGGGCTGCATGCGCGTTCGGTGGATTACCGATCGCGGACGGGCGCGGGATTCCCTGCAAGGCACTGCTGTTTGCGCCAGCTCGACGATCGGGGTATAGAGGAGGGGCCGCGCTCGAAGCCTGACCGTACTCCATCGGAACCCGCACCTTGACCATCCGAAACTCTATGCTGCTGCTGATTATCCTGGCGGTGGTCGGAGTAGCGCTGCTGACGCTGACCGCCACGCGTCTCTTCGACGCGGCGAAGATCGGATCGCCCAGTTACGATCGCATCGTGCGCGGCAAGGATCTGATCGCCGACATCCTGCCGCCACCGGCCTACATCATCGAAGCGCATTTGGCGGCGCATCAGTTCCTGATCGCTGATCCGGCACAAAATGCCGCGCGGATCGCGAAGCTGGCACAGTTGCGCAAAGACTTTGAGGGCAGCCAAAGCCACTGGCAGACCGCCCTGACCGACGGCCCGATCCGCACCGGCATGGTGGAAACCTCCGCGGTTCCGGCGCGCGCCTATTTCGCAGCCATCGACAGCGCCCTGTTGCCGGCGGTGAAGGATGGCGACCACGCCGCGATTGAGCGCGTGCTGCAAAAGCAGCTGATTCCGCTGTACGAACAGCATTTGGCGTCGATCCAGGCCGTGGTCGCGCTGCAAAATCAGGATTATAAGAAAACCGAAACGGAGGTCTTCGCGCACACGGCTGCCGGACAGCGCCTGTTGCTGTTGATCGCCGCGATGGTGGCCGTGGCCATCATCGTGGCGCAGGGCTTGATCGCGCGCCGGATCGTGCGCCGCGCGGCGCAGGTTAACGATGGTGCGAAGCGAATCGCCGCCGGCGATCTGCGCGTGCGCATTGGCCTGCATGGTCGCGACGAACTGGCACAGGTCGCCGGCGCCATCGAACACATGGCCGTCGGCGTCGCGGCGATGCTGTCGCAGGTGCGCGGCAGCGCCGACGCGGTGGCACAATCGGCGCACGGCATGTCCGACCTGAGTGTCACGCTCAGCGCCTCGGCCGGGCAGGCTGCGCGCCAAAGCAGCGGCATCGGCGACGCCACTAAGCAAGTCAGCGCCAGTGTGCAGACCATCGCCGCCGGCATGGAGGAAATGTCGGCCTGCGTCAGTGAGATCGCCAAGAATGCCCAGGAAGCCGCGCGCATCGCCGGCGAAGCCGCGCAACAGGCCAGCACCGCCAACACCGGCATGGGCCGCCTCAGCAAGGCCTCGGACGAAATCGGCCAAGTGGTGAAGGCGATCTCAATGATCGCCGAGCAGACCAACCTGCTGGCCCTGAATGCGACCATCGAAGCCGCCCGCGCCGGTGAGGCCGGCAAAGGCTTCGCCGTTGTCGCCAGCGAAGTGAAGGAACTCGCCCGCCAAGCCGCGCGCGCCACCAGCGACATCAGCGCCAAGGTCAACGGTATGCAGACCGAAGCACAAAGCGCGGTCGCCGCCATCGCCGCGATCAGCACCGTCATCACCCGCATTAACGAGTTACAGAGCTCGATTGCCAGCGCGGT
>JBBROQ010000118.1:0-9887 GCA_038229115.1 Planctomycetota bacterium | reverse complement strand
TTGCCGCACACGCCGGCATCGAAGCCGACGATCCGGGCCTGCGCGAATGCAATGGCAGTGGCCGTGCCGCGCCGACGCCCACCGGCGCGCGACCGTTAGTGCCGGGTAGCGCGCCCGATGCCGGCGGCCGGCGCGACGCGCAGGGTCGCAGCCTGGATGATCCAGACGGCGATGGCGTGGCTTCAGAACTGACCGCGGGTGAAGTCGATCTGGTCGAGTATTTTCTGTTCCAGCATCCGCCGCCGATCGAACGCCGTGACGCGCCGGGTTTCAGCGCCGGCCGCGCACATTTCACCGCGATCGGCTGCGCTACCTGCCATGTTCCAACCTGGAATTTTCCGGCGTTTCGCGATCGCCGCACCGACGCACCGCTGCATGTCGATGGTCTGTACAGCGACCTGCGTCATCACGATCTAGGTGCGGCTTTCCATCAACCGCGCTTCGATGGCGGCGTCACCACGCGCTTCCGCACGCCGCCGCTGTGGGGCGTGGGCAGCAGCGCGCCGCATGGCCACGACGGCGGCAGTTTGGATCTGGATGCGGTGATCCGTCGTCATGGCGGCGAAGCGGCGGCGGCTAGCGCCGAGTACGCGGCACTCGACCTCGCTCAGCGAAACGGCCTGCTGGATTTCCTGCGGGCTTTGACGCTGCCGGTCACGACTGCAGCGCCTGCGCCATAACGCTGGTTTTTTACGGCAAGCAGCAGCGCAGCCACACGCCCAGCGCGCGCGCTTGCCACGCGGTGGCGAAGGCAGCGTGGCGCTGACCGATCCGACGCAGGTGCGGCACCGCTAAGCGCAGCAATTGGCGCGCGCGCGCAGCCTCGCCGTGACGGGCGCTGACTTCTGCCACCGCCAACAACAGATGCGCGGCAAGGTCGTGGCGGCGCCGCGCGCCCAGCGCTCGGGCTAAGCGCCGCGCCGCGTGCGGGAACGGCGGCAGCGTGGCGAGATCGGCCAGTACTGCGCGCACTTCGACGCCAGTGCCGCCAAGGCTGGTCGTTGCCAACGTCGGCCAGAGACCCGGCCAGGCCTCGGCAAATACGCGCACCATGGCCACGCCGCGATCCGGTTCGGCAACGCGCCCGAGTACCGCCAGCGCGCGGTCGACGCCCTGATATTCCAGCGCGATCATCGCGTGCAGCAGCGCGCGTTCGCTGCTGAGCCGCTCGGGCAGGTCGTGATGCGTGAGGATCGCGAGGGCGTCGGCAAAGGCGCCGCCGAATGCACAGCATTCCGCGATCACCACCGCCGCGTCTTCGTCGATTGCACGCGTCCACCAGGTACGGGCCACGGCTTCGGCGGCGCTGCGGTCGCCGCCCAACTGCAACGCGCGTGCGTGCAGCAGGCCAACGCCGCGATGGCTTGGTTCGTCGGCCGCAACCGTGGCCAGCAGCGCGGTCGCGCGCGCGTGATCGCCAACCGTCATCGCGAATTCCGCCAGTAGCACGCGATTGGACAAGTTCAGCCGTTCTTCGCGCGCACTCAGCCACGCCAACGCCGACGCCGGCCCCAATCGCCGCGCGCGATCGACCGCGAGTTCGCGTAGCAGGCGCTGCGCTTCAATCGGATGGATCGCCGACGCATCAGAGTTGGCCGCCTCTGGAGCGCCGGCAATTTCATCAGCGCCCGCAGCCGGAAAGTACAGCGCCGCGAACAGCGTCTCGGCCGCCTCATGCTGGCCGCGCCGCACCAACCACGCCGCATGATCGGCACGCAGGCCGATGCCGGTGCGCGGATCGTTCAGCATCCGTGTCCACACTGCGGCCGCGCGCTCGTGCTCGCCGTGCCGTTCCAACAACAGCGCGAGCTGCCGCAATAGCCCAGGATCGGTGCCCGAAACGCTCGGTTGTTCAGCGGTTTTTTCGTCAGGCACAGCTGCTGATGGTGTCGGATCCGCGGCCTGCGTCAGGACGCGGTCCAGATGATCCAGGTGCGTGATCGCCAAGGCCAAGTCGCCCTGACCTTCGGCCATCACCGTGCCCAAAATGCGCGCCTGCGCGAGATCGGGCGCCAAGCCCAGACAGGTTTCCAGCGCCGCGGTGGCGTGGGCCTGATCGCCCAGCGCTAACTCGACCTCGGCCAGCGCCAGCCACGCGCGCGCGCTGTCGTCGGCATCGCGCGCATCGGCACGGGTGATCGCCAGCAGCGCCGCGCGCCGTGCCAGCGATGCGCGCTTAGCCTGCGCGTACACCTGCGCGACCTCGCGCCACGGCACTGGCCGGCCGGGCAGCGGTAACGCCTCGAACAACACGTCGAGCGCCTGTGTCGCCGCCAAACCGTCGGCCGACTCGCGTTGCAGCGCCAGCCGCGCGCGGCGCAGCAGCAACCGCGGATCATTTGGATGCGTGATGAGTCCGCGATCGCAGCAGAGAATAGCTTCGTTCAGGTCGCCGCGCCGTTCGGCCAACACCGCCGCGAGTTCGCTCGCCGGCTGCAAAGGCGCGGCGGCTTTCAACAGCGGCGCGATCACATCGCGGGCTTCGTCGGTGCGGCCGCTGGCGACCAACACCTGTGCCAGCAGCGCTTGATATTCCGGCGCGTCATCGCGTTCTGCGGCTTTGCGCGCGCACGCCAACGCCTCGACTAAGTCATCGTCTTCGGCCGCTAGTTCGGCCCGGAGGGCCCACAGCTGCGCGGCCTCATCGGCCAGTTGCAGCGCGCGAGAAAGCGTCGCCACCGCGGCAGTGCGCTTGCCCTGACGCCGCAGGGATTCGGACAGCAAACCCAACAGCGCCGGCTGATCCGGCAGCGCGACCAACGCTTTGCGCGCGCACGCTTCGGCGTCGCTGGCGCGGTTTGCCGACAGGTGCCAATCAATCAGTTCGCGCCACGCCCAAAGATAGTCGGGCTGCCGTTCGAGCGCGCGTTCCAACCACGGCGCTGCCGCGTCGCGCCGACCGCGATGGCGCAGCAAGAACGCTTTCAAGCCGTCGTTAACCGCCGCGTCGGGTTCCAGGTCGGTCGCCGCGCGATAGGCGGTGTCGGCATCGTCATGACGCCCGGCAAGCGCGCGCAGTTCGGCCAATTCGCGCCAGGCCCAGGTGTACGCCGAATCAAGATCGACGGCTTTTTCCAGGTTCGCCATCGCTTCCGGGCCGCGGTCCTGACCACGCAGCACATCGGCGGTGTAGCCGTAGGTGACGGCGTTGTACGGCTCCAACGAGCGCGCGTGATCGAGGTGCGCGTAGGCTTCTTCAAAACGCTCTAGATGCCGGCACACATCGGCCAATTCGTGGAACACCCAGACCGCGTGCGGCGAGCCGGCGCTGGCTTGTTGGAAGTGCGCGCGGGCCTCGTCCAAACGCCCAGCGCGGCGCGCTAACGTGCCCAAATGCGCATTCGCCCACGGATTCGCCGGATCGCTTTCCAGGACTTCATGGCACAAAGCCGCCGAGCGTTCCGGATCGCGTTCGCCAACGACTTGGGCGAGTTCGACCTTCGCCCACGCGGCTTTGGGTTCGGCTGCGATGATCGCTTCGTAGAGCGTGACGGCGGTGTCCACATCGCCTTGTTCGGCTTCCAACTGTGCGAGGTGACCGCGCGTCCAATGGTCGTCGTCGTTGCGGTCGAGTGCCTCGCGATAGCGAGTGCGCGCGGCGTCGATGTTACCCAACGCGCGTTCGGCCTCGGCCAATTCGGACAGCGCCCAATGGTTGTCGGGGTCGATGACCAGAGCTTCGACTAAGCGCTCGCGCGCGCGCGCTGGTTCACCGCTTTGGCGCAGGCACGCGCCCAGGCGCGCCATCACGCTCGCCTTCAGTTCGCCTTCTAGACGGTCGGCTGCCAGCAGTCGCTCGAGTTCGGCCATCGCTTCGTGATAGCGGCCCTGATTGAAATACAGATCCGCCAACTGGTCGTCGGGGCCGTCGTCGATGATCTCAGCCTTCAGCGCTTTTTGACTGTCGGCGGCGGCGCGCAGGTCTTCGCGGCGCACAAAAAACAAATGCCGGAACCGGTGCAGCGAAGCGTTGGCGCGATGGCGCACGGCGGTTTCTTCCAGCACCTGCTGCGCTTCGCTGACCTTGCCGGCCAGTTCAAGCGCACTGGCGTAGCCGAGGTTGGTCCACAGGTCGCTGGGCGATTCGTGGCGCAGTTCCAGATAACGCCCGGCGGCGTCCTGATAACGCCGCTGACGCATCAGCTCCTCGGCTTCTTGCGCGAGGCGTTCATGCGGCGAATCAGGCGTGGGATCGGAATCGAACTCGGACATGCGTTACTCGCAAAATAAGGTACGCACAGCGCAGTCCAATGGTTGCCCTAACCTTCATCGTTTCGCCAAGCGCGCGTGCCGCACCGATGCCATTGCTGGCCCGGCGATGAACGACCGTTTGTGGCTGTTGGCGTTGGGTTTTGCCGCCCTAGGCGCGGTGTTTACCGCGCGTTTGTTTTATCTGCAGGCCATGCGCGGCAGTTATTACGCAGCGTTGGTCGATCAGGCGAAACTGGTGGTCGAGGTGCTGCCGCCACGGCGCGGGCGAATCGTCGATCGCCATCATGTGCCGTTGGCCGATTCGTGCGCCACGTACGACTTATCCGTGGTGTTCAGCGACCTGGAACTCAGCGGCCGCGCGCGCCGCGAACTGCCCTGCTATCGCATCAACGAACAGGGCTTCGACGCCTTGATTGCGGATCTGTCCGGACGACTGCGTTGGATCGGTCAGGCCGAAAATTTGCGCGCGGTGGTGACGCGCGAATTGCTGGCGCATCCGGCGGTGGCGGTGCGCACCGGGCGGCGCACGCATGCGGCCGATGTTGGCTTGGTCGCGACCGCGAAGGCGACCTTGGCGCCGGTGGCCAGCGCGCTCGACGGTGAAGACACTGCAGAATTGGCTGAATCAGAACTGTTCAGCGAAGATCCGCGCGATGCGCTGGAACGTGAGATCCTGGTGCGTTGGGACAGCGCCACGCTGGTCGTGACCGAGAACGAATTCACCGCCGCGTGCGCACAACTTGATCGCGATTTCGGCCTGACCCAAGCCGTCGACAATGAGCGCACCTTGGGCGCGCTGGATCCGTTTGTGCCGCCGTATCGCCTGACGGTGCCCACCGACACCGTTGGCGCGACCACCACGCTGGATCTGCGCCTGATTGCACCGGAACGCCGCGCGCAGGCCGAAGGCGCGCTCGCGCGGATTTTGGGCGAGGCCGAAGACGTGGTGCATGAGCGCCTGGGGCGTGCATTGGCGACCGCGCGCGACGCCGCGGGCAAACAAGCACACGCCACCTCGACGCTCTATTTCGGACCATCCGCGCAGGCCGAGGCGATCGCCGGCCGCCTGCCGCCGGGCGGACGGTTAATGGACGTGCCGGTGAAAGATTTGCCCGGCGCGCGCGAACGCATTTTTATCCTGCAGGGCGATCCGCCGGATGGCGAGGGTCTGCTAACGCAGATGTGTCGACGTTTGGCCGCGACCTTAGGCAGTGCCGGCGATGTGATGCAGGGCCTGATTGAAAAGCACGCGCAGCGCATGCGGGTCGCCGCCTGCGAACGTGATTACCGCGTGCATCAGATCGTACTGGATCCGGCGCGGTACGAACGCTTGGCCAATGGTTTAGCCGCTGCCTTGACGGCTCTCGGTCGGCCCACGTCACGCCTGGATCTGGATCAGGCGCTGGCGACCGCGCGCCGCGCCGCCGATAAGGAATGGACCGGCCAGACGCGGCACGATGCGCTGGTGTTGATCCGTGATCTGCCGCATCGTTTGGCGGTACGTATGGCCGGCGCCAACCGCGAACCGCCGCGCGATTTGCTGGCGCTGTACGACGACGCAGCCTCGACTTTGCCCGGCTTAGTGGTGCAGCCGGATGTGGGCCGGACGTATCCGTTTCCTGGTTCGGCCAGCCATCTGATCGGCTTGGTTGGACGCGACGACGACGCTTTCCGCGGCGGTCTGAAAGGCCAGGGAGGTTTAGAGGGCAGCTACGACACCTTGCTGCGTGGCCAGCCCGGCGCGCGCTTGCGCGTGCGCACCCCCGATGGCGTGCGCGTGCTGCGCGATGATCCGGCCTTGGCCGGCGCCGATCTGGTGACCGAACTCGACATGGAATTGCAGACCATTGCCGAAGACAGCCTGACGCATTTTTACGAGCTGGCGCAGGAGCTGGGCACCGCCACCGAGCGCATGGACCGCTCGCGCAGGATCGGCAAAGGCCGCGCCGGATTTGTGTTGATGGATTGCCACACCGGCGCGTTGTTGGCCTGCGCTACCGCACCCGGATATCGCATCGAGGACTACCGCGCAAAATTCGCTGAGCTGAACGCGGATCCGACGCAGCCACTGCACGATTTCGCGACCGAACCGGTGATGCCGCCAGGTTCATCGTTCAAGATTTTGACCGCGCTTGCGGGCCTAGAATACGGCGTGCTGAAACCCGGCGAGTTCATCACCAGTCCCGGTTATATGACCAAAATCGGCGGCAAACCGGTGCTGCGCGATCACGCGCCGCCAGGCACCTATGATCTGGTCCATGCGATCATGGTCTCGTCCAACGTGTACTTCGCCAAAATCGCCGAACGCATCGGCGGCGAGCGCTTAGCGACGTACACCGATCTGTTTCAGCTGGGCGGCAAAAACGCGCTGGACGTCGCCAATCAAAAAGCCGTGCACATTCCTCGGCCCAGTTCGATCGGCGTCGATCGTCCGGCCGAACCACATTGGTATCCGAGCGACACCTGGCGCCTGGGCATCGGCCAGAACTCGGTCAATTCACCGCTGCAAGTCGTCACCATCGCCGCCGCGGTCGCCAACGGCGGGCACGTCGTGCGGCCATACTTGGTCGCACCGCAAGGCGACCCTCCGCAGGTTGTCGACCTGAACATCCGCGCCGAATACTTGGATCAGGTGCGTCGAGGCATGGAACAAGTCACCAGCCCCGAAGGCACCGCGCGCTTGTTGGTGCTCGCCGGCGCCGCCGGCGGAATCAAGGTCGCCGCGAAAACCGGCACCAGTGAATTCGGCAGCGAGCGCACGCGCGCCCTGGGCCTGACCGAAGATAACGCCTGGATGATCGGCTACGCCCCAGCCGAAGCGCCGACCGTCGCCTTCGCGTGTTTCGTGCACAGCGGAACTTTTGGCGGCCAAGCCTGCACCCCGATCGCGAAACGCGTTCTGGAAGTCTATTTCACCAAATACGGCCGCGGCGGGCACGCGGCAGCAGCGCCATAATTTTCGGCCGCGATGATCCCATCAGGCCTGCCCGTAATACGCGCGTGGCCCGTGTTTGCGCTGATAGTGCTTATCCAACAAATAGTGCGGCACCGCGGCGGCGTCGGGGTTCACGGTCAACGTGCTGACCATCATTTTCGCTAGGCGCTCTAAGACGACGGCGTGGTAGACCGCTTTTTCGACCGTCGCACCCCAGGCGAATGGCGCGTGTTGAGCGATCAGGCAGCCGGGCATGGCGAGCGGATCCAGGGCGCGGGTACGGAAGCATTCCAGGATCACCGCGCCGGTGTTGGCTTCGTAGGCGCCGTCAATTTCGGCCTGCGTCAGTGGGCGCGTACAGGGGATGTCGCCGTCGAAGTAGTCGGCGTGGGTGGTGCCCAAGGCAGGGATGCCGCGGCCGGATTGCGCGACCGCGGTCGCGTAGTCGGAATGGGTGTGGACGATGCCGCCCAATTGCGGCCAGGCGCGGTACAGCGCCAAGTGCGTCTCGGTGTCGGAACTGGGGCGAAACGCCGGGTCCAACACCGCGCCGGTGGATAGTCGCACCGGCACCAGGGATTCCGGCGTCAGGCGGTCGTAGTCGACGCCGCTGGGCTTGATCAGCATCAGATCGGCAGCGCGATCGACGGCTGAGGCATTTCCCCACGTGAACAGGACCAGGCCGTGACGGACGAGATCCAGATTCGCCTGCCACACACGACGACGTAAGTCTTGGTCGGACATGCGCGCACTGTGCCGCATCAGACGCTCTGTCGAGCACGGCGCGCCGCGTATAAGCCCGCCAATCTGGTGCAATTGGAATCTTGAAATCGGCGGCCGGCTGTTACGGTTCGGAGCGCTAAAAAGCGCGCGTTTTGACATTCGCCGCTGTCTCTGCTGTCGCTTTCGCGGTCCTAACCGCTGTGAAATCGTTCCCGCTGTAAGACCGTCCCCGCTGCAAAAAAGCCGGGCTCATTGCCAACCCCAGAAGGAGTATTCATGCGTGTCGCCGTTCGAGCCACCGAAGAAGCCATCATCCGCCTGCTGCGTGCCGGCCATCCCCTGACCGCCGAAGTGGTGAATCGCCCTGAGGAAACCCGTTTACCGGTGTTCCAGAGCGTCGAGGCCGTGCCGGTGAAAAATTTCGGCATCGAAGGTGCCGGTCGCATCGTGGTCGCCCGCGGCCGCAAGGATGTGTGGTTCGTCGACATCAAGCGCCGCACCGGCAAGGTAACGGTTAAAGATGGCGAAGAGTTTGTGTTCATGCGCGATAAACTGCAGGCGCGTTACCCCGGCCAGAAAGTCACCGGCTGGTTGGTCAGCACCTCCGATGTCGATGACAAAGCGAAAGCGTTCATCGCCGAGAAGGGCTGTTTCGCCACCGGCGGCGCAGCGAAGCGGTAAGAGCCGAAAGCACTGCGCTGAACTTTCCGACGTCGTTGATGAATACAAAAAAGCCCGGCAATCGCCGGGCTTTTTTGTTTGGTTTGCGCATTTGGAAATGCGGACATTCGTCCGCCTACCATGCGATTTTTCTTTCTCGGGCGGTGGTAAATCAATTCTTAAATGACGCCTTCAACAAGGCCTCGATCGCGGTGCTGGTGACGGCGGGTAAGAGAACATCTCAGTCTGGGCGACGCTGATCCTGAGTAGTTCGCCGAGAGCATGCCAAGCCCCTGCTGTGCGAAGTCGACGTCGGGTCAGTCGCGGCGGCGCAGGCGCAGCATCAGAAACGCCGTGAAACCTATAAACCCCACGCCGGTGCCCAAGCCGCACGTGCCGTTTCGCGCGACGTTGTTCGTCGATGTAATCTGCGCCGGATCTGCGGGTGCGACCGTCAACACCTGGGTCTGGTTCGCCGCGGCGCTGTAGTTCGCGTTTCCGGCTTGGCTGGCGGTGATGGTGGTTGTGCCCGCCCCGATGATGGTGACCAGGGTGCCGCTGATCGTAGCCACGGCGGGATTACTGCTGCTGAACAGCACGGGGTTGCCCGAGCCACCGCCGCTGACGCCGGTGATGCTGAGTGGTGCGTCGCCAAAGGCCCGAGCTGTCAGGGCGGTGAAGCCGGTGATCACCTGGGCTGCCGGGGCGACCGTGAACGTACCGGTCACCTGGGGGGCAGGGTCATAGGTGCCATTACCGGGCTGATTAGCGGCCACCACCACGGTGCCAACGCCAGTAATGGTCAGGGTGGTGCCGGTGATGGTGGCCGGGCCACAGACCACGCTGAACGTGATGGGCAGGCCGGACGAGGCCGTGGCGGAGACGGTCAGCGGTGCCGCGCCATAGGTCTGGTTGGCGATGGCGTTGAAGGTCAGGCTTTGGCTCTGCGCCTGGATCACCAAGGTGGCCGTGGCCGAACCGTAGGAATCCAGGTAGTCGGCCTCGGTGACCACGGTGTACGTGCCGGACGCACGCGGGGCCGTGTACGAGCCATTGTACGTGGTGGTGGTCGGCGTCCGGCCATTGGCCGTGGTGATGGAGATGATCTTCGGGCCCCCATCCGCCGTGACCGTGGTGTTGGTCATGGTGATGGCGTTGGTTGGGCGGGATGCGCAGCGGATCCAAGTTTGATTCGACGAGGGACCCGACGCGATGGCGGTCGCCCCGCTCAGGCCCACCGGGATCGTTATCTGACCAGAGCCATTATTCTGCCAGGCGACCACAGTGCGGTCGCCCTTCAGCGCCACCGTGTGATAATAACCCGCCGCGATGGCGGTCACCCCGCTCAGGCCCATCG
>JBBROQ010000117.1:0-9914 GCA_038229115.1 Planctomycetota bacterium | reverse complement strand
GGCCGGTTGGCGCGTTGGTTTGGCGATCTGTTACGACCTGCGCTTTCCCGATGTGTGGGCGACGCTGGCCGCGGCCGGCGCGGATGCGTTCGCCGTGATCGCGCACATGGCCGGGCCAGATCCCGATCCCGGCACCAAGCGGGCAGTGATTCCCGGGCTGTGCGGCGCGCGCGCGGCGGAATGGGCAACGCCGCTGCTGTTCGCCAACACCGCCGCGCCAGATCGTTACTGCGACAGCGGCGCGTGGGACGCGCGCGGGTTGGCGATCTCGCAGTGCGCCAGCGGTCTGTTCAGCGCTGAACTGACGCCGCGCGACGCATTGGATCCGTGGTATCGCGGACTGCGCGTTACGGCGCTGCTCCGTTGGAAAAATGCGCACGGGCAGAACGCACGCTGACGCTGTGCATGCGCATACCCGGCATGCACGCCGGTGGCATTGCGCACGCCACGGGCGCTTAACTATCCGCGCCCATGTCCGACGTCCTGAAAAAGAAAATGCCGCTCGCCACCCTGGTCGGAAAGACCGTGTTCGGCGGTGGCCGTTTGGGCGTGTTCACGCTCAAACCAAATGACGGCATGCGCTGGTGGTTCCAGGCCGGCCAATACACGACCTTGGGCCTGGATACGCCGGACGGTTTTGTGCCGCGCGCGTATTCGATCGCCGGCAGTCCGCTGGATGAAGGCGTGCTCGAGTTCTACATCGCCTTGGTCGATGGCGGCAAACTGACGCCGACGATTTTCGCGCAGGATCTTGGCGCGCAGTTTCACTACTTATCGCCAAAGGGGAAATTCACCCTGAAACAGGCGGCCAAGCGCACCGTGGTGATGGTCGCCACCGGCACCGGTTTGGCGCCATTCGTCGCGCAAATCCGCAGCCTGTGGAAGTTGCATCACGCCGGCATCCCGTGCTCGTATCGCGTCGTGCTGTTCTATGGCTGCGCCTATGCCGACGAACTTGGCTATCGCGATGAACTGCAGAAATACGCCGCGGCCAAATCCGAGGGCTTCGACTTCACCTTCGTCGCCAGCGCCAGTCGGCCCGATCCGGCGCGTGGTTGGACCCCGGCGCTAGGCCGCGGGCGCATCAACGAAATCGTGCGCTACGCCTTCGATCAACCGCTGCCCGAAGGCCGCACCGTGTCTCTGCCCGAAGACCAAGGCCACGCGCATTTGAAAGCGCTATTGACGCCCGGCGACACCGCCTTCATGGCCTGCGGCAATCCCGGCATGATCGAAGATCTGCGCGAGCCGATCAAAGCTCTCGGCGTCGATACGTACTTAGTCGAAGAGTTCTGGAAGGCCTGATTTTTCAGGGTCTTTTTCGTCACTCAGCAGCGACGATGCGACGCAGCAGCCACCTCACCGACGCGCGATACCGATAGGCCGCCCACACCACCGCCGGGGCCACCATCGGCATAAAGAAGTGGAACCACACCACCGCATCCAGGCTGACCCCGGGCAGGGCCTCGGTGATGCGCACCAGATCGTTATCCATGCCGCACTTCCCGATCAGGTAACTTTCCAGTGCCTCGGCATCATGAATGAGGTCCCAGCACATGCCCCCGGCGTGCAGCAACAGCACCCATCCGATGAGCGCATACAGCCAGCGCTCGGCCACATGCGCGACCGCCACGCCGGCCCACGCGCGGTATAAAAAAATCGCTCCCATCAGCACCTGCCCACCGTGGCCCATGCTCAGGATCAGCAGGTCGCCGTAGTCGCTTAGGCCCAGCATCAGCAGCGTCGTCGCCAAGACCCCCGCCGCGCCCCATGCCCATGGATTGCGCCGGTGTAGATAGACGAAAATGCCCAGCAAACCCGCCTCGAACGCAATCAGCACCAGGCTTTGCTCCTGAACCGCGGTCACGCCGCCGCCGTGGATCAGATCGAATGACGGCAGCGCCGGATGGCCCAACACTATCGCCGTGAACGCATGCCCGGTCTCGTGCGCTAGGGTGCCCAGCATACGGATGATGAAACTCGGCAGCGAGTTGTTGGCGACGATCCACGCCGCCAACACCAGCCCGACCACGATCGGCAGCAAACCGCCCGGCGGCAGCAGCGGCAGCAGCGGCTCGGCCGGCACATCCGGCAATGGCGCGGAGGTGATACCGTCGAGGTCGGCCAAGTGCCCGCATTCAGCGCAGGCAAAACCGTCGGCGCGCTTAAGCCAGCGCGGATGCGGACACGGCGAGGACTGGGGCGGGGGCGAGGTCATTCGATGGCAGCATACCCGAACCGCACAGCGGCTGCGGCCTCGACACGGGAATCACTTCGGCAACTAACACAGCGCCCTGCGCTGCGCCGTAAAGCGTCGCGATGGCGCATTTGCAACCCTATGCTGGCCCGACCATTACTGAGCCCCGCCGCCCGTCGCATCGCCATCCTGCCGCCGCCAGCGCCCGCAAGCCCGCCGCCAACATCCCGGTGCGCCCGGCGTCTGCCGCAGCCGCGCCGGCGAAATCCAGCGCCACCGCAGTGAAAGGCGACACCACCGCGAGGCTGAAACCGATCGTTGGCAGCTCGACGAAAACACCGGCACCTGCGGCAAAGCCGACCGCGACGGCCGCTGCGCAACATGCAAGCACCACCGCTAGGCTGTCGCCGGTCAAAACCGGCAAGGCCTCTTCTTCCACGCGTGTGCCTGCGGCTCAAAAAACGCCAGGAAAGGCCGCATCCCAGGCCGACCAAAAGTCCGCGTCAGCGTCTCGTCCGGCTAGCAGCACGCGGCTCAAAAGCGCCCGCACCGCCACCGCACCCGGCAACGAGTCCGGGCAACGCTCCAGCCGTCGCCTGAAAAAATCCGCGAATCCAGCGGTAAAAATTGCGTTAATCGTCGGCGCCGCGGTGCTGGCATTGGGCTTGGTCGTGGCCGTGGCGTGGGTGCCGGTGGCGCGCATGCGCACCCTGAGCGTGCTTGCCGCTGGCAAAAGCGACCCCAGCAAACGCGACGCTGCGATCGCAGCCGCGCACCGATATGCGCAGTTGGTGGACAACGATGCCGCCGACCTGGCCGCGGTGATCCAAGACGACACCGGCCCGATCAGCGCACAGATCCCATTGGCAAAAAGCGGCGGGCTGTTCGCCGCGGCGCTGAGCATTGCTAGCCGCCCCACCATCACCGCCGACGAACGCGCCGACGCGCTTGAAACCGCCAGCGCGATCTATGACGACAAGGCCCACGCCACGGTTGCGCTACCAACTGAACTCGCCACCTGGGCCGCTGACGCCACGGCGCCTGACCGCGTGGCGCTGGCAGTTATCGCGCTGCTGGCAAAGGCTCCGCGCGACAGCAACGCGATTGCACTAGCGCGAATCATCAACACCGCCGATCTGGCCGATGTGCGCCTGAACGCCGCGATTACCGCTCTATCAACGTCAATCACCGTCGGCCAAGCCGGCGAAGCGCTGAATGTACTCACCGGCCCGAACCGGCGTGCGGCGCTGGCCAACGACGCCCTGATCAAGGCCATCACCAGCAGCGCCGGCGCGGCACATAGCGAGCGTCTGATCGCACTCTTGGATCACGCCGAACGTCCGGTGCAGCTGTTCGCGCTGCGCGCATTGGGCAACGGCATGGTCCTCGGCGCGGCGCCGAAAGAGACGCTGACCAAGCGCTTCACCACCAAACTGGTGCGCACCACCGGCGATGACGAACTCGTGCTGACCATTCTTGCTGCCGGCGCGCTGAGCCTCAATGGCACCGCCGAGCAGCTGATCGCGCTGCTGCCGGCCGCCGATACATTGGCGACCAATGGGCTCGATCTGAACGTACTGCCGACCATTCTTGGACGCACGTTCATGAATGCGCGCACCCCGCAGGAGCAACCTGCGGCCGAAGTACTGCTGACAAAGTTGATCAAGGCCCTGGCCGACGAACGCGCGCGCGGCGGCGCTGCCCGGGCGCTGGCGCTGGTCGAGAACTCCGATTTACCCAGCTTTCGCAGCGCGCTCGACAGCCTCGCGACCTACGCCAAAACTTCGAAGCCATGCGTCGATGCGCTCAAAGCGATGACGGTGCGCCTGAACAACGGCGACTTGGCAGTGAAAGAAGGCGGTGACGATGGCGCGAAATGGCAGGCGTTCATGGCGAAGGATCAGCCACAAGCGGCGCGCATTAAAGCGATCAACGCCTGGATCGCCGAACACGGCAACGTCCAACGCATTCAGGACGGCTCGGCCAAACTGCAAGAGAGCCTGACTTTCATCACCGCCGCGCGCGACGAGGTCAACGGCTGGCTGCAGGATCCGAAATTCGTCGCGCCGTTGGGCATCACCAAGGCGCAGATGGAAACCCTGCGGCAGCAGCTCAACGGCCTATTCAAGAATGTGCGCGACGGCAAAGTCGGTGCCGAACAGCACTGATTTCGATCAGCACTGCTTCTGATCAGCACTGCAAGCGCACCGCCGCGACGAAACGCTGCATTTTTTCAGCGTCTTTGACGCCCGGTGCGCTTTCGATGCCGCTCGATACATCGACCGCAAACGGCCGCGCGGCAGCAATGGCTGCAGCGACCGTGTCGGGCTTCAAGCCACCGGCGAGCAGCACTGGTTTGCCCACGCCCATGCCAACAGCCGCTTGGCGGTAGTCCCAACTGGCTCCGGTACCGCCTGACCCGGCCACTGCCGGCGCATCCAATAGCACCGCATCGCACGGATACGCCGCGGCCGCGGCCAGCACCGCTGGCCCGGTGACGTTGAAGGCTTTGATGACCGGTAAGCGCAAGCGCAAACGCGCGGCGAGTTCGGGCGGCTCGACGCCGTGCAACTGCACCGCGCCAGCACGCAGTGCCGACACCGCAGCCATGATCGTGGCCTCGTCGGCATCGACCAGCAGCGCTACCACGACCACGAACGGCGGCAGCAGACGCGCCAGCTCGGCGGCTTGTTCGACGCTGATTTTCCGCGGCCCGCGCGCGAGGTTGAAGCCGATCGCGTCTACGCCAAGCACGACCGCAGCGAGCACGTCTTCGGCGCGGGTCAGCCCGCAGAATTTTATTTTGGGAGTGGCCAGCACGCGCTGATCGTACGTGTCATTTGCCCGGCCCATTTGCCTTGGCTATTTGCCCTGATACAGGCGCGCCGCCAGGATTTCCGGCAGTCCAGCAGCTCGGATCTTGGTCGCGGCGCCTTCGATGTCGTATTCGATGCGGGTGATGGTGCACAGCTTGGCATCCGTGTCGTACAAGGCGTAGCTGGCCTTGTTGTTTTCGTCGCGCGGCTGGCCAACGCTGCCGGCGTTGATGATGATCGCCAAATCTTCGTCGACCGGCATTTCCGGGTCGAGCGTGTAGGTGATCGGATCAGTGTCGAAGAACCCGACCGGAACGTGGCTGTGGCCCAGGAAGCCCAATTTCGGCCCGAGTTTTTTCAGCGCATCAAAACTCTGCTGCGCGTCGAAAACCGTCTGAATATAATTGAACGCTTCGGGCTGATGGAAGGTGCCGTGCGCAACCGCGCAGTGTTCATAGGCGATGGTCAGCGGCAGATTGGCGAGCCAATCTTTCTGCTCCTGCGTCAACTGATCGCGAGTCCAAATCGCCGCCGCTTTCGCGTACGCGTTGAAGCAGTCGATCGACAGCTTGCCGACCGCGGCCCAATCGTGGTTGCCGGCGATCACATCGCAGTTCAGTCCACGGATGGTTTCGAGGCACGCCACCGGTTCGGCGCCATAGCCGACGATATCGCCCAGGCACACGATCTTGTCGACGTTCGAGGCTTTGATCGAGGCTAAGATCGCCCCGAGCGCTTCCGTATTACCGTGGATGTCACCGAGGAAGGCGTAGCGCACAGTGGGAATATCCGCGGTTTTAAGGGATGTCTTGGCGCTTGAACGCCGCCAGGCCAATAAGCAGGCAGCCTGCGCAGAACAGCGCCGTGTAAAGGCCCGCAACCAGCACATATCCGAATCCCAACGTCTGGCTCGGAATCTGAATGCAGTCGTCGACGTTGAACGCCGCCAGTGCCGGAATCACGCCCGCACCCAGCCAATGAAACCCGGCCAATACATGGCCGAGAACGAACACCGCGAATCCGACCAGGATATTCGCCGCCAGGCCCAAGCGCAGCGCCAGTACCACCGCAATCGAAACTAGGATCGCGGTATGGCCCAGGCCTAACAGATGCGCGCTGGCGACCGCAACCCAAGGGATGCGCAGCTCATCCGCCATCCAGCCAGGGTCGTGGTCATACGAACGCCGATCGAACGCGTCGTCAAAGCCCGAGGCCAAGCCCCAATACAAAAACCCGATATGCGCCGCGACCACCACCGCGGTCGCCGCCAGCACCGCCAGCCACACGCCCAACGCTTTGCCGAGCAGGAACTGGCCGCGTCCAACTGGCTTCGCGAACAACGTCAACGCGGTGCGACTGCTGATTTCGTCGTGAACGGTCTGCGTGGCCAAAACCACCGCTAAAAATAGGCCGTTGAGCACGCCCACCGCGACACCGGCGGTAGCCAGCATGCGCATGCGGTCTTCGTTCTCGAAGTTAAACATCCCGAACAAGAAACTGATAAACAGCAGCGCCAACGACACCGCCACCATCAGCCACGTCACCGGCTGCCGGACGGCGTCGAGAGCGGTCATGCGGGTGATCGCGAGCAGGGCCATGCGTGGCAGGATCACGCGCGCGCGGCGAGGCTCAAGGCGACAACAGCGGCGGCCGCGGCCGGCACGCGCGCGCCAGCATGATCGCGCCGAGTACGCCCGAGAGCGCCGAACCCGTGAGCACGCCGATCTTGGCTAAGCCGTGCAAATGCTCGTCATTGAAGGCAAGACCGCCGATGAACAGCGCCATGGTGAAGCCGATACCGGCGAGCATGCCGGCCGCACTGATCTGCGCCCAACTGACGCCGTCGGGCAAACGTGCACCGGCCACCCGGACTGCCAACCATGTCGCACCGATCACGCCCACCGGTTTGCCCAGCGTCAGGCCAATGATCACGCCATAGGTCACCGGCTCGATCAGCGCGCTGGTGAGCGACACATCCAGCTGCACGCCGGCATTGGCGAGCGCAAACACCGGCATCACCACCCACGCCACCCATGGTTCCAAACCATGTTGCCAACGCGCGGCCAAACCATGTTCGTGCGTGCTGTTCGGGTCGTGGTCGTGGGGATCGCGAAACGGGATCACGAACGCCATCAGCACCCCGGCGATGGTCGCATGCACGCCACTGTGCAAAAATGCCAGCCAGGTCCCGAACACCCCAAGGCCCGCATAAATCCACCATTTTCGCACGCCTAGATGGCTGCACAGCGCGGCGGCCGCAAGGAACCCGCCACCGAGCGCGAGCATGCCCCACGCGATTTTTTCGGTGTAGAAAACCGCGATCACCACTACCGCGCCCAGGTCGTCGATGATTGCCAGCGCGACCAGAAAAACTTTCAGCGCCACTGGCACGCGCTTGCCTAACAGAGCTAGCACGCCGACCGCGAAAGCGATGTCGGTGGCCATCGGCACGCCCCAACCATGCGCGCCCGGGCCGCCGTTATTGCACAGCGCGAACAGCCCCGCCGGTACCAACATACCGCCGACCGCGGCCGCCGCCGGCAGCAGCGCTTTGCGCGGCGAGGCCAAGTGGCCAACGCGCAGCTCACGTTTTATTTCGAGCCCGACCACGAAGAAGAACACCGCCATCAAGGCGTCGTTCACCCAGATCTCGAGCGGCTTAATCAGCGACCAATGGCTGACGGTCACGCCGGCCTGCACTTCATGCCAGAGCCAATGATAGGTGTCCGCCCACGGCGAGTTCGCCCACACCAACGCGATCGCCGCGCTCAGCAGCAACACCACGCCGCTGGTCGCCGGGTTGTGCAGAAACGCGCGCAGCTTTTCCATGGGCTTCAGCTACGTGCGCAACCGCAGCCGCTCCAGCGAAAAGACGAAGCGGCTTAGCTTTCGTCCGCTGTTTTGGCTCAGGTCGTTTCGAGTCCGCGCGCCATTAGGATTTTGCCCGAGCGCACCAGCTCGACGATCCCGCACGGCTTCAACAGCGAGATAAACGCATCGAGTTTTTCGCTCTCGCCAGCGCACCTCAGGATCAATGAATCGGCGCCGTAATCGACCACCTTGGCTTTGTAGTTTTCGGCGATCTGCAGGATCTCGGTGCGGTGCTTCAGGTCCGCGGCGAGCTTCACCAAGACCAATTCGCTGGCGATCACCGCCTGGCCGGTGTGGTCGATGGCGTGCACCACGTCGATCAGCTTTTCCAGCTGCTTCACGATCTGTTCAAGGTTCTCCGCTTGGCCGGAACAGGTGATGGTCATGCGCGAAAACTCACCCGGCGCGGCTTGATATTCCGGCACCGAATTGGCCGGCGACACCACCAACGATTCGATGTTGTACGCGCGGCGGCTGAACACGAGCGCGACCCGGCACAGCACCCCGGGCTTGTTGCGCACCAGCAGGGAAATGGTGTGGAAAGGCGTCGTTCCGGTCGTCGCGGCCGCAGTCGCAGAGATGGTGCTCATGATATTTTCCCGGGAAATTTGAATGAATCAGGCTGCGCGTTAGACGGCGGTGGTGGTGGTTGTTGTTGTCGACGGCCGGCCGTCGGCCAGAGATCAAGCCTCAGGTCGACCCTGATGGCTTCTCCATCTTCGTCTTTGGCTTTTCGTAGATCATGTCGCGCACCGCGGCGCCGGCAGGAATCATCGGGAAGACGTTGTCTTCCTTCACCACTTCAGCTTCGACCAGGCACGGGCCGTCATTGTAGGCCATCGCCCTTTTCATCACTTTGTCGACGTCGCCGGCACGCTTCACGCGCCAGGCTTTGACGCCGTAGGCTTCGGCCAGCTTGACGAAATCGGGGTTGCCTTCGAGGTCGGCGCCGCTGATCCGATTGTCGAAGAACAGTTCCTGCCATTGGCGGATCATGCCCAAATAGCTGTTGTTAATGATCAGGATTTTCACCGGGACTTTTTGCAGCACGGCGGTGGCCAGCTCGCATAGCGTCATTTGGAAACCGCCGTCTCCGACCACGCACCAGGTCGGCTTGCCGGTGGCCATCGCCGCGCCGATCGCGGACGGAAAGCCAAAGCCCATGGTGCCGGCGCCACCGCTGGAAAGCCAATGCCGGTTCTTGGTGGTCAGGCAGAATTGCGCTGCCCACATTTGATGCTGACCGACGTCGGTGGTGATGATGCAGTCACGACCGCCGAGTTTATCCAAGCGGTCCAGTACATATTGCGCGCGCAGTCCGCCTTTTTTCGCGTATTTCAGCGGATATTGCTTCCGCCAGCCGTTGAGGTCTTTCCACCAATCGGCGGTGTCGCACTTCTTTGCCAGCGGTAGCAGGTCTTCGATCACTAAGCGCGCGTCGCCCGCCAAACTGACATCCGGGCGCACGATCTTGTTGAACTCGGCGACATCGATGTCGATGTGGATCTTGATCGCGTCTTTGCAGAACTCGCTGAGTTTGCCGGTGATGCGATCGTCCCAACGCGCGCCGATGGCCATGATCGCATCGCAATTGGCGATCGCCTTATTGGCATACGCGGTGCCGTGCATGCCCAACATGCCCAGATGCAGCGGGCTGTCTTCGGGACAGGCGCCTTTGCCCAAGAGCGTGTTCACGATCGGCGCGCCCATCTTCTCGGCCAACTGCATGATCGCTTTGCCGGCGCCGGCGATCACGGCGCCATGGCCAACATACAAGACCGGCCGCTTAGCTTTCGCCAGCAGTGCGGCGGCCTGCTTAATCAGTTCCGGTTTGGCACGTCCGGGAATCACATAGCCGGGCAGATTGACAGTATCGACCATCGGCGCAGTGCATGGACCCTGGGTGATGTCCTTCGGTAGGTCGATCAGCACCGGACCTGGCCGGCCAGTTGTCGCGATGTACCAGGCTTCCTTCATGATGCGCGGAATGTCGGCCGCGTTCTTCACCAGATAGCTGTGCTTGACCACCG
>JBBROQ010000116.1:0-9921 GCA_038229115.1 Planctomycetota bacterium | reverse complement strand
GCCAAGCAAGTACACGACCAGGCCACCCACAGCCTGAAGATCAATGATCGCTGCGATTTGGGCGCGCTGTTGTTGCAGATGGGCGTGATTTTGTGCTCAATTGCGATCTTAGTGAAGCTGCGCCCATTTTGGTTCATGGGCATAGCCACCGGCGCGTTCGGTGCCGGCATCGGCCTCAGCGCGTTCTTCATGTGAACGCGTTATGGGTCGCGCAGCTGACGCCTATTTCGCGATAAAAGCCCAGCCGAACACGCCCACGCCGTTGCCCGCGGACAGCGTTTGCAGAGTTAGGCGACGCGCGCCGGCGAGGGCGACGCTGATGGTCGCGGGTGGCGCGCCGGCGGCGCGTTCGCCGCTGTCGTATAGCTGTTTGCCGTCAGCCAGCACACGCAGCGTGATGGTGCCGGAAGCGGCGCCGACTTCGGCCAGAAAAGTTTCTGACCCAGCGGGCAGGTCGTAATCAACGCGCATGCCGGCGCGCAGCGCCAGACCGCGTTCATAGCGCTGACCCGCAAGTTCCAGCCAGCCGCCGTCGAGCGCGCGATCGACGCCCAGCGCGGTGGTTTCATCGAAGCGCGGGGTGAATGCGGTCGCCACCGGCGTGAGCGTGCTAACCGGCAGCAAGGTCGCGTCCTCGCGCCAAGCCGCGCGCACCAACCCGGTGGGCACCGTCAACGTGCCAAGTGCGGCGGTCGAGAGTGCGACCATGCCAGCAGCACCCGCCGCAGGACTGCCGGTGAGCCGATCGCCGTTGGCCAAGCGCAGCTGCAGTCCGGGCGTGGTGCTTGAAGTGCCGGCCACGACGGCCTGTTGAACCATCAGGACGCGCGCCCGCGGCACCTGCACCACGCGCTTGCCATTGTTGATGCCAACACTGGCGTCGTTGATGAAAGTCACTTGGCCAACGACGCGGTCGCCGTTTTTCAGCAAGGCTCCAGAAAAAGCGGGCGTCGCAGATAGGCCCAACGCCACCAGTGCGCACGGCTGCAACGCCAACACGCGCACCGCCGTCAGCGGGCAAGTGCGCGCGCCAAAGAGCGCGCTGACGTAGGCAACCTGACCGTTCTGGACGCTTTTCACCTGCGCGCACAGCACATCGCCCTGCTGGAGTGCAAAGCCCTGCTCCAGACGCTCGGCCGCATCGCCGGGGATCGATGCGGCCAGCAACTGCGTGAACAAAACCGGCCCACCGATGTCGAGACTGTCGCCGCTGCTGGCGAACACCGGCGCACCGTTGGTCCAGGCACCACTAGCCGTCAGCATGCGCGCCGAGTCGGCGGCAGAGGCGCCTGAAAATACCAGCGTGCAGAGCACGACAGCGCGCAGCCTCCAGAGCACCAACCCGTGCATCGCTGACGGACTCATCGCTGGTACACCGGCAGATACCGATTCGGCACGCCCAGGATGATCAGCGCCATCGCGGACGAATACTGGTCCTGCTGCCAAGACCAGAATCCGCGGGGATCTTGACGCTTCACCAGCTCGGCGGTGATCGCCGGCCACCACGCACGCCAAGCGCGTGCTCCGGCCGCGCCCAATGCCTGCGCCTGATACAGCCCGTTGGTGGCGTAATACATGCCGTAAAACCAATACTCCTCGCCTGGATCCGACTGACCGACGGGTCGGAATTGCAGTAGATACGCGACGCCTTCGCTGACCTCGTTTGACTTGTAATCCCCAGAGACCAGCAACGACAAAATACCGGCACCGCTGCGTGCAAAGCCCGAGGCCTGTCCTGGTTGATAAGCAAAACCACCGTCTTTACCCTGGTTTTTGCTGTTGTGGCAGGACTTCACATAGCTCAGGCCGAGATCGATGGTTTCCTTCGGCACGGCGATGCCGGCGTCCTTGGCCGCGCGCAGCGCCATCAATTGCATCACCGTCGCCGACAGATCCGCATCGCTGATGCGCGCTTCATAGCGCCAGCCGCCCTGCGCATTCTGGGTCGCGATGATCAGATCGACCGCGCGCTTGAGCACGTCGCGCAGACTGCGGTCCTGACTCATGCCCCAAGCCTCGGCCAGGGCCAAGGTCGCGAGGCCGTGGTGATACATCGGCCCACCCTGCGAACCGGGGCGCCAGATCAGACCATCGGAACGCGCGGACTTCACCAGGAAGCCCAGCGCCTTCGCCACCACCGGGCCGAACTCGCCTTCACCCGGAACTTGGCCCTGCGCCATCATCCCGATCGCGCAGGCCGCGGTGATGCCGGTGGTGCCACCGAAACTGCCCGGCCAGGAACCATCCGGACGCTGGGTGATGGCCAACGCGGTCAGGCCGCGTTTAACCGCGTTCACGCCTTCCGGCGACAAGCTGTCATCGCGATCGGCAGCGCGCGCGAATGACGCCATGCTCAACATCACTGCCAAGAGCGGCGCCAATACCCGCAGCGGGATCAGCAACGGCAGCAACACGGCTCGGTCGATCACCGGTGCGGGCCTTTGTCACCGGCCGCCAGATCGCGGTAATATGCGCCCAACGCGTCGTCATAGCGCACTGGGAACTTCTCCGTGGCGCTGGTCGCCAGCACTTCGCGCTCTCGAACCGGTAATGCGGTCTGCCAAGCCGGGCCGCCCTCATCCGATTTGCGCGCGCCGCCCTGTCCCGAACTGTTGCTGGCCTGCGCCTTGTCGCCGCTCGCTGGCTGACCCGGCTGTGGTTGGCCAGGTTTCCCAGGCGAACCAGGTTGGCCGGGCTTTCCTGGCATTCCTGGCTGACCTGGTTTCCCAGACTGACCGGGCTGGCCCGGTTTCGACGACGGCGGACCGTCC
Organism: Planctomycetota bacterium; assembly: GCA_038229115.1. Classification (GTDB taxonomy): domain Bacteria; phylum Planctomycetota; class UBA11346; order UBA11346; family UBA11346; genus JBBROQ01. Next base: position 7,150 of record JBBROQ010000116.1, on the reverse strand, counting down.
TTCCCAGGGCTCTGGCTTTCGGCGCTGTCAGCAGTGCTGGCCGCGGCCGCCAATTGCGCATCCAGGGCCGCCTGCGCGCTGGCCATAGCCGCCATCGCACTGGCCATCGCGCTGGCGGCGCTGGCATTGTCTTTTGCGCCCAGGGCCTTGGCCGCAGCGCTGGCGGCCGAGGCCGCGGCCTGCATGCCCGGCGTCTGCGCCGCCATCGCCGCCATCTTTTCAGCCAACGCCGATTCTGCGGCCGCGGATGGCGCAGCGGACGGACTGGCGGCCGCGGCACTCGCCGCCGCCGCAGTCGCGTCCAGCAACCCCTTCTGCTCCGTGGCCAAGTTCGCCACCTGCGCGCGGGCCGCGGCCAAGGCCGCGAGTTCAGGCGACATGCCAGTGGCGGCGGCCAGCGCGTTTTTGCCCGCGGCTTCGGCCGCTCGCAACGCGCTCAGGGTTTTTTCCATCGCGGCAACGGCGTCGTCCTTCGACATCCGGCCGAGCGCGTCTTCGGCAGCGGCGGCGCTTTCTGCTGCGCTTTCAGTCGCGCTATCCGCGGCTGACTGGTCGCTTTCCGGGGCGCCGCTGCTCTTGCTACCCGCGGCGGGCTTCGGCGCGCTCTTTGCACCGGCCGCGCCTTTCTGACCCTTCGCGGACGGTTTGGCACCGCTCTTGGCGTCTGCTTTGGCACCGGCGGCGGCTTCGGCGGCGGCCGCCGCGGATTCCGGGCTGTCGGCAGCGGGTTCCGCCGCACCGCTCTTGGGTTGGCTTGGAGCCTGATCATCAAGTGCGCTGCGCACGCTGGCCTCGGCCGCTTGCAGCGCGTTGAATTCCTGCTGCGTGCTGTTGCGGTCAAGCGCCTTGGCCGCGGCCAGAATAGCTTCCTGCTGTTCACGTGCGGCGGCCAACGCAGCCAAATCGCTTTCGAGCTGCGCCACTGAGGGCATGCCGGATTTTTCAGCATCATTGGCGTCATCGCGGCCACTGGCGCGGTCGATTTGTGCCTGTGCGGCGGCCAGGGCCTTCAGGGCCGTGGATTGTTCATCCTGTGCCGCTTCCAGGCGGTTGCCGGCGACGTTGTCGGCGGCATTGGCCATGGCGTTCTTAAGCTCGCTTTTTTCCAACGTTGCCGCGACCTGTTCAAAGGCATTGGCCTGCGCTGGATCAGTGCCGGCCGAGGCTTTCGCCGCGGCCTTCAATTCATCACGTTTGCCGTCAAGCGCCTTGGCCAAGCCCGCCTGCGCACCGGCGATGCGGTCAGCTTCGGCCTTTTCCTGCGCGGTAAGTTCGCCCGCCGACTTGCCCAAGGTCGCATCGGCCAAGCGCGCGGTGTCGGCTTTCAATTGCGTCTGCGTCCGCACTACCCCGCTGAGGTCAACGCGTCGAGCAATGTGGCCAAACTTTTTTTCCGCGCCGTTGGCGAGTTGATCAAGCTGGCCAAGGATCTGCGTTTGGCTGGCTGCGGCGGCCTTCAGGTCATTGATTGCACCCGCGCCGGGGCCTTTGGCTCGGGCATCGCCCAAGCGCGCGATCACCGCGGTCATGGCTTCGTGATCGGTGCCGCTGGCGAGCGTGGTCAGGGCTTGGCTGAGTTGGCCGAGGGCTTCGGCCTGGCCGTCGGTGCCAAGGCGGTTGTACTGATAATCGTCGATCAACTGCGTCAGTGACGTACTGGTGTTGTCGGTAAGCGAGACGATGCCTTTCTGATTCGCTTCTTCGGCGCGCACGGTGCGGTCGAAATCGGGTTTGGCCTCGACCGTGGCAGCGACCTTGGCCTCACTGGCACATGCCCCGCCGACCACCGCCGTGGCGAGCGCGATGGCGAGCAACAGACGGCTTTGCAGGCGCGGCTGACGCAGGTGGCGCGGCTGGCAGGTGATCCATTGAACGTGCTGAGGCATGTCGAGCTCCAAACGTTGTTTTTTAAGGCTTTTTCGGCGTGGGCACGGGCGTCGGCTTCGTCAGTTCCAGGTCGCGCTGCAGGTTCTCGACGTTCTTTTGCGCCTGGTCCTGCTTGTCCTGGAGGTCACGCAGATTGCTGAGCACCTGCTGACGGTCATGGGTGATCTGCTCTTCCAGCGCGGCGGCGTCGACGATCTGGAAACTGTAGCGGGTGCTTTGGCCGCGCGCGCCGCGCGCATCGCCAGCTGCTGGGCGGTTGTCGGCGCACTCGATCCAGTATTCGACCCGCTGACCGGCTTCGAGGTCGGGGACGATGCGCAGGTCGAAGGTCACAGCGGCCTCAAGATCCTTCGCGGTGCCATCCAGGCTGAGTCCAGCGAGCGCCAGTTCCTGCGCGCCAACGTCGTCAGTCGCATCGGAACTGGCACCCGCAGCAAGAGCCGTATCGCTGCCCGTGGTCTGCACGCGCCAGCGCAGCCACGCGCCGCTCAGGCCATGATCGTCATGGGCGCTAAAGCGGATCGGCCAGCCGGCAAAACGGGTGACGACTTTGTCGGTCGCGGGAAAAGTGATGCGCACCGCGGGTGCCTGATCCGGCAACGCGGTGATGGTGTAGGCCACCGGCGACGGATCGTCGAGGCCATCGGCGGTCTTCAGTTGCAGGCGATACGAACCATCAGCGCTGACCACGAAGCTGCCGGTGGCCGCGGTTTGCGCCGCATCCAGCGTCATCGCCGTGGCAGGTAGATCCTTATCCCCGGCGCGACGCGCGATCACGGCGGTGGCCACCGCGCGGGTCAGCCCAGCGTGAACGGTGACGGTGGTGCCGACCGGTACGCTCAGATCGCCGACGGTGGTGGTTTCAGTCGGCTGTTTTAGGTAGTCGGGATAGGCCAGGGTCAGGCTGAGATTTTTGACCGCGGGCCGGGCCAGTGCGCGCACCGGAATCCAATCGGGCCAGCGCGCGTCATTGGCGGTCGGACGAATTTCAAGGTCATCAAGCACGTGGTCGATTACGGCCCGATACAACACGCCACCCTTGCGGGTATCGGTGCCGGTTTGGGCGTCATGCGGATCAGTGATGCGGTCCATCCGGTACGCAACGGTTTTGCCGGTGGCTGTGACACGGGCGTTGAGCTCTGCGACTTCCGGCAACACGCCAGTCGGATCGCATTCGATCTCAATCGTCAGCGCGTCGCCATGCGGCACTTCTATGCTGCTGTGCGGGATGTTGCCGTTGGCAGTCACGCTCAGGATCCGAGTCGCGGTCGGGTAATCGATGCGCGCCAACATCAACCGACGCGCGAACGCCAGGCCGTAATCCGGCCGCCACGCCAACAGCGCCACTGCCACCAACACTGCGCCAGCGGCATATAACGCCGCATTTTTAAGCGGTTTGCGCGCGATCACGGTGGCGAAGTCCAAGGGCTCGACCGCGACCAAGGTGTCCTCTGCCAACGCCGCGATCAGTTCGCGTGAACCCTGCGGTGACTGAACGTTCTCGGCGTGATCGGCGTCGTGGCCTCGCGTAAGTTGGATGGTTGAGATCAGCCGCGAACGCAATTCGGGATGCTGCCGTTCGATCGCTACCGCGATGCGGTCATCGCTGCGGACCCGCACCATCGCGGTCCACACCCAGCGCCGAAACGCCTGCGCCAATGCCATCAGCAGCGCCACGTCCAACAGTGCGCGTGCGATCTGGTTCCAACTCATCGCGGTAATGATCGGGGCCACGATCAACCAATCGGCCAGGAACGTCGCCAACAGCAGCGCCAGCACGCCGGCCACCAGGGTCAGCACGCCGGTGACGGTCTCGACCGCGCGCCAACTGCGGCGGACCGCGTCCAGACGTTCGATCAGCACGTCAGAGCTCATAACAGGTCGCTCCGCTTGCGCAGGAACCACTCCAGGCCCAACAGCAGCGCCAGAGCCACCATCACGCCGGGCGCATTCCACAGGGTGATTTCATCGCGACGTTCGCTGGTGACGCGATCACGGTTGGTAAGGGCGTCACGCAGCTGATCGAGTTGGTGCAGGTAGACGAACTTGCCGCCAGTGGTGCTGGCCAATTCCTTCAACAGCGCCTCATGCAGACCGGGATCTTCCATTTCCAACTGCGGCGCAGCGACCGTGACCACGGCTTCGCCTTCGGTCTCGTTCAGCAGCGTCATGCGGAACCGACCTTCGGCCGAGGCCGGCCAGGTGCCGGTGTAGACGCCGGGCTGGTTCGGTTTCTTGGTCAAGGTCGCCTGTTCGCGGGTCAGGTCTTTCTCGATTTGCAGCGTGACCGTGTCGGTGGTCACCGGCACATAGTTCTTGTCGTACACTCGTGCGATCACCTGCGCCTGATCGCCGACGGCATATTCTGACCGGTCGGTCTCGATCTGGATGCGACTGGCGCCTCCGATCAGGTGCGTCATCGCCATCGTGGTGACCACCTGCCCCCAGAACCGCCGGTGCGCGGCCGCGCCGGGTTCGTGGCGAAAACGCCAGGTCTCGTCCGCGCCCAACCACAGCACTTGGCCTTTGCCAACGCGCTGACTGGCCATCACCGGCAGCGGGCCATCGGCCAGGCGGCGATCCGGATGTGCGATCAAAACCTGCGCGCCCGGTTTCAGTTTGGTCACCGGATAGCACCAGAAGAACGGCTCGGCCTTCGCCCACAGCGTATCGTTTTCGGTCGCATCGACCGCCAGGCGCAGCGCCGGCCACGCCTTGCCCTCAGGCGTCAACATCGGCCGCCAGGATTGTTTCAGCGTCCGCGTCAGTTCATCGTCGACGGTATACACGCCCAGTGGTTCGAACTCGATCGGCAGCAGATCTTCCAGAACCGTGCCTTTGTACCGGTCCGGCATCTGCGTCCGTCCGGCGATGCAGATCAAGCTGCCGCCCTCGTTCTGCACCCAGTCGGCAAGCGCCTTGAGCTCATCGCGAGTGAACACGTCGGCGCTGAGGTTGCCGAGAATGATGACGTCGTACGGACGCAGATCCTGCGGGCGCGGCGGGAATGCGGTCAGTTGGCCGTCGCCGCCCGGATCGGCACTACGCAGCAGCCAGCTTGGGTTCAGGCGCTGCTTGTCGGCCTCCAGCACGCTTTTGATAAAGCGGAATTCCCAGCGCGGACTGTCGTCGGCCAACAGCACGCGGATCTTGCGGTCGATCACCCGCACGCCGCTGCGGGTGCGACGGTTGTTATCCGGATTGGCCTCGTCGGCCTGGACCTCGACCGTGGCGGAATAGGTGAAAACGCCGACTTTATCCGCGTTGATGATGATCGTGTGCGTGCTTTCGAGATCATTGCCCAGGGTAACGGTCTGTTCCTTCACTATTTGCCCATCGCGGACGCCCTGCTCTTCGCGCCGAATAGTGAGCTTCACCGATCGCCCGGCATAACCGCGCTGCTTCACGCGCACCGTCACCTGCACGTTGTCGCCCTTGAACAGCACGTTCTCGCAAAACATGAACGGCACTTCCAAATCCTTCGCCTGCGGCAGGCCAACGCCGACCGCGTACACCGGCACGCCTAGATGCTTGGCTAGTTCCAACGGATCATCGCCGCGATTGGCGCCGCCATCGGTGAACACCACCACGCCATCCAGTTTGCGCCCGCGATTGCGCCGCACCGCGTCCGACAGCGCCGGACCCAACTGCGTCGCGGTTTCAGCCGGCGCGGCCAGCGTCGCGAACGCGCCGGCAGGATTGGCCTGCCCGCCGTCAGTCGCAGATAACGTGAACGGCGCCACGCCCGCCGACTGACCAAAGGTGAACGCGTCGATACGGAAATGCTCGGCCAGTTTCGGCAGCAAACTAAGCGTGGGATTCGCCATCGCGCGCTTGACCAGTTCGCCCCGCGTCGCCGTGGTAGCCAGCTTGTCGGCCTCAATGGTGCCAAAGATCGCCTTGGCGTCGCCAATGTCTTTGGCCTCAGTACGGCGATCGACCAACGCCATCGACTGGCTTTGATCGACTAAAAAGAGCAGCGTGCCTTTGGTATCTTCGCTACGGGTCACGTTCAAATATGCGCCAGTAAGAATGAACAGCAGCACCAACACCGAGGCAAAACGCAAACCGCCCAACAGTCGTTTGCGCGCCAGCGGGACATACGCCGCCTCACGTTTGTAAACCTGCCAAATCAACACCGCGCAGGCCACCGCCGCGGCCACGAACACCAGCTTCATCAGCGGCGTGCTCAGTGCCGGGAAATGCGGCGGCCAGTGCACCGAGCCTTGGTCGCCCAGCACATCGCGCATCAGCAATAAACGCAGGAACCAGTCCATCATGCCGCCTCATCATCCTGCATGGCGGCCTTGCCCTGCATCGTGTCCGTATGGGTCAGCGAAGCTCGGCGCGGCGCGGCTTCGCCATGCACGTCCTTCGGGCCCCACAGCATCGCCAGTAACATCTCGGCCAGCAGGCAAAAAATCGCCAGAGTTAACAGCCACGGCCAGAGCTCGATGCCGCTGCGCTGGGTGGTCACGGCCTGGGCCAGATTGTCGGACGCGCCCAGGAACGCCCACGGCAGGCCGGGATACCGCGTGCGCAATTGTTCGGCACTAAGAGTAACCAAGTCGGCCTCGTCGCTGGGCGCGTTCACTGCCGTCGACAGCACGGATTTGTCACCGGTCAGCTGATAGAAACCGGCGTACGGCGTGTCGTCGACGTCGACCTGCGCGGCATCGTTGTTGGCGGTCAGCACCGCGGTCGCTTTGCCGGTGGTGCCGCGCGGATCGCGGGTGGCAAACACGGTGCCGGCCACGCGCGCCGGAAATGCACGCACCAGACGTTCATGCACCAGCGCGTTCAGGCGCGGCTGATTGCCAAGCGCCGCCTGCTGCACCGCTCGACGTAGCAGCATCAGGAACGCCGGGCGCAACGGCAGGTCGCTCCATGAGCGGCTGACCGCGCTGGTGAACAACAGCACGGTGCCGCGACCGACCGCGCGTTCAGCCAGCGCCGTGCGTCCATCGGCATAACGCAGCACCACGCTGCCGACTGGTTCGGCAGCCTTGACCGAAGCGTCGGTTTTCGGGTCTGGCGTAGCCGGCTTGGTCGCGGTGGCGTCCGCCTTAACGAGTGGAATGTCGAGCGGGAACGCTTTGAAAAACCGCGGTTTTTCCAGGAACGGCTGCGCTTCTTTGGGAGCGAAGAAACTGACCACCGGATGCACCAGATCCTTGGTGCTAAGACCCAGCCCGCGTTCGTCATCAGTCTTGGCGTTCGCAGCGCCATTGCCCACCACAGCGCCAACCGCAGCGCCCAGCTC
>JBBROQ010000115.1:0-10126 GCA_038229115.1 Planctomycetota bacterium | reverse complement strand
CTCCGCGTTGCGTCAGCGCGACGGCCGCAACGCTGCGCCGCATGGCCGTCGCCGTCTCGATCCGCAGCGTCTGCAAAAGTTATGACGGGCGCACGCGCGTGCTCGACGGTATCGATCTGGAGGTCGCCGCGGGCGAGCTGTTTTTCCTGCTCGGTGGCAGCGGCTGCGGCAAGACCACGCTCTTACGAACCGTCGCCGGGTTCCTGACGCCCGACGCCGGCAGCGTGCACTTTGACGCGCGTGACGTCACCAAAGTGCCGACCGAACAACGCGACATCGGCATGGTGTTTCAGAACTACGCCCTGTGGCCGCATCTGACGGTGGCGGAAAATATCGCCTTCGGCCTGGACGTGCGCCGCATCGAAAAGGCTGAAAAAACCAAGCGGGTCGATGAAGCCTTGGCGTTGGTCGAACTCAGTGGCTACGGCGCGCGGCGCATCGCCGAGTTGTCTGGCGGCCAACAGCAACGCGTGGCATTGGCGCGCGCGATCGTGGTGCGGCCGGCGGTGCTGCTGTTGGATGAACCGTTGTCGAATCTGGACGCGCGCCTGCGCACCGCGATGCGCAGCGAGATCCGCCGGGTGTGCAAAGACGCCGGCGTCACCGCGCTGTACGTCACCCACGATCAGGCCGAAGCGCTGTCGACCGCCGACCGCATTGCGCTGATGGATCGCGGGCGGATCGCGCAGCTTGGTACACCGCGCGAACTGTATGAGCGCCCTGCTTCTCGTGCGGTCGCTGAGTTCGTCGGCGAAGCAAACTTGCTGCCGGCGACGGTGCTGGCCCGGGATCGGGTGCGCACCGCGGCAGGCGAATTGGTGACGTCGTTGGTGCCGGTCGCGCTCGCGATCGGTGCCGCGTGCACGGTGTGCGTGCGCCCCGAACGGGTGCGCATCGGCGTGGGGCCAAACCCGCTGAACGCGGTGCTTGACGGCGGCAGTTTTCTGGGCGCCAGCGGCCACTGGCGCGTGCGTGTCGGCGACACCGCGCTGACCGTGCATGAAGCAGCACCGCCGCTGCGTGCGCCCGGCGCGGCGCTGACGCTCAGCATCGCACCGGATGATGTCGTGGTGCTGGCGTCGTGATCGCGTGCTGAAACTTTTCGCGATTACGCTGTTGGCTGCATTGGTGGCGCTGCCGATCGCGGTGCGTGCCGCAGTTTCTCAGCGTCCCGCGCATGCCGAAATCGCGGTAAAAACCGCGACGCTCATCATCATCACGCCGCACGGCGAATCGACGCGGTCTGAATTCGAGCGTGCGTTTGCCGCGTGGGAACTGCGCACGCACGGCGTCACCGTGTCGATCGATTGGCGCACGCCGGGCGGCACCGCCGACATCACGCGTTATCTCGACAGCCGCTTCGCCGGCGAAGTCCGCGCGCGGTTTCCGGAATTGAAGAATCCCAAACAGTTCAACGACGCGAAACTTCCCGCGACCACGCCAGAACGCGCAGCGTTCCTGAGCTCGGATGTCGGCATCGGTTTGGATCTGCTGTGGGGCGGCGGCGAATTTCCGCACCGGCAGTTGGCCGATAAGGGCTACTTGGTCGACGCTGGTTTGCAGGCGTTGGAACCGACCTGGTTCCGCGATGACGTGATCCCGCAAACGCTCAGCGGCGAAACCGTGTACGACGCCAAAGGCCGCTATTACGGCGTCTGTTTCAGTACTTTTGGCATCTGCTGGAATCCCGACGCGCTGGCGCTGTTGCCGGACGCGACGCCGCCGGCGCAGTGGGACGACCTCGGCGCGGCGCGTTTCGCCAAGCAACTGACGATCGCCGATCCGACCCGTTCCGCCGCGGTGGTGACGACCTTCGAGCGCATCATTCAAGAACAGATGGCCAAGCGTAGTGAGGCTGACAAAGCTGCCGGCTGGAGCGACGGCTTGGTGTTGCTCAAGCGCATGGTCGGCAACGCGCGCGCGATCACTGACGGCGCTAGTCGCGCGACGCGTGATGTGGTTCGTGGCGACGCCACTGCCGGCACCGCGATTGATTTCCACGCCCGTGCCGAGGCCGAATGGTCAGCGCTGGAAAGCGGCGGCTCACCACGTCTGCGCTTCGTCGCACCGGTCGGTGGCACCTCGGTGTCCGCTGATCCGATCGCACTCTTACGCGGCGCACCACATCGCGATCTTGCGGTAGATTTCATGCGTTTCGTGCTGTCGCCGGCCGGCCAGCGGTTGTGGACCTATCGCGTCGGCGCGCCCGGCGGACCGACACGCTGGACGCTGCATCGCCTAGCGGTGCGGCGCGATGTGTACACCGCCGACGATCGCGCGTGCATGTCCGACGCCGCGGCCGATCCGTTCGCGCTCGCGGCGCAGTTCACCTATCGACCACAGTGGAGCGCAAAGCTGTACCCGCTCATCGGCCCGCTGTGCAAGGCGGTGATGCTCGATCCGCGCGATGAACTCCAGCGCGCGTGGTTGGCGATCATCGCGGCTGGCGGACCGGACCGGGTGCCGGAAGCGTGGCGCGCGTTCTGTTGGTTGCCGTGCGCGTATGCCGACGCACCCGCGGCGCGCGACGCGTTGGCCGCGGGGCCGCCGGCGTCGCTGCGCTTGTTGCGCGCGTGGACGACCACCGCGCAGACGCAGTACCGCGATGCCGAAACTTTGGCGAAGGCTGGCCGATGAATCGCGTGCTGTTGTGGAGCGGCTTCGCGCTGACCGCGGGCTTTCTACTGCTGTTCGTGCTCGGCCCGTTGGCGATCGCGCTCAGCCAAGGTCTGCGCCCGGCGTTTTTGTACGAAGCGCTGGCGCATCCGGTGTATCGTGAAGGTTTGCGCAACAGCCTCGCGATCGCCGCGGTGACCACCGTATTGAGTTTGGCGATGACGGTGCCGTTGGCGTGGTTCGGCGCGCGCGTGCGTTTCCGTGGTCAGGGTTTCGCCGAGGCACTGTTGCTGGCGCCGCTGATTTTGCCGCCGTTTGTCGGCGCGTTGGGCGTGTTCCAACTGCTCGGGCGTTATGGCGTGGTGAATACGTTGCTGGCGCATTGGGGCGTGTGCGCGGTCGGCGGTGGTCCGGATTGGCTGGGTGAACATCGCTTCGCGATCGTGTGCGTAGTCGAGGCGTTGGGGCTGTATCCGATTTTGTATCTGAGTTTGGCGGCGTCGTTCGCGCGCTTGGATCCGACCTTACTCGAAGCCGCGCGCGCGGCGGGCGCCTCGCGTTTCACCGTGTTTTGGCGCATCATCCTGCCGCTCGTGCGACCGGGTCTGTTCGCTGGCGCGATTGTGGTGTTCGTGTGGAGCTTCACCGAATTGGGCACGCCGCTGATGCTGGGCTTCGACCGCGCGACGCCGGTGCAGATTCTTGCGGGCGTGGCCGACCTTGCATCGAATCCGATGCCATTCGCGTTGGCGGTGATCCTGCTGACGGTTGCCACGGGGCTGTACCTGCTGTCGCGCGTGTTGTTCCCGGCCGATGGCAACGCCAGCGTCGGCCGTGGCGCCGGTGCCGGCGGTTTGGCGAGTGCCGCGATTCCGCTGCGTGGTTGGAAGGCGCTCGGCGCGTGGCTGCCGTATCTGCTGCTGATCCTCGGGGCGATCGCGCCGCATCTGATCGTGGTGTTGATGGCCTTCAGCCACGACTGGTATCAGACGCTCTCACCCGGCGCCTACACGTTGCAGCATTGGCGCGATGCGCTCTCGCATCCGCAGGTGGTGCCGGGGATCATCAACAGCCTGCTGTATAGCGCCGGCGCGGTGCTGCTGGCGGTCGCGCTAGGGCTGTTCATCGCGTGGAGTTCGGTGCGTTGGCGGCCGCTGGGTTGGCGCGTCCTGGACACCTTGGCGATGATTCCGTTGGCGGTGCCCGGCGTGATTTTCGCGATCGGTTTTCTGGGCCTCGCCTACGCGCATCCGGTGCTGCGCGCGCTGTTGGATCCGTTCGTGAATCCGGTGCCGCTGCTGATCATCGCCTACGCGGTGCGGCGTTTGCCGCATGTTTTGCGCGCCGCCGCTGCCGGACTCAGTCAAGCCAGCGTCACCTATGAAGAAGCCGCCGCCGCCTGCGGGGCCGGGCCAGCGCGGCGACTGTGGCGCATCACGCTGCCGCTGATCGCCGGCAGTTTGGGCGCGGGCGCGCTAATGACGTTTAGCTTTTCGATGTTGGAGGTCAGCGACTCGCTGATTCTTGCTCAGCAACGCGATTTCTGGCCGATCACGCGGGTGATCTATGACCTGGTCAATGTCCTGGGCAGCGGCCCGGCGATCGCCTGTGCGTTCGCGACCTGGGCGATGCTGTTTCTGGCCGCGACGCTGGGCGCGGCCGCGGTGTTCTTGGGCAAGAATCCGACCACGCTTTTTCGCCAGTAATGGGCGAAAAAAATCTGCGCGCGGCTGGCGCGTCGGCGCGGTTTCGCTACGACAGCGCGCCCTGGAGTTAGCGCATGTCCCTCGCCCTCGTGTTCCCCGGCCAAGGTGCTCAGTATGTCGGCATGGGTGCCGGGCTTGCCGCCTCCTCACCGGCCGCCGCTGCTCTGTTGGCACAAGCTGACGCGGTGCTCGGTCTGTCGCTGACGAACCTGATCGCGAGCGGCCCAGAGGCCGATCTCACCCGCACCGATCTCAGCCAACCGGCGATCTTGGTCAGCAGCTTGATGGCGCTCGCGGCGCTGCGCGAAGCCGGGAAATTACCAGCGTTTAGCGCTGCGGCCGGGCTGAGCCTGGGTGAATACACCGCGTTGGTCGCGGCCGGAGCGCTGGACGCGCTCGACGCGGTGAAGCTGGTGCGTCTGCGTGGCCAAGCGATGCAGGAAGCGGCCGAAATGACGCCGAGCGGCATGGTCGCGCTGATCGGCGCGGACGAAGCCGGCGCGCAGAAACTCTGCGACGCCGCGGCGCAGGGCGAGGTGCTGCAAGTCGCCAACCTCAACAGCACCGGGCAGGTGGTGATCTCGGGTACGAAGGCCGCGTGCGAACGCGCCGTCGCCTTGGCCAAAGACCACGGCATTCGCCGGGCAATGCCGTTGGCGGTGGCCGGCGCGTTCCACAGCCAACTGATGGCGCCAGCCGCCGAGCGGCTGCGCGCCGCGTTGGCCGCGACGCGCTTCCGCGATCCGCAGGTGCCGGTCTATACCAACGTCCACGCCGGCGCGGTGACGCGCGCGGCCGAGATCCCCGCGCTGTTGGAAGCGCAACTAACGCAGCCGGTGCGCTGGGCGCAGTCGGTGGTGGCGATGCAGACGGCGGGCGTCGACAGCTTCCTCGAACTCGGGCCGGGCAAAACGCTCGGCGGCATGATCGCGCGCACCATTACCGGCGTGATCTGCCGCAATGTAGACAAGGCTGAGGACGTCGCGCCGTTCACGCCGGCGGCATAAAAACCGCCGACGCGCTGACGCTTAAGCTTCGAGGCGCGCTTTGATCGTGGCCAGAACAGCGTCAACGGTGACGCGGATTTGTTCGGTCGTGTCGCGGTCACGGATAGAAACGGTGCCGTCTTCCAGGGTCTGACCGTCGACGGTCACGCACCACGGCGTGCCGATTTCATCGTGCTTCGCGTAGCGTTTGCCGATCGAGTGTTTTTCGTCGTACTTGGCATTGATGCCGGCCTTCAGCATCGCGCTGATGATCGCGCGGGCTTTTTCCGGCATGCCGTCTTTCTTCACCAATGGCAGCACGGCGCATTTGATCGGCGCTAGACGCGGATGCAGTTTCAGAACGGTGCGCGTTTCCTTCTCGCCGGTGGCGGTGACGCGTTCTTCTTCGTGATAGGCATCCAACAGAAAGCACAGCAGCGCGCGGGTGGCGCCGGCGGCGGGTTCGATCACGTACGGTTTGTATTTCCACGGCTTCTTATCGGTCTTCGGATCAGCTTTTTCCTGATCGACATATTCCAGTTTCTGCCCGCTGTGCTTTTCATGCTGCGTCAGGTCGTAGTCGGTGCGGCTGGCGATGCCTTCGAGTTCGCCCCAGCCCCAGGGATACGCATATTCGACGTCGTAGCAGTCGTCGGCATAGAACGCCATTTCGTCTTTGGCGTGCTGCCGGAATTTGAAGTCGTTGGGATAGTTCGCGTAGCGATGCCACCACGCCATGCGCGCTTCTTTCCAGAACGCCATCCACTCTTTCTGCGTGCCGGGCTCGCAGAAAAACTCCATCTCCATCTGCTCGAATTCGCACGAGCGGAAAATGAAATGTTCGACCGTGACTTCGTTGCGGAACGACTTGCCCATCTGCGCGATGCCGAACGGCGGCTTCAAGCCGGCAGAATCCATCACGTTTTTGAACTGCACGAACATCGCCTGCGCGGTTTCGGGGCGGAGGTAGGCGAGGGTGGGCTCGGAAAGCTTTTCAATGACTGCACGAATAATTTTGACTGAGCTTTTTTCTTCGATTGCCCTCGCCAGCGGCGAGTCATTTCTCTCTTCAGGAAATTTCTTTTTGGCCACAAACGCTAGGAGTTCTCCCGAAGAATTTTGTTCACCAAAACTGGCCGTAACAACTCCTTGTAGTGCTATGGCCTCTTTGGCGATTTCGCCAACTACCGCAGAAATTGTACCGGCGATGTCGTTCGCGATATCGACTGCGCCAAGCTGAGTTCTAAACATCAAATTGAATTGCTTCTCTTCGGTGAGAAACGGACAGCCGAAGGTCGGCCCAACATAACCCCGCCATTGCCAATTTTTCGCTTCGCTCTGCGCTCCCTTTGGAAAGAAGGCGAAAAAGTTTTCACTGACCGCTCGCAATCCACGAAGAACATTCCCATCACGCTCCAGTTCGACGCCGAAGTTTTTACTGATCTGTTCCTGCCAATCTTTCGCCACGCCTTTGTCCGGGCAGGTGATGGGCAGTTCGCTGCCGACCGCGGGGCGTGGGGCTTTATCCGCGCGGAAACGTTCCTTCGAGACTTTACAGTCGACCAGCGGATCACTGAAACCCGCGGCGTGGCCGGACGCGCGCCAGACGTTCGGGTGCATGATGATCGAGGCGTCGAGGCCGACCACGTTTTCGCGCGTGGTCACCATGTCGCGCCACCATTCGCCCATCAGGTTGCGCTTCAGTTCGGCGCCCAGGGGGCCGTAGTCGTAGGCCGATTTCAGCCCGCCATAGATCTCGGACGATTGAAAGACGAAGCCGCGGTTCTTGCACAGCGACACCAGTTTTTTCATCACGTCGGCCGAATGGCGGCTGACGGCGGGAGCGGCTTCGGTCATGAATCCTCTTCGGTTAGGGGCTCCGCCCCCAACAACGCGCTCCGCGCTGCCCCCACACGGTGCAGGGGAAATCACGAGGGGCGCGCGCGCCGCGTCGGCGCTGCCAGGGGCGGGCGGCGGAGCCTAGGATGGTCGCCCTGCGGGCAAGCCTGCCGAACCTGACGGCGGCACTCTCGCGGGATTAGCTACTCCCGCAGGACCGGCTGTAGTTAGCTCTGCGGCTTCCCCAGCGCGCCCTCGTACAGCTCCTGCTCCTCCAATTCGACAAAGAAGCGGCCGACCACGGTTTCGATCCCGTCCAAACGCAGGCTCAGTCGCGCGACCGCATCGGAGTCGATCGGGTCGATCCAGCGATCGGCGCCGACCAAGTAGCCGCAGCCGCGGGTCAGCACGTGCGCGACGTGCATGGCCGCGACCAAATCGGCTTCGGCGTCGCCGGCGCGCGTCGGCGTCAGGTGATGCCGGATGCACGCAGCGATCGTGGGCGGCAAATGCCAGGTGCGCGCGAGCAAATAGCCGAGCTCGGGCGCGTTCATGCCGAGCTCGTCCTTCAGCACGCGCTGATACGGGCCGTCGCCCTGATCCATGCGCGCCGCCGTACGGCGGTGCTCATCCGGAAAACTGATCAGCGCCACCGCGCTGCCAAGGTTGTGCAACAGCGCGCAAACATGCAGCGTCTCTTCGTCGAATTTGTCGCGCACCGTCGGCACCGCGACGCGCACCAGCACCCGCAGCATGGCTGAACTGGCATTGGCCAATGCCCAGATCGCGCCGAGTTCAGCGCGGCGGTCGGCGGCAATCGGCAGCACGTCGCGGCACAGGCCGTACAGCGTGCCCAGGCCGATGCGCGACGGCGTGTCGGTCAGGCGCGTGACTGCGGCTTCGCGGCCGTTCAGGGTCGCGTTGGCTTGGCCCAAAATGATTGCGGTCAACATCGGATCGGACGCGATCACCGCGAGCACCACGTCAGCCGGCGCTTCGGCTTCGTTCACCAACAAATCGAGTTTGGTCAGCGTGCGATCGAAGGTGGTGGCGCTGAACGTGGCCATGCGCGCGCCGATGGTGGGCAGCGGCAGCGTCATGACATGCGCCGGGCGAGGACGCGGGCGATGACCTGTTCGATGCCGGCCATGAACGGAACTTGATGGACGCGCGTGAAGCGCGTTTTCAGTTTTGCCATCGCGGTAGCGTAATCGTCACGCATGACGTCCGGCGCATGCCGGCCGACCACGGCGATGCGTTTCACTCCGCGCGCCATGATGCGAATGATGATCGGCTCGGTTAAAACCGAGCCTTCTGCGCACAGCACCAGCTTGCTCGGCAAGATCACCGGACGCGCCAGAACCATGCCGGGTTCGGCCTGGGTCACGAGGATGCGTTGCTGTACGGGCGTGGTCACGATCGCGAACGCTAGCAGCGCCTGTGCCAACCGGCAATCGTACTGAGGTTCTGCGCACGTTCTGTCAGCCGCCCGGCGGGTTCGGCACGGCGTGCGCCGATGGTTGGTCATGCGTGAGATTCCGAGCCTGAGCCTGTGGCGTTCGTCGGCGTGGGCGTCGCGGTTCGCGACGTTGATGGTGGTGCTGTTCATGCAGCCCGTCGCGTGGGCGCAGGAGGCCGCGCCGGTGTCAGCGCCCGCAGCGCAGACGGGGAAAGACCTGATCAGCGATGCGGAATGGAATCGCAGCGCGCCCGGCGTCACGGCTGCGCCCGCTTCGACGCCGAATGCGGGCCGTTCATTGGCCAGTGTCGGCGTGTCGTTATTGGCGGTGGTCGCCCTGGCGATCGGCCTGGGTTATCTGGCGAAACGCTTGGGCGTGCGCCGGCTGGTGCAGGGCCGCGGTCGGCATTTGGAAGTGATCGAGTCGATTCCGATCGCGCCAAAACGCTCGGTGGCGTTGGTGCGCATCGGCGAACACGTGGTGCTGGTCGGCATCGGCGAACATGAACTGAGCACGCTCGCCACCTTGCCGGCGAGCGTGCTGGCCGAGCGGCTGCCGCCGGTGGATCCGAACGCGTCAGCCGCATTGCCGCCCGCCGCGCCCAGCGGCTTCCAACAGGTGTTGTCGAAGCTGACCGGGAAAGCGCCGTGAGGTTCCTGCGCGCGCTGCTGCTTATTGCATTGGTGCTGTGCGTGCACGCGGCCGACGGCGATGCGCCACCCGCGCCACCCAAACTCATCGCGCCAAGCGTGGAAACACCTGCCGGCGCGCTCAACGCCGATCAGGTGACGCCGGCCGACACGGTGACTGCGACCGCCGCGACCACCACCGCCGACGGCAGCGATGCGACGCTGCGCACGCCGGCACTTCCCGCGACAACGGCAACTCCTGCGCCTCTGACGCAGACCATCGCGCCGGGCGTGACCATCTCGATCGCGCCAGGCGCTGGCGGAAAAGGCGGACTCAGCACGCCGGTGATGCTGCTGCTGACTGTCACCGTGCTGTCGATCGCGCCGGCGTTCATCATGATGATGACCAGCTTCACGCGCGTCATCATCGTGCTGGGCTTTGTGCGTCGGGCCTTGGGCACGCAGACCCTGCCGCCGAATCAGGTGATGCTCGGTCTCGCGCTATTTTTAACGATGTTCATCATGGCCCCGACGATCAAGCGCCTGAACACCGAGGCGGTGCAGCCGTACATGAACGACACCATTTCGCAGCAGGCGGCGCTGACCAATGCACAGGGCGCGCTGCGTGATTTCATGCTGAAACAGACGCGCAAAAACGACCTCGCGCTGTTCATCCACTTGGCCAATGAGCCGCGTCCGCGTACCGCCGCCGATGTGTCATTCCTAACGCTGGTCCCAGCTTTTATGACCAGCGAACTGAAGACCGCTTTTCAGATGGGCTTCTTCATCTTCATCCCGTTCCTGGTGATCGACATGGTCATCTCCAGTAGCTTGATGTCGATGGGTATGATGATGCTGCCGCCGTCGTTGATTTCGTTGCCGTTCAAGGT
>JBBROQ010000114.1:0-10151 GCA_038229115.1 Planctomycetota bacterium | reverse complement strand
GTGGTTGGGCGAGCGCCAACCGTGGCTGGTGACGAAGTTCGGCGCTGCGCGTTTCGACCGCGCCGCGTACACGCGCGGCGACGTCCTGATCCTCGGCAACGAAGTCCGCGGCCTTCCCGCCGACTGGCACGCGCGCTGGCCGACGCGCACCATCACCATCCCCCTGCTGGGCCCGATCCGTTCTTTCAATCTCACCAATGCGGCGGCAATGGTGTTGGGGCAGGCGCTAACCGCGTCCGGGGTGTTCGATAGCGAGACGCCGCTGACGCCGCCGGGCGTACCGCCGGGCGTACCGCCGGGCGTACCGCCAACAGCGCCGCCGGGGATACAGTCGGATAGCATAGGCTGAGGCGTTCAGGGTTTTTCAGAGGTGGGGCCGCGTTCGCTGCCCTGGACGAAGGAATCCGCGTAGTGAATATAGGTAAAATATAATTTACCTTGTCGGCTATACGGTCATTTATAAAAGACCTTCAATGACGAAGTCTTCTACCGCGTTACTGCCTGCGCCGGTGCGACGTTCACTGGTGAAACTCGGTGCTGATCTGTCGATCGCCCGACGCCGGCGTCGATTGACGGTGGCGATGATGCTGGAACGGGTCGGCGTTTCGAAGCCGACGTACCTCAAGATCGAGCGCGGCGATCCCACGGTGTCGCTGGGTGCGTACGCCCAGACGTTCTTCGCCCTAGGATTAGGGGCGCCGCTCGCCGAGCTTGCCGATCAGCGCCGTGACGAGCAGGGCATGCTGTTGGAGGTAGAGCGTCTGCCGAAGCGCGTGGTGCCGCCGCGCCGACGCGCGGGTGAGCCGTGAGGCGCCAGATCGCCGTCATTCTGAATCAGTCTGATTTCATCGGCGAACTGCGTTACGACCGTCAGGGACGACGCGAGAGCGCGGCCTTCGCCTATACGCCGGAATGGCTCGCGGACGCAGAACGCTTCGCCATTGATCCAGGGCTTGCACTGGTGAGCGGGTACCAATTCCACGCCCGCCGCGGCGATGGTCCGCTGTTTCATGGCGCGATCGCCGACACCGAACCTGATGGCTGGGGCCGTCGGGTAATTCTGCGCGACCACGCAAAACGGCGAGAACTGGCAAAGGGCGTCGGCATCGCGCTGCCAGCGGCACCAGCACCAACATCAGCGACGCTGGGCGCCCTCGACTTCTTGCTGGCCGTCGACGACGAATCGCGAATCGGCGCACTGCGTTTGCGTGACGAGCACGGACATTTCCAGGGCGGTGATGATGGCAGCGTGCGGCGGACACCGCCGCTGGTCGACCTCCGACATCTGCTCGCCGCTTCGCGCGCGGTAGAGATGAGCACCGAGACCGCTCGCGATCTGGAGTACCTGCGCGGGCGCGGCACGTCGCTTGGCGGTCTACGTCCAAAATGCTCAGTGCGCGACGACGATGGCCGGCTTGCCATCGGCAAGTTTCCCAGCGTCGCCGACGAGCGCGCGGTGACTAAGGGCGAGGTGCTGGCCATGCATTTGGCCGCGCGCGCCGGCATCCGCGTCGCCGAGGCACGTCTGATCCATAGCGGCGGCATGCCGGTAGCGCTGATCCGCCGCTTTGACCGCCGCACCGACGGCAGCCGCATCCCCTACTGCTCGGCCGCGACCATGCTGGGCGTCGAGCGCGATGACCCGAACGAGCACAGCTACACCGAGATTGTCGATGCGCTGCGCGTCCACGGCGCCCAGACCCAGGCCGACATTGAAGAGCTGTGGCGGCGCATCGCTTTCTCAATCGCCATCAACAACGTCGACGACCACCTGCACAATCACGGTTTTCTGCATGTGGGCGGTGGACAGTGGCGACTGGCGCCGGCCTTCGACCTCAATCCTTTTCCAGACCGCGTGCGCGAACTGAAAACCTGGATCTCACCGGACACCGGCCCTGCCGCATCGATCGACGCCCTGCGCTCTATCGCGCCCTACTGCCGCATGACCACCGCGCGCTGCACCACCATCCTGCGCAAAGTCACCACCGCGGTCAGCGCGTGGCGCGCGGTCGGTACAAGCCTGGGCATGTCGGCGCGCGAATTGGCCGCGTTCGCTGAGGCATTTCAAAACCCGTGAAGGCGCGTGGCTGGTCGTGGAAAAACAAACACATCAAAAGGCCGTTCAAAACAACGGCTCTACGTTTCGTCGCCCGGGCGGCGGTCGCGTTTGCGATCAGCCTGACGCGACTTGCCTTCCAAGCGGCGCTGGCGCGAGCCCCAACTGGGTTTGGTTGGGCGACGGGTTTTGGGAATGATGCGGGCTTCCAAGACCAGTTCGCACAGACGTTCGATGACCAGTGACCGGTTCTGCCGGGCGGAACGGGTTTCGTCGCAGACCAGGCGGATTTCGCCGTCGATGGCGCGACTGGCGGCTAGCAGTTCTAGGCGCACGCCGGCGGCGGGCGTCAGGCCGACGATGGCGGCAATCGGCAGGCGAAGTTCGACCTTGGTCGCGGTTTTGTTGGCGTGCTGGCCGCCGGGGCCGCCGGCGGCGACTTGCGTGAAGGTGAAGGCGGCATCGGGCGCCCAAATTCCCGGGGCGAGGCGGACCTGGCCGGGCTGCTCGTCAACGCGGCCCGGGGCGTCCATCAGACCGCGGGTTCGCTGCGGTCGTTGGCCATCAGTTTGGCCACGCGGGCGCGGTTCGGACGATTGATGATGCCACGCTCGGTGATGATCGCGGTGATCAGCCAACCGGGCGTGACGTCGAAGGCGGGATTGGCGACCGCGACATCTGCCGGCGCAAACGCGACGCCCAGCGGCCGGCGCACTTCGTCGGCTTTGCGCTCTTCGATTTCGATGCCGTCGCCGTCCGGCAACGCGAGGTCAAACGTGGTGTAGGGCGCGGCGACATAGAACGGGATGCCGTGGTGGCGGGCCAGCACCGCGAGGCCGTAGGTGCCGATCTTATTTGCAGTGTCGCCATTCGCGGCGATGCGGTCGGCGCCGACGATCACCGCCTGCACGTGGCCGCGCGCCATCAGGCTGGCGGCCATGCTGTCGGTGCACAGCGTCACCGGCACGCCGGCGTGCTGCAGCTCGAACGCGGTCAGGCGCGAACCTTGCAGTAAAGGCCGGGTTTCACCGGCGATCACGCGAATGCCTTTGCCTTGGCGATGCGCCAGCATCAGCGCGCCCAAGGCCGTGCCGACGCCGCCGGTAGCCAGCGCGCCGGTGTTGCAGTGGGTGTAGATCGAGCCGCCCACGGGCAGCAGCGCGGCGCCGTGTTCGGCGATGCGATTGCACAGCTCCTGGTCTTCGCGCTGGATGCGCTTCGCCTCCATCAACAGCCGCGCGACCATTTCCAGCGCGGTCAGATGGTCGGCGTGGCGGTCGTAGCAATCGCGCATGCGTTCAAGCGCCCAACGCAGATTCACCGCGGTCGGACGGCTGCTGACCAAGCGCTCGAACGCGTGGGCGAAATCCTTGCGCAGCGATTCAGCGTCGGCCGCCCGCGCAGCACGAGGAGCCAGATGAATGATCATGCCGAAGGCAGCAGCGATGCCGATCGCCGGGGCGCCGCGCACGACCAAGTCCAGGATTGCCTGACGCAGCGGCTCGAGTTCGGTCAGTTCGCGATATTCCAGCACGCCCGGCAGTTTGGTTTGGTCGAGCAGCACCACGCGGCCGTCTTCCAAACTGCCTTCCCAGGCGACGCCGAAGAGCGTGGGGATGGCGGTCGATTTGGTCTGCGTGGACATGGGAGACTCCGGTGCTGATTGCGGCGTGCGGGATGAAGAGTGCGCGGAGAAATCAGGTCGGCCAATGAAGATTCAGTACTGACTGCGGTTGCAGCAAAAGCTCAGCGTGAAGTTGCGAGGTGCGCAGCCACATGCGCGGAAAAGTCGCGAAACAAATACAGCGGATCGGCTGGGCCAGGGCCGGCTTCGGGATGATATTGCACGCTGAATTGACGTTTGTTGGTGTGACTGATGCCGGCGCAGGTCTGGTCGTTGAGGTTGACGTGACTTTGCTGCATGCCGGCCGGCAGCGTCGCGGGATCGACGGCGAAACCGTGATTGTGCGAAGCGATTTCGACCACGCCGTCGCGCAGGCGTTGGATCGGATGGTTGGCGCCGCGATGGCCGAATTTCAATTTGTAGGTCTGCGCACCGTAGGCCAACGCCAGGATCTGATGACCCAAACAGATACCGAAAATCGGCAAATCGGTTTGGATCAGCGCCTTCACCGTGGCGATGCCGGCAGTGACCGCGGCCGGATCGCCGGGGCCATTGGATAGGAAGATGCCGTCAGGCTTGCGCGCCAGAATGTCGGCCGCGCTGGTCGATGCCGGCACCACCGTCACTTTGAATCCGCAGCCAACCAGCAGTCGCAGGATGTTGCGCTTGATGCCGAAATCGATCGCGACCACGTGCGGTTGGCGCGAAAATTTCGGCATCTCGAAACCAGCGAACGGTAACGAGCCGAAAGTCGAGGCGCTGCTGGCTTCGCGCCATTCGTAGACGGACTGCGTGCCGACATCGCTGGCCAGATCCAGGCCGGCCATCGACGGCGTGGCGCGGGCGCGCTCGATCAATTCGCGGTCGCTCCAGTCTTCGCTGGAAATCACCGCGTTCTGCGCACCGGACAGCCGTAGTTTGCGTGTGATCGCGCGGGTATCGACATCGTCGATCGCGACGATGCCCGAGCGGGCCAGGAACGCGCCCAAGGCTTCGACCGCGCGGAAGCTTGACGGCACCGGGCAACAGGCACGCATCACAAAGCCGGCGCACTGCGCGCGGTCGCTTTCCATGTCATCAGGATTGACGCCGTAATTGCCGATTTCGGGATAGGTCATGGTGATGATCTGGCCGCGATAACTGGGATCGGTCAGCACTTCCTGATAGCCGGTCATGCCGGTGTTGAACACCGCTTCGCCGCCGACGGTGCCGGCCGCGCCGACGCTGTTGCCGCGATAGACGGTACCGTCCGAGAAGGCGATGCGGGCGTGACGAGGCGACGTGACGATTGCGGGCATGACAACTCCGAGCGAATGGCTTTGGCGCACTTTATAAGCGAAGCGCACTGTAGAAGCGAACCGCATGCGGCAAGTCCGCCCGCACGGTGATTTTTCGGCTCAGCCGTCCGCGAGCAGCGCCATTCCATCCAGTACTAAATTGGCGCGCAGATCGCTGGCGCGGACCACATTCGAGCGCAGCAGCAGCTCGACGCCGCCGCCGGTGGCGCGCACGTCATGGATGCCGGATTCGCGTTCCAGTTTGATCAGACACGCGGCAATCATCGGGCCGTAACCAATGCCGATCGCGGCCGCGATTGCGGCGCGGGTGTCATGTTGGAGCGCGTGCGCGTCCGGGCCCAATGGTTCAACCAACGGCAATGCCGGCGCGGCTGTGTGTAGGCCCAGCGCACAGGCCTGAGCGCCCGGCGCGATCAGACCGCCCAGGAAATGCGCCGCGCCATCGGCCCAATCCCACGCCGTCAGCGTGGTCGCGGTGCCGGCGTCGAGCACGATCAGTCCTTGCCGTTCCGTGGTGGTCGCGGCCAGTCCGGCCAGTACGCGATCGATGCCGCAACTGGCGTATTGGCCCAGGTCGGGCAGCGCCAATTCGGTGCCGATGGTGCGCGTCCGCACGCCGTTGGCTTTGCTCCACGCGCGCACCTGTTGCGCGGCGGCGGTGGCGGTCGGCAGGATGACTACTTCCTCGATGGTAGTGTCGCCCAGAAACCCGGACAACGCCGCCGCAGTGGCCTCGACCCGCACTGGTCGGCTGAGCACACGCGATTCTTCCAAAGCTAATTTCACCGCGGAATTACCGCAGTCGGCGAGCAGCCGCATGCGTTAGCGCACGCCGGTGGAACCGAAGCCGCCGCTGCCGCGCGCGGTCTGGTCCAGGCTGGCGACCGGCTGCCAAGCGATTTGTTCGTAACGCGCGATCACCAATTGCGCGATGCGCAGACCACGCTCGATGGTTACCGGCGACGTGCCAATGTTGGCCAAAATCACCTGGATTTCTCCGCGATAATCACTGTCGATGGTGCCGGGGCTGTTGGGGACAATCAGACCCTGTTTGAGCGCCAGACCTGAACGCGGGCGCACCTGTGCTTCGAATCCGGTCGGTACCGCGATCGACAGTCCGGTCGGGATTAGCGCGCGCGCACCGGGTTCGATTACCACCGGCGCGGCCACCGCCGCTTGCAGATCCAGGCCCGCCGAGCCGGCAGTGGCATAGGCCGGCAACGTCAGACCAGCGAAATGGGGCAGCGTGGTGACGGGCAGGTCAAGCATGCGCGGGAGTGTTGAACGCCGATGGCCGACGCAATCCGTTGCGTTCCCCCTTCCTGTCGCCGGCTTGTCATCGCGGTCGGTGGCTTAGCGTCCGCCATGCGTTTACGGCGGTTGGAAACTTTCGGCTTCAAGTCTTTTGCCGATCGCATGACGTTCGATTTTGACGACGGCATTACCGCCGTGATTGGGCCAAACGGCTGCGGTAAATCGAACATTGTCGACGCGATTAAATGGGTGATCGGCGAGCAGAGCGCCAAAGCACTGCGCGGCGAAAGCATGACCGACGTGATCTTCAACGGCTGCGCCAGCCGCCGAGCGATGGCGTTCTGCGAAGTGACGTTGGTGATGGATCAGATCGCCGACCGTCTGGGCGCGGACGCCGGCGACGAAGTCGCGCTGACGCGGCGTTTGTTCCGCGACGGCACCAGCAGCTATTACCTGAACGGCAAGGCGTGCCGGCTGAAAGACATCAAAGAATTGTTCATGGACACCGGCGTCGGCACCGCCGCCTATTCGGTGATCGAGCAGGGCCGGGTCGGATTCATCCTGGATTCGAATACCCGCGACCGGCGCATGATCCTGGAAGAGGCCGCCGGCATTTCCCGCTACAAAGCGCGGCGCAAAATCGCGCTGCGAAAACTGGAACGCGTCGACCTGGATTTGCAGCGCATCAGCGAAGTGCATGGCGAAGTGAAACGCCGCGCGAAAGCCGTGGCGAAACAGGCCGCGGCCGCGCTGCGCTATCAGGAACTCACGGCGCAGACGCGCGAACTGCGCATGGCGTTCGCGCTGGAAGATTTCGGACGGCTCAGCGGTGAACTGAAAAGTCACCGCGAACGCGGTGCCGAACTTGCCACCGCCAGCGCCGGCGTCGCAGCGCAATTGGGTACTTTGGAAGCGGCGCTCACTGACGCTGACGTACGCTTGATCGGTTTGGAAACAGCGCTGCGCACGCAGGAACAGACCCGCGCCGACGCGCAAAGCCGGCGCGATGTCGCCGCGCAACGTGCCTCCGACGCCAATGCGCGTCTGACTGAAACGGAAGAGCAGGAACAGGACGATCGCACCGCGTTGTCAGTGCTGGCAGCGCAATTGATCGCGCTGCGCGAAGAACACGCCCTGGCCGAAACCGCCGCGGCCAACATCGCGGATGACGGCAAAGGTGGCGGTCCATCGGCCGAGATGATCGCAGCCCGAGCGGCGCTGGATCAGGCCCTGACCGAGGTCGACGCGGCGCTCAAACACAGCGACGATCTGAAACGCCGGCAGGGTGAATGTCTGCGCGATCTGGCGCGCATCGACGCCGAACACGGGCGTTTGGGCGCGGCGCGCACCGCCACCGCCGAACGCCGCGGCAGGCTTGAGACCCGATCCGGCGGCCAGACCGATCAGTTGCTGGGCGCGATCAGCGCCGAGTCGTTGGCCAAGGCGCAGGTCGATGCGGCGATCGGTGCGGCGTCGTTGGCGCACATCGATTTGGATGGGCTGATTCGTGCGCGGGAAAGCGCGCAGGCAGATGCACAGCGGTTGGAACAAGAACTGAGCGAGATCCGCCAGCACGAAGCCCGCACCGAGACCAGCCTGCGCTTGTTGTCCGAACAAGAACAACGCGCCGAAGGCGTGTCGCGCGGCGTGCGCGATGTATTGCAGGCGATGGATCGTTTTCCCGGCATCGTCGGCATGGTCGCGGATCTGTGCAAAGTTCCGGACGAAGACGTAGTCGCGATCGAAACCGCCTTGGGCGCGCAGGCGCAGAACCTGATCACCACCACGCAGGCGGCAGCGAAGGACGCGATCGAATTCCTGAAACGCGAGCGCCGCGGCCGCGCGACGTTCTTGCCATTGGACGACATTCGTGGCGATGAACGCGTCGATCAGCAACTGCTGCGCGAAGCTGGCGTGGTCGGCATCGCCAGTCGGCTGATCGAATTCAAAGACGAACACCGCGCCGCGTTCGAGTTCCTGCTCGGCAATGTGTTGGTGGTCGAAACCCTGGACCACGGCATTGCGATCCGCCGTCGGCATCGCATGCGCTGCCGCATCGTCACGCGCGAAGGCGAAGTCATCAACGCCGGCGGCGCGATGACCGGCGGCCGCAATCAGGGCCAGGACGGCGGCGGTTTGGTGTCGCGCAAAAGCGAGATCCACCGCGCCCAGGAACAGCAGGCGGAACTCAGCGTGCGCCGGCAGGCGGCGTTGGCCGCGCGCGATGCGGCGCGCGCTCGTGACGCTGAACTAACCGCAAAAGTCGACGAACAACGGCGCGCGATCCAAGCCGCCGACCGCACCGCTGGCGATGCGCGCACCGCACTGATGAAGGCCGAACGCGACCGGCTGCATTTGCAGGAAGCGACCAGCGGCTTTGGCGAAGAACTGTCTGAAATCGCCGCCGAAATGACGCGCATCGACGACGATGAACGCAGTCTGCAAGGCCAACGCGAACTCGCCGCGGCCAGCGAACGGGCGTTGGGCGAAGAACTGGCGCGCGTACTGGCGCGGTTGGATACGGCATGCGTCGAGCGTGATCGTTTGCAGGAAACCGTGAACGCGCTGCGCGTCGATTTGGCGACCAGCGCCGAACGCCGCGTCGCTGCGCACCAACACCTGGCGCAGCTCGCGCGCAGCGTGCAGTCACGCGAAGATGACGTTGCTGCGCGCGAGCGCCGACTTGCTGGACTCGACGCCAAGCGGGCCGAGCTGACCGCGCTGCGTGACGACAACGCCGCGCTGCGCGCAACCGCCGCGGCCGAGGTCGCATTGCTGGCCGAAGCGCTGGACGCTCAGATCAAAGAACGCGATGCGCTGCGTAACGGATTCGAAACCCAACGTCAGGAAGCACGCGCGCTGAATCAAAAACAGCGGCAGGTGGAAGCGGAGCGCGCGCAGGTTGAACTGAAAGCCAACGAGGCGCAGGTGCGCTGCGAAAATTTGAGCGCGCGGGTGTTGGAAGATTTCCAGATCGATTTGGCCGAAGCCTTTCTGAATTATGTGCGGCCTGAACACCTGGATTGGGACACGCTGCGCGTGCAATTGAACGACGCCGAACAGGAACTGGCCGCGATCGGCCCGGTGAATCTGAGTGCGATCGACGAACTGAACGAAGTCCAGGCGCGCGAGCAGTTTTTGGATCAGCAACTGAACGACCTGACCCGCGCCAGCGCGAAACTGAATGAGATCATCACCCAGATCAACGGCATCAGCCGCACGCTGTTCGAGGCGACCTACAAAGAAGTGCGCAAGCATTTCCAGGAACTATTCCGCAAATTATTCGGCGGCGGCCGCGCCGATTTGGAACTAGAAAAAGTCGACGAACTGGGCCAGCCGGTCGACTTATTGGAAGCTGGTTTGGAAATCGTCGCGCAGCCGCCGGGCAAGAATCCGAAAATCATCACGCAATTGTCGGGCGGTGAAAAAGCCCTGACCGCGATCGCGCTGCTGTTCGCCGTGTACCAGACCAAGCCCAGTCCGTTCTGCATTTTGGACGAAGTCGATGCCCCGCTGGATGAAGCCAACGTCGACGTGTACAACTCGATGATCCGCGAATTCGTCCGTGGCGCCGCTGGCACCGACGGCCCACGCGGTGGCTCGCAGTTCATCGTCATTACCCACAAAAAACGCACCATGCAGCGCGCCGATGCGATCTACGGCATCACCCAAAATGAGCCCGGCGTGTCGACCAAGATTAGCGTCAAGATCGACGACGTCGAACACCTGAGCAACGAGATGGCGCCGACGGTGCGCGGCGCTGGGCCGTATTCCGGCTGACGGCATTCCCGTGGTGGGGACTACACGCGTTGACACCAACCGCTCATCAGCGGTAGCTTCCTGCATGCCCATCGACGGTCTGCCAAATCCCCGTGTCCACCGCCACTGCCGCAAATGCCGGGAATGGTTCGATCCATGG
>JBBROQ010000113.1:0-10296 GCA_038229115.1 Planctomycetota bacterium | reverse complement strand
GGTGGTGGGGCATCGTTGGCGTGCTGCTGACGTTTGTCGCGGCGGGTGTGCAGGTCGGACAGGTGGCACTGCATCCGCGTTGGTTCAATCACAACGCGCTTTACCACCTCATCCAGACGCTCGCTTTGTTTGGTATCGCGCGCGCGGCAGGGGCACGGATCGCCGGAGAGAACCATGCCGCTGGTCAATGACATCCACTCCCGGCTCAACCCGACCCAGGTCGCGGCGATCATGCGCCCGACCACGGTTGCGGACGTCGTTCAGGCGGTCCGTGCTGAACCCACTAGCGCGCTCAGCATCGCCGGTGGCCGTCATGCGATGGGTGGTCAGCAGTTTGGAACGGATACCACGTTGCTGGATATGAGCGGCCTCGACCGCGTGCTCGGTCTCGACCGTGAACGTGGCGTGGTCGAAATCGAGGCCGGCATTCAGTGGCCGGCTCTGATCGCCTGGTTGGTGGCGCAGCAAAGTGGTTGGGGTGTGGTTCAGAAACAGACCGGCGCGGATTGTTTGAGCCTGGGTGGCGCGTTGTCAGCCAACATCCATGGCCGCGGGCTGGCGCTGAAACCCTTGGTGCAGGACGTGGAATCGTTCGAGCTGGTGGATGCTTCTGGAGCCGTGCGGCGGTGCAGTCGCATGGAAAATCCTGAGCTGTTCCGCTTGGCTATCGGCGGCTATGGACTGTTC
Organism: Planctomycetota bacterium; assembly: GCA_038229115.1. Classification (GTDB taxonomy): domain Bacteria; phylum Planctomycetota; class UBA11346; order UBA11346; family UBA11346; genus JBBROQ01. The sequence continues at coordinate 9,609 of JBBROQ010000113.1, read as the reverse complement.
GGCGTCATCGTGCGCATCCGTTTGCGGCTCGGTCGTCGGCAACGGCTCGAACGCTTGGTCGAGATCACCTGCGTCGACACGCTCATCGCGGACTTCGCCCGTCAGCAGGCAAACGGTTGTCTCTACGGCGACTTCCAATTCATGACCGACGAGACCTCATCGCGGTTCATGCGTGAGGGGGTATTTTCGTGCTACCGGGCGCTTGAGTCGGCGGCCCAGGATGATCCCCACGATGCGCCGGCCGTGCGTGAACTGGACGAGGCTCAATGGCGCCGGCTCTACCATTTGTCGCACAGCGATCGCGCCGAGCTGTACCGTGTCTACGCCGGTTTTTACCGCTCGACCCACGGTCAGCGCTACTGGTCTGATACGCATCAGCTCAGTCTTTACCTGGATGGCTATCACCAGCAGCTTGACCGTGAGATGAACGCCACCGTGCCTGGCAGTGAGATGATCAGCGAGCTGTATGTGCCGCGGTTGGCACTCCTGGATTTCTGCTTGGCCGCGCGTGAAGAACTGCGCCGGCGGAACACGCCGGTAATCTATGGCACCATCCGGCTGATTGAGCGCGATGACGAGACGGTCTTGGCCTGGGCACGTGAGTCGTGGGCCTGCATTATTTTCAATCTTTGCGTGCGCCATGACGATGCCGGTATCGCAGCGGCAGCAGCTACTTTTCGTGCGTTGATCGACGTGGCCGCATGCTTCGGCGGTAGTTATTTCCCGACCTACCATCGCTGGGCCGAACGGGCGCAGGTCGAGCGCTGTCATCCGCGCATGGTCGAATTCCTGCGGGCAAAACAGCGTGTTGATCCGCAGGAACGCTTTCAGAGCGATTGGTATCGCTACTACCGCAGCATGTTCTCCGCCGAGCTGCGTTAACTCGGCGTAAACAGCTCCGCGGCGAGCCGCTTCAGCCCGGCGAGATCGCGTTTGCCGGTGCCCAATTTCGGAATGGCGGGGACTTCGCGTGCGTCGCGGGCTTTCGGTCGCCATAGCGGCGGCAGATGCTCAATGGTGGTCAGCACTGCGTCCCAGGAACCGGCGAAAGTGGTGTGCAGAATCACCAAGCGCTCGCCGCGAGCGCTGTCGCTGATCGCGGCCACCGCGACTTCGATGTCCAGGCCGACCGCGGTTTGCAGCGCGCTTTCGACATTGTCGAGCGGCACCATTTCGCCGGCGATCTTCGCAAACCGCGCCAAGCGGCCGGTGATAAAGATGAAGCCGTCGTCGTCGACCTTGCCGATGTCGCCGGTGTTGTAGCCGTCGTGGATGAAGGCGGCCGAAGTCAGATCGTCGCGGTTCAGGTAGCCCTGCATGCGGCTGGGACTGCGCACGATCAACAAGCCTTCGCGGTTGGGCGGCAGGATCGCCTTGCTGTCGGGATCGACGGCGAACACATGCAGGCCCGGTAACGCGCGGCCGACACTGCCGTCGCGTGAGCGCACTTCGCGCTCGCCGGCGTAATCGATCGTCGGCAGATTTATCGCCACCGTCGGTGCCAGTTCGGTGCAGCCATAACCTTCCAAAAGATCCGCGCCGAAGCGTTCCTTGAACTGCGTTTTCAATTCGGCCGGACAGCGTTCAGCACCGACCACACACAGCCGCAATCGCTTCAGCTGTTCGGGTTCGATGCGACGCAGATAGCCGCGCACGAAGGTCGCGGTCGAGATCAGGAAACTGGCGCCGGTCGCCTGCGCGAGGTCGCCCAACGCTTTGCCGTCGGTCGGATCCGGTTGCGCCGCGACCGTCATGCCGTGGGTCAGACCCAGCCACAACCCAGGGATCAAACCGAAGCTGTGAAAGAGCGGTAGGGGGCTGAGCACCACGTCGTCGCCGCCGTGCAGATCAAGTCCGCGCATGGTTACGGCGGCGTTCGCCAGGACCTGTCGATGGGTCAGTGCCACGCCTTTGGGATCGCCGGTCGAGCCGCTGGAAAACACAATCGCAGCGACGTCGTCCGGACGCGACACGCGCCCCAGCCACGGCAGCAGCCAGTGACCAAACGCCGTTAAAACCAGGCCGATCTTGCTGAGTTTCGGCAGCAGCTCTTCCACCATCACCACCCGACCAGCTAGCGTCGGGTTGCCGATTTTGCGCAGGTACAGACCGGCGCTGATGACCGTGCGTACGCCGGCGAGTTCACACATGCGCGCCAGCTGCGCCGCGCCGGCGGTGTGGTTGAGGTTTACCGCAGTGCGGCCAGCCATCGCCAGCGCCACATTCACCACCGTGCCGCCACGGCCGGGTGGCAGGACGACGCCGACGCAGGTTTCGTCCTTGGCCAATTGCAGCAGCGGCAGCAAGCGCCGCGCCGCCGCGGCGACTTGCCATGCGCGCATTTTTCCGCCGGCGTCTTGCACCGTGATCGCGAACGGTCGCTTCCAGGCCTGCCGCAAGAACGCCCGATCAAGCGTGTCGTTGCGGCGACGGGCTTGCGCCAGCGCGTGCTGGTGGCTGAGCGCCATCACCTGATCGCGCGCGACACCGGCCGAGGTGTCTGACGGCAGTGGCGCGCCGAAGCGCAGATCCACGCGGCGGCGCAGCATCGGCCAGCCCGCACGACGCGCCCAGATGCGCGGCGCTTTGCTGAACCAAGTGCCATACAGGCCGTGAATGTGCACCGGGATCACCGGCACGCCGGCGCGGCTGGCGATGCGTTCCATGCCGCTGCGGAAACTGTCGGTCGTGCCACAGCGCGACAGCTTGCCCTCGGGGAACACCACCACGATCTCGCCGCCTTTGGCCGCGTTCACGGTTGCGGTGATACTGGCCAACAATGCCTGCCGTCCGCCGCCGCCATCCACCGGCACCGCGCCGGCCGCGCGCAGGAAGAAACCAACAACGGGCACGCGGAAAAATCCGGCAAAAACCATGAAGCGCGGCTGCCGCGGCAAGGTCGCCAACAGCGGCAGCCAATCGCCGAAGCTCAGGTGATTGCACACCAATAAGCAACCGCCGGTGGCCGGAACATGCTCGCGGCCGGTGGCGGTGATACGCCACGTTAAGCGCCCGATGAGCGCGATCAGCCAGCCGGTGAGTTGGATGCGATACGCGTAGCCGCAGGCCAGCGCGAGGCCGACCACCGCAATGCCGATGGCCATGAACTTCACCGGATTGTCCCAGCCCAAAGCGCCGAGCGCGAGCATGCCGATGCCCGCAAATAAAATGCCGACGCAGGTCAACGCGCTGACGCCCGACAAAATCAGATTCCGCTGCGCGGCCGGCGCGCGTTCCTGCATCAGCACTACCAACGGAACTTCCCACCAACCCGTGCCGATGCCGCACAGCGTCAGCATGCCTGCGAACCACAACCACGCGTGTGCCGGCAATGCGTGGCCGGCTTCTACGCCGGCCTCGACAGTCAGATGGTGCTGATGTGCGATCCAGCCGGCCGCAATAAATCCGAGCCCTGAAAACAGCGCGCCGGCAATCGGCAGTCCGGCCGGAAATGCGCGCGCCATCAAGCGCGGTGCGCTCAGCGATCCGATCGCCACCCCCACCACCAATAGCAACAGCATCGCGGCGGTGCCGGCCTGTCCGAGCTGGTAGACCTTGGCCGCGATCGGCACCATGCCGATGCTGGCGACGGTGCCCAGGATCCAGAAGCCGCTCAGGCCCAGCGCCGGCGCCCATAATCCCGGCGCCGATCCGATCGAGCGGATCTGCTTGCCGATGCCCCACGGCCCAACCACTGGCGCGCGTGGATTCTGCGCGACCAACGTCGGCAGTCGAAATGCGGCGATCACGCCACTGACGCAAATCACTGCGCATAGCACGGCCATTATCGCGGTCGTGATTGCATGCATCGGCAGGCTCAGGCCGAAGGTCTGGCCCAACCATCCAGCCACCGCCGCGTCGGTCGCAGCGGCCAAGCACGCTCCGGCCAGAATCGCGACCACCGACACCGCATTCAGTCGCGCATTGGCTTGTTCTAGACCCGCGCTTGGCACCAGTTCCGGCACGATCGCCAATTTCACCGGCGCGAAGAAGGCACTGGCGCAGCCCAACAGCGCCACGCCCGCAAGCATGATCGGCACGCTGTGCACGGCGAAGCCCAGCACTGCCAACGCACAGATCGGGACGTCGGCCAGACGTGCCCAGCGCACGATGCGGTGTTTGCCAATGCGATCACCCAAACTGCCGGCAGTCGGAGCCAAAAAAATAAAGGGCAAGATGAACAGCATCACCGCCCAGTTGGCATAGTTTTCGGCCGCTGCGGTGGTCGCGGCGGTGGCGGCCAGCGCGACGCTGACCACCTGTCGCACGACATTGTCGATCCCGGCCCCGACCGCGCAGGCGATCAGGTGCGCGGTGAAGCCGCGCGCGCGCGGCGGGATAAAATCAGCAGAAGCAGAATCGGCAGTGCTCATGGATGGCCTCAGTCTGGGTCAGAAAACAGGCGAGTGAATTATAAGTAAACTATAGATAACATATCGTCAAGAAACCGCGCGGGACACTTGGGAACGCGTGGGCGCTGCCACTTGGCCACGGCTTGATAAAGCGCGGCATTTTCGTCATGCTCTGTCGGCTTCCTTTCAGTGGCTGCCACATACCCCAGCGGAAAAAGCTTTATGCAGGTCGTCGAACAGGGCAACGCGGTGGTGGTGTTGGTGGACGGCGAGCAGTGCCAGGGCCTGTGGAAGGCGATTGAACCGCACCTGACCGCTGGCCGGCGCGGCTGTGTTTTGGATCTGCGTGAGGTGATGTTCCTCAACTCGGTGAACATCGCCGCGATCATTTCCGCTCGCAACAAAGCTGTCGCCGCCGGCGCCACGTTGCAGCTGGCCAACGTCAAAGACCGGGTGAAATCCATTTTCCGGGTGTTGAAACTCGACCGTTTGTTCAGCCTCGACCTGGATTTGCCGGCGGCGGTACAGCGCATCGGTTAGCGGTTCTCGCGCCGCTGCGGCTGGCACAGGCATTGCGTTGCCTCAGCCGGAGGCACGTCCATGCCGCGATACACCATAGCCCGATTGCTGATGCTGCTGTGCGTGCTGGCATCGGCCCACTGCGCCAGTCTGTGGCAGGCCGAAACGCTGGCCGATGGCAATCTGTATGCCGATCAGGTGGCGCGCAAAAAAGGCGACTTGATCACCATCGTGGTCAGCGAAACCACCTCGATTAGCGAAACGCACAAGACCGAGAACAAACGCGACAACAGCGCCAAAGCCTCGGTGAATTTGATTCCCGGTTCGCCTGAATTGGTGGCAAAAGTCGGGGCTACTTCGGTTGGTGCACTGCCGGCACTAGATCTGTCCAGCTCCAAAAATTTTAAAGGCGACAGCAAGGTCGAAGCCGCCGGCGCAGTGAAGGCGGTGATCACCGGACGCGTGATCGACGTGCTCGACAACGGCAACTTGGTGATCGAAGGCCGGCGCAGCGTGAAGGTCAACCTGGACACCAAAACCATCCTGATCACCGGCATCATCCGCACCGCCGACGTCAAGTCGGACAACACCGTGCTGTCGGAAAAACTGCATAATTTCCAGGTCGCCATCGAAGGCGAAGGCCCGATGACGCGCGCGCAGTCCGAAGGGTTCCTTGGCCAAGTGCTCGATGTCCTGTGGCCGTTCTGAACATGCGTACGTTCATCATCATCGTCACGTTCCTGTTATCGCTGTGCCTGAGCGCGGCTGATGTCGCGACGATCGCAGCCGATGCCGCGGCTCCCGCCACCGCCGCACTCGTTGTCGCCAACAGCAGCGAAGCGCCGGTGCGCCTCAAAGACCTGTGCGACATCTACGGTGTGCGCGACAACCAATTGCACGGCATCGGTGTAGTCGTCGGCCTGTCCGGCACCGGCGACAAAACCAGCGCCACCGTGCGCATGATGCGGCAGATGCTGGCGACCAAGAATCTGAGTTTTGGCGACGCTGACCTGGCCTCGAAAAACGTGGCGATGGTTGCGATCACCGCAGATTTGCCGGCGTTTACGCGTAACGGCCAGCGCCTGTACACACAGGTGTCGTGCCTGGGTGATGCCAGCAGTCTGCGTGGCGGGGTGCTGTTGCAGACACCGATGGTCGCGGCTGATGGCAAGGTTTACGCAGTCGGTCAGGGCACAGTTTCGATCGGCGGATTCGGCAATGCGGGGCCGCTGGGTTCGGGCGGCGCTAACGATCACCGCAATGTCGAAACCGTGGGCACGCTCGCGAGCGGGTCATTGGTGGAACGCGAAGTGCCGGTGTCGCTGCTGATGGGCGATCAGCTGCGCTTGGTGCTGCGTGATCCGGATTTCACCACCGCCAGCCGCGTTGCGCGCGCCTTGGGCGCGACCTTCGGTGCCGCACGTGTTGCGGCCGAAGATGCCACCACCATCGCGCTGCATTTCACCACCACGCCCACCGACGCTGATCTGGTCGAGGCGATCGCGACCTTGCAGCAACTGAGCGTCGAGCCCGACCGCAAAGCCCGGGTCGTCATCAACGCCCGCACCGGCACTGTGGTCGCCGGGAACCTGGTGCGCATTGCTCCAGTCGCGGTCAGCCACGCTGGACTGAGTCTGCGCATTCAGCCGACGCTCGAACGCAAACTCGACGGCAAGGAATTGATCGAGCGCATCGCCTGGGTCGATCCGGTGACCAAACTGCGCTCGCCCACGCCACCGGCCGGCACCAAACCTGCGCTTGCTCCCGGCACCATGACCGTGGTCGAGGGCGCGTCGGTGGACGACATCGCCAACGCGCTTAATGCCCTGGGCGCGCGCCCGCGCGATCTGGTGGCGATCTTCGAAGCGCTGCAGCGCGCTGGCGCGCTGCACGCCGAACTGGTGGTCATGTGAGCGGTATCGACGGCATTTTAGGCGCAAATCTGCCCACCAGCGGCGATCAGCAGGCGCGGCTGAAGGCAGTGTCGAAGCAGATGGAAAGCGTGTTCGTCCAGCAGCTGTTCCAGACCATGGACGAACGCGAACCGGAACCCGAAGACGGCACCGGCATGGGCGACAGCTCGGCCACCACCATGTTTCAGCAGTTGTTTCACGGCCAACTGGCGCAGCACGCCGCCGGTGGTTTGGGCATCGCCGACATGGTGTTCAAAGAACTGGCGGTGCGCGCGGACCTAAGCGGCAAAGCCGCCAGTACTGCCGCCGCGTCACCGATCGCGATCCCGCTTTCCCCGAAGATCCAGCCATGACCACCAACGCTCCACTGCCTGCCCTCAATGCGGTTGTGGTACAGCAACTGACTGCGCATTTGGAAGCCGAGATGACGGTCCAGAAACAGCTGCTCGCACTCGCCGAGCGCAAGCAGCGCGAGATCGTTTCCGGCGACATGGTCGCCTTCAATGCGTTGGTCGAACGTGAGCAGTCGGTGCTGACCGAAATCAATCGGCTGCGTCAGCTGCGGGATCGTTTGGTGCACGCGCTGGCCGGGGTGCTGAATGTGCGCGATCGCGACCTGCGCTTAAGCCGCGTGTTGGAACTCAGCAGCAGTCCCACGCGTGAAGCGCTCGCCCGCGTGCGCGACGAACTGACCGTGGTGATGCTGCGCCTGCGCACCGTGAACGATCGCAACACGTTACTGATCCGGCAAAGTCTCGGTCTGCTGCGCGATGTCATGCAGAGCTTGGTGGGCGACGGCAGCGTCGCCGCGGATCCGTATGACCGACGCGGCAACGGCGGCGCCAACGTCGCTGATCGCGGCGCATTAGTGAACATTCGCGGCTGATTTTTCGCCCTTAGTTCCCCAAGCGTTCAGCTCACTCCCTTCGAATTTTCCCCGGCACGCAACGTGCGTGGTTAGTCCATGGTCGACTCCCTCTTGGTCGCGATGTCGGCGCTCCAAACGCACAAGCATGCGATGGAGGTCACTAGCCATAACATCGCCAACGCCACCACGCCCGGGTACAGCCGACAGCGCGCTGAATTATCCGCGCCGCAGCCGGAAGACACCACGCCGGGTCAGATCGGCCGCGGCGTTAACATCACCGCCATTCGTCGGATCGCCGATCAGTTACTGTCCGATCGCCTGCGTCAGACCGATAGCGAAGTCGGCCGCCTGACCACGGTGAAGGACAACCTGAAAGAGATTGAGCAGGTGTTCGGCGAACCCGGCACCAGCAGCCTGTCGTCGATCACCAACAGCCTGTTCGCTGCCTTCGAAGACCTCAGCAACAATCCTGAATCCGCGGCGCTGCGTTCGGCCACGGTCGAGCAGTTGAAGACCTGGACCAGCACGGTGTCGAATCTCGCGGTGAACGTCGAGCGGCTCAATACCGATCTGGGCACTGAGTTGGGCAGCCAGCTGACCAAGGCCAACGCCCTGGCCAGTGACGTCGCCGCGTTGAATCAGCAGATCCGTACTCAGGTCGCACAGGGCAACAGCCCCAACGACCTCCTGGACCGGCGCGAACAACAGCTGCGCGAACTATCGGGTTTGATGGGTGTGCGTCTGCGCGTGCAGCCCGACGGCGGGGTGCTGGCGGATGCCAACGGCAACCTGTTCATCGGCCAGGACAGCGCGACCACCTTTCGGCTGGGCAGTGCGCCCGATGGCAGTCTGCAGATCCTGAGCGGCAACGGCGCGCCGGTCACCATCACCGGCGGCTCGATCAGCGGCTTGGTAGAATTGCACAATATTGATCTCCCGGCGGTAAGAACGCAGCTGAACACGTTGGTCACCACCGTCGCCAGGGCGATGAACGCCGAACATTCTGTAGGTACCAGCCAAGCGTTTCGCGCCAGCGGCTTCACCTCGGAAGTGGTGATCCCGAAACTGCTGACCACCGCCAATCTCGACAGCGCCAGCTTGGCCCCCATTAGCGTCGGTGCGCCGGGTCTGCCGGCGGCCTATGCGCCGTCATTCACCGACAGCAACGGCACCGTGATCGCGCGCAACTTGACCATTAATGTGTTGGACCCAGTTACCGGCGTCGCGGTCAAGCATTCGCTGCGCTACGATCCCGCCGTGGGCACGGGCGGACGTTCGTTGGATGATCTGGTGACCGCGATCAACACTGGCCGCGGCGGCGGTTTCACCGTCTACCCGCCGGATGCTGGCGGGGTGAACGGCGTCAGTGCTCGGCGCGTGTCCACCGACGGCGGCTATCGACTCGAGCTAACCGCAGCCAACGGCAAAAGCGTCGATTTCAGCGAAGCACTCGACACCCGGCCCTCGGCCACCGCCTGGAGCGGCGGCACGGTCAGTGTCACCGGCACTGCGGCGCCGGCGATCAGCGCCAGCCGCATCAGCATCGCGGTACAGGCCAACGGTACGCAATTGGCCGTGTCCTATCGCGACCCGAACACCGGCGCGGCTACTGCGATCGGCACCGTGGCCATTCCCGGCGCAGGTTCGTCGACGATCGCGGTGGGCGGCTTCAGCGTCACCCTGCCGGCCGGCACCTATCGCGATGGTGATCGTTTTGGTGCCGATCTGACCGCCGGCGGCGCGGTGTCCGGCGGCAGCGTCACCGCCACCGCGACCTGGGTCGCCAGCGACGCCACCGTGACGATTAAGGGCCGTTACACCGGCACCCAAACCTTTAACCCAGCGTTTCCGTGGAGTATGCGCGTGATCGCGAGCGGCGTGATCGGCGCGAAGGCCAGCGCGCCGATCCCGAATAATCCGCCGGTGGTGCAGTTCACTTATTACGACGGCGATCCAG
>JBBROQ010000112.1:0-10331 GCA_038229115.1 Planctomycetota bacterium | reverse complement strand
GTTGATGCCTGCCTCGGACGGTTTTGAGCCCCGCACAACTTCAATTAAGGCATTCCGTCCATCGCCGCGCTGATGGCACCGTCGCCAATCAAAAGCACGTCGTCATGCCCGGCACCTGCGATTACTGACAGCGCGATGGTCGGATGTTCCTGCGCCAAGCCGATGCCCATCGCCAGCGGAATAAAGTCATCCCGATCACCGTGGATGATGGCAGTCGGCGGCGATGCCTTCGCGGCGATTTCGGCTAGGCGCGCGCGATTGTCGAAGCGATGCACCAGCAGTTCGCACAGCGGCCAACCGACCCTGCGTCGCGCCATCGCCTTCATGGTGGTAAAAGGCGAGATCAATACCAATCGGCGCGAGCCGTGGCGGGCAGCATATTGCAGGGCCACGGCGGCGCCGAGTGAATGACCAAGGTGTCCTGCGCGCCGATCGATCGCTGCGACGGTCAGGCCAAGCCGCTGGGCCAATAACACCACCGCACGCTCATTCGCCGCCAAAATCGTGACCGGCGAAGGCTTGCCCGCACAAACGCCGTAGCCGGGATATTCCATCAGCAAAAATCCGGTATCAGCCTGCGCGGGCTCAATCGCGAACATGTCCCAGTTCAGCGCCTGATCGGCGTTGCCGCCGAAGATGAACCACAGCCGCTGCGGCACCAAGCCATCGACCGGACCACGGTAGAAACCAACCACTGAGCCGTCTGCGTCGCGCAACCCAACCAACCCAGATGGCAAATGCTGCACCACGCTCGGCGCATACCTGCGCGGAAAATAAATCATGCGGTCTTGGATCAGAAACAGCACTACCGCCAACAACGCATAACCACCCACCATTGCACACCCGATCACCAGCATGAGCCGCTTGAGCAGGACCCGGTAACGGTCGCTGACGAAGCGCTTCCCACCCAGCGCGCTATTCAACTTCCAACGCCAAGCGAAAGCCGCAGGCGACGTGAACAAAGCGCGGGTCGACCTCGCGCAGGGACAAGGTGGTGTAGCGCTCGGGTTGTAAGTCGTGGCAGTTGCCGCCGGCCAGCAGGCGGAACCGAGCGTCGCGGGTGCTGCTGTCGGCGACGAATTCCGAAACCGAGCCGGCGAAGTCGAACGCGCCCTGCACGGTGCGGTCGCGCGGGAACGCGGCGGTGCGACCGGGCGCCGACAGGCGTTCGCCAGCACCGGACTGCGCGGAGCGGCACAGGCCCAGATCAGCGCGGTCGCCCCACGGATACAGCCGGCCGTCGCCGCCCTGCGCGGCGAGACGCCATTCGGATAATGTCGGCAAGCGCCAAGGCCGACGGTCGCGCGTCGCTTTCCAACGCGCAAAACTTTCGGCGTCGCTGACGCTGATGCCGGTGACCGGCGCATCGGGGTCGATGGCGCTGCGGCCGTCGCCGCTGGCGATCAGCTGAAAATCACCGCCGTTTTGCCCGAAACCGCCGCGCCGCCGCCACAGGGGTGTGGTCGCGTCGAAGGCCGCGCGCGGGGCGAGGATCAGATTGCCATCAGTCAGGGCCGCGTCGAAACGCGCGCGGATTTGCGCGTCGTTGAGGAATTCTAGGTAGTCGCCGCAGGTGACTTCGCGGGCGCCGATGGCGAAGGCTTTCGGTTCGGCCAGAACCCGGCCATCGGCGCCGAACACCTGCCCGGCCGGGACATACACCGCGCCCGACGGCAGATCGGCATGCGCGGGCAGCGACAGATCGACGCGGCTACCGCGGGCGATGCGGCGCGCGCACAGGCTGCCGCCGCTGCTGGCGATTTGATAGCGCCCGCGTGGCAGCAGTCGCTCTTCGCCGGCCGCGATGGCGAACGGCTGACCACCCGGGTCCAGCGTCCGATCGTCGAGTTCAACAATGGGCGTCGCCGTCAGAGCGGTGCCCTTCGCCGCCAAGCGCGCCTGTCCGGCCAGCAGCTCGGCGAACGCGCCATCATCGAAGGCGCGCGCCTGCGCTTCAGCCGCGACCGCTTCGGCGCTGGCTTCGGCGCCTGGGGCGCGGGCCTCGGCATCGCGCAACCGCGCGATGAAAAACGCCGCCAACGCGGCGCGCACTGGCGGATGATTGGGCGCCAACGCCAACGCTTGATGCAAGGTCGCAACGGTGCCAGCGAGCTGGTTCGAGCGCGTGCGCTCCAGTTGTTCCAGTTCCTGTTCGACCGCGTGTAATTTGCGTCGCCGGTCATCGGTCGAGGTATCCAGCAGATCCAACGCCAACGCCTCGCGTTCGCCCGCTCGCACCCGCAGCCGCGCATCCAGATCCGCCAGCGCCGCGGCATCGCTCTGCGCTTTACTCAGCAACTGTTCGGCCTCGCTCTGCCGACGATGGCGATCGCGCTCGCGTTCGGCGGTATCCTGGGTCGCCACTGCCTGACGCAGCAGTTCGCCCGGCACCGTGGTTGGTGACAACACCAACGCCGCCTGCACGTGGCTAAGCGCGTCGTCGGCGCGCCCGGCATCCAAATCGGCCTGCGCTTTGATGGTGAGCTCTGCTGCCGAATGCTGCCGATCGCGCTGTGTCTGTTCGGCCGCGGTGCGGGCGGTACGCGCCGCGTCCAACGTGGCCAAGCGCTGCACCACATCCTGATAACTGGCCAACACCTGCGCGTCTTTCGGCACCAATGCCAACGCACCCTGATATTTTTCCACCGCCAAGCGCAGGTCCGCTTCGTTGCCGGTCGCCGCGGCGGCCGCTCCGGTCGCCGCCAAATCATGTCCGCGTTCTTGCTGACGTTGTTGTTCGGCCACATCCGCCGCGGCGCGTAAACGCGATCGCACCCGCACCAATGCCTCGCTCGCGACCGCGTCGACGGGGTCGAGTTCCTGCAAACGCTCATAGTCGCGACGCGCTTGTTCCAAATCGTTGGCACGTTCGGCCGCGGCCGCCGCGCTGCTCAATCGCGTGATTTCATCGCGGCGATGCTGCGCGTTCATCAACAGCGCCACCGCCGCCACCGTCGCGCCGACCAGGATCATGCCCAGAATAACCAGCACCCCGCGCCGATGCCGCCACAGCAGCCGCGCGGTCGCTTCCAACGGCGATTCCTGATACGCGTCGACCGCGCGCCCGGCCAAATGTTCGCGCAGATCATCGCCCAGGGCCGCCGCCGACTGATAACGATCGGCCTGCTGATACGCCATCGCCTTGTGCACAATCGCCACCAACGCGCGCGGCAAACCGCGGCCGCGGCCGCCAGCATCCAGACGCGCCCACTGCCCGCGCGCGACTTGCTCCAACGTTTTCCGCGCTTCGCCGCGCACATACGGCGACAGCCCGGTCAGCAGCTCGTACAGAATCACACCCAACGCGTAGACATCGCTGGAGCGGTCGACCGCCTCGCCGCCACACGCCTGTTCAGGGCTCATGTACGCGGGCGTTCCCACCGCGGTGCCGGCCATGGTCTCATCGGCGCCGCCGACGATCTGCTGATCGATCGAGCGCACGGTGTTGGGCGTGTACGGCCGCTGCGCGGCGGTTATGGAATCGTCCAGGACCTTGGCCAAGCCCCAATCGAGCACCAACACTTCGCCATAATCGCCGACCATAATGTTGCCCGGCTTCAGGTCGCGGTGGACCACGCCGCGATCATGCGCAAACGCGATGGTTTCGCACACGCGCAGGAATAACTGCAGCACGTCGTACCGCTGATCGCGATGCGCATAGGCAAAGCGCCCGTCGCGGATGTGCTGCGACAACGTGGTGCCGACCACGCGTTTCATCGCGTAAAAAACCGTACCGTCAGGCAACACGCCCAGGTCATGCACCGGCACAATGCCGGGATGCTGCAACTGCGCAGTGACCTGCGCCTCATGGATGAATCGACTGACCGCCTCGGGATCGTGGCTCGCCGAGCGCATGGTTTTCAGCGCGATGTGCCGATGACAGTCCCGGTCGGCAACATCAAATACGGTGCCCTGCGAGCCCTGACCCAACACGCCATCGACCTGGAAACGCGCGCTGTTGGAAGTCAGCGCGCGCCGCCAGCGTTGCAGCTGATCGGCGAGTTCCGCCGTGCTTTCCACGCCCCGCAAACTGCGCAGCGGCCGCAGCGTGCGCAGGCGGTCGTGAGTGTCTTCACTGGTGGCCGGCGTGGTCGCATACGACGACGGATCCAAGGTTCCTGCAGGCAACACCGGCGTCGGTTCCGCACCACCATTCGGCAGTGCGGAACCCTGGCCCAACATCGGCAGCGTCGGCTCGGTCGGGCGCTGCGCGTCAGTCATGATGAGAACCCGAGCAACAGCCGCTTCACGGCTTTGGAGCAGTTGGCGGACGGATCACATCCGTGACCAGTGCGCTTACCGGATCTAACGGTACTAACCGCAGATTCGCGCTCGAAACCCAACTGAAACCTGCCGGGGCCGGCACGGTTTCCGGGGCGCGCAGCAGGTACACCACAATGAATACACCGCGGCATTCCGGCAGCGCGTCTTCGTTGCATAGCCCGGCAAGTTCGACCCGGCATTTGGCTTCACCCAACAACACCCGACCGGCGGCCAAGGCCAAATTCCGCAACCCCAACAACCCGGTGCCCAATTGCCCGGCCGCGGGCGGGATCGAGGTGTCGTGCAGCAGCACGCCTTGTTCGCTGACCAACACGGTGTCACCGCGCTGCACCACCACCCCCAACCGCACTTCTTTTGCGTCCAGGCTGTTCTTCAGGCCGGCGGCAGCCGCGAAATACGTTTCCTCAGTCAGGGAATCGAGCACGCGCAAATCCATCGCGGTGGTGAATCCCTGAATGCGGAACAGCTCTCGCCGCGGTAGCGCCAGCACCAACGTGTCGTCGTCCATGGCGGCGCATGCTGCGCGGCCCAGGCCGCCGCTCCAGCCCCAGCGTCACCCTGACCAATATCTATCTCACCCTGCCGCCGCACCCGTGCCGGCCACCCTGCGGACCATCTTCCCCGCGCGACGCTCGCTCTAACATCCGCTCTCTCCCATGACCGGCCCCCTCACCGACACGCTCATCTGTTCGCTGTGCGATGTCCCGATCAGCGCCGATGAGCTGGCACAGGGCCTGGCGGTGCGCGTCGACAGCAACCTGATTTGCCCGCAATGCGTCGACGTGTTGCCGGCAAAACAGCAGTTGAACATCAATCGCTTCCGTGCGCTGAGGGGTTTGGCCGCGACCACCTACGCCGCGCCGTGGCCGGCCCATCCAGAGCGCGTTCGCTACACCTTCACCACTGCCGGCAATCTTACCGGTCATCGTCGAGCATTGGACGAAACCGGGCATTTTGAGGCGCCGCCATTGCCCATGGCAGCGACGCGCCGGCCTGAAGCGCGCGCGTCGCTGGAAGTCACCGCATGGCCACTGCGGCAGCGCGTGTTGATCGCGGCGGGTGTGATTGGCGGAGCGCTGCTGATTGGTGGACTGTCGCTGTTGCTGTTACGCGGCGGCGGCGGCGCGCCCGAGAACGGACACAGTAACGCGGTCATCGGCGCGCCAGTGCCGGCTACGCTCACCCGCGACAATTTCAGTCCCGAGCCGCAACGCGCGTGGGCCCAGATTGGCGACGAGCCCACCTGTCCGCCGGAAGTCCGCGCCGCGGTTTTGCTGGGTTATCGCGACGCGCTCAGCGCAGTCCTGGAACGCACCGATGCCGGCGCGCAGGCGCGCATCCGGGCGCTGACCATTCCCGATGGGGTTGAGTTTCGCGATCTGGCCGCGCATCGACAGGAGCTGTTGCTGCCGACGCCCGTCGTCGACCCGCCCATCACCCCGGTGCCTAAACCTTCGACCACGCCACCATCCGTCCACGTACCGACCACTAGGACGAAGCCCACCGCCAACGAGCCGGTTTCTGCCCACGTGGTGGCCCCGGCAGTCAGCCCGATCGCCGCCGCAACGACAACGACAACCGCACCGACCCAGGCCCAGCGTTGGCGCGGTCGCATCGCCACCGCCGGCGCCGGCCGCACCGAAGCGCTCGATGGCAGCATCGCATTGCCAATGCCCTGGCCGGTCGGCGCGGGGCCATTTCATCGCAGCCAACGCCTGAACGGCGCGCGCACGGTGCAGGTGCTCGCACTCGAACTCGACCCGGCGACCATCGCCGACGGCGGCGGCGTAGTGGTCCTGGTGCATCCGATCGCAAATGAACGCACGACGCTGTCCTGCGCGTTGGGCCGCAGCGGTCGCACTCCGACACCGCTCGCCACGCTTACGCTGAGCGGCGCCATGTGGCAGCCATTGGTGCTACCGATCGATCCCGCGACCTTGGCCGCGGCGACCACCGCGACGAAGGCCGCCGGCACGGCCAATGTGCAACTGGTGCTTAGTTCTGAGCAGCAGACCGAGGTCGGTTTTCTGCTGGGCGCAGTGGTCACCGTCGCCGGTCGCCCGCCGCTCGCGAGCGATCTCGCACTGTCGCCATCGCCGTTGCTGTTGAACGAAAAGGACGGGGAAAACCGTCTGATCGAGTTCATTGCCGCAGCGGTCACGGCGCGCGGTCGCGATTGGACGAAGCCGCGCGAGTTCGATCCCGCACGCCTGCAGGCGCTGATTTTCAGCGCGCCCACGCCAAACACCGAACGCTTGGCCGAGGTCGTGCGCGCCATCGCGCCGCGCGAGCTGCAACGCCAACCGGTGCGCGCCGCGCCAGCAACGCCCGCCGATTTCGCCAGCGTGCAAGCCAGCGCGAAACCGCTGTTGGGTGACGACGTGCATGTGGCCCTGCTGATGGCCGACGCGTATGCCGCCGACGCGCTGACGGCAATGATCGGCACGCTGCTGCTCGGCGATGCGAAGATGACCTCGGTGAAACGCCGTAACGGCGGCTTCGTGCCGGTAGTGGTGTTCGAAGCTGCTGCGGCGGATCCCACTGCGCTGGCACAACGTCAGGTCACCATCACCGCCTGCCGCGAGCGCGGCGTGCCGGTGATCGACCTTTCGGCCGTCGGCGTCGAACCCTACCCCGCGCTCGAAGACAGCCTGCGGCAATTGCTGTACCTGATCGAGCGCCATCGCCGTTCGCTTTCCCCATGAGGCGGCCGGCAGCATGAAACCGTTCCGGCTCGCCACCCGCGCCAGCCCGTTGGCGTTGTGGCAAGCGCGTTGGGTCGCGCAGCTGTTGCGCGCACAGCATCCCGGATTGCGCATCGAACTGGTGCCAATCATTTCCGACGGCGACCGCGATCGCGCTACGCCGCTGTACGCGTCAAATAGCGTCGGCGTGTTCGTGCGCGCGATCCAAGCCGCGGTGCTTGCCGGCGACGCCGATGCCGGAGTGCACTCGTGCAAAGATCTGCCGACCACGCTGCCCGCGGGGATGATGATCGCCGCGCTGCCACCGCGCGCTGACGCGCGCGATGCGCTCATTGGCGGCGATTTGTCGAGCCTCAAAACTCACGCGGTCATCGGGACGTCCAGCCTGCGCCGGCAACATCAGTTGGCCCTAGCGCGGCCCGATCTGCGCTTCGTGGATATTCGAGGAAATGTCGAAACCCGACTGCGTAAATTGGCCGCCGGCGAAGTTGATGCGACGGTGTTGGCGCTGGCCGGCCTCAGCCGGCTTGGCCTCGCGCGTTGCGCCGGGGCGATTGCGTTGGACCCGTGGCACCTCTGCGTGCCGGCGCCGGCGCAGGGCGCGGTGGCAATCGACTGTCGCAGCGACGACGCGCGCGCGCGCTGGCTGTTGTGCGGGCTCAACGATCACACTACCGCGATCGCGGTCGGCATCGAACGCGCCGTACTGTCCGCACTGGACGGCGGCTGCTCGTTGCCGCTGGGCTGCCATGTGCGCCACGAGCGTGGACGTTGGCTGGGCGTTGCGCGACTAACGTATCCCGACCGCGTTCGCGCGGCCTGCGCCAGCGGTCCGGCGGCGACCTTGGCCGAACGGTTGCTGGCGCAGATGCGCTGAACCTGGGTTTGTCGCGATCTTGGTTACGAACCGGCGCTTGGCGCCGAGCGCGAGCGCGAGGTATGCTCGGCCATGAGCGACGACGCCAATCCTCTGCCAGGTCTGTCCCAATCCGAGATCGACAATCTGTTGTCGATTAGCGGCCTGACCCAAGAAGCCGGCGGCGACAACGTTTCGCTGGTCGATCAGATCAAAGAAGCGGTATTGGATTCCGGCCGCCTGAACCTGAATGAATGGAGCGCCCTGCGCGACCGCCTGAAAGAAATCGAGCAGTTGATACCGCACATCGACCTGATCATTAAGTTGAAACAAGAACGCCGCAAACCGTCTTCTGCCAACGACCGTCTGCGCCGCGTCGTTAGCTAACGCGCGCATGGGTGCGGCAGTACGGCCGCGGCTGTTGGGCGACCCTACGTCCTATGATCAGCGCCGGTTCTGCTTCTTCGCCTTGGCCTTTTTCTTCCGTTCGGCGCGGTAGGCCTTCAGCGCATCTTTGTCTTCGCGCGGAGTGAACAGGCGATTGGGATTGGGCATGAAACCCTGCGGATTTGCCAGCTTTTCCGGGGTCAGGCCGTCCTGATCCGGCAGGTTATTGGCCATTTCTTTGATGTCGCCGAACTTGCCCATCATCTTTTTCATGGTCGCAAAATGCTTCAGCAGACCCTGCACGTCATTGGTGGTGGTGCCGCTGCCATGGGCGATGCGGCGGCGACGCGACATGTCGATCAAGTCCGGGCGCGCGCGCTCGTGCTTGGTCATCGAGCCGATCACCACCTGATATTTTTTGAAAATCGATTCGTCAACATTCAGCCCGGAAATTTTTGCGCCGATGCCGGGAATCAGACCCAGAAGATCTTTGATCGAACCCATTTTCTGAATCGCGGCCAACTGCGATTGGAAATCGGCGAGGTCGAACTTGTTCTTGAGGATCTTGTCTTCGAGCTTCTTGGCTTCCTTCTCGTCGACTGCGGTCTGCGCTTTTTCGACGAACGACAGAATGTCGCCCATGCCCAAAATGCGCCGCGCCATGCGGTCGGGATGGAAAGGTTGCAGCGCGTCGAGTTTTTCGCCCATGCCGACGAACTTGATCGGCTTGCCGATTACGGCGCGCAAACTGACGATCGCGCCACCGCGCGCATCGCCGTCCAATTTAGTCACGATCACGCCATCAAGCGACAGGCGGTCGTTGAAGGCCTTGGCGCTGATGACCGCGTCCTGGCCGGTCATCGCATCGATCACCAAATACGTCTGCGTCGGCTTGGTGCGGGCGTGGATCTGCGCCACTTCCGCCATCAATTCGTCGTCGACGTGCAGCCGCCCAGCAGTATCGAGGATGACCACATCGCGACGATCCAACACCGCCTGATTTACCGCGCGCGCGCACAGTTCCGGCGCGCTGAGTCCGGCTTCATGAAAGACCGGGACGCTGATTTTCGCGCCCAAGACCTTCAACTGCTCGATCGCCGCGGGGCGCTGCAAGTCGGCCGCGACCAACAGCACGCGCTTGCCATCATCGGTTAAAAGCTTCGCCAGTTTGCCGCAGGTCGTGGTCTTGCCCGAGCCCTGCAAGCCGGCCATCAGGATCACGGTCGGAGGTTCTTTCGCGAACGGGATCACGCTGTCGGCCGCGCCCATCAGCTCGATCAGTTCATCATGGACAATCTGCACGACTTGCTGACCCGGCTGCACGCAGTTCATTACTTCCGCGCCGACGGCTTTGGCCTCGACCTTGGCCAGGAAGTCGCGCACCACCTGCACGTTCACGTCGGCTTCCAACAGCGCACGCCGGACCTCGCGCAGGCCGTCGCGGATGTTGTCCTCAGTCAGCTTGCCGCCGTAGCGCAGTTTGTCGAAGATCGCGCCGAAGCGCTCGGAAATGTATTCGAACATGAAGCCTCGATGCGTGTGGGCCTGACGGGAGCCGCGGGCGCGGATGGTGTTGGCGCGCCCAGGATGACAAGCCAACGGAGACTGGGATGACAAGCTAATGGTGCCCCGTAAGGCAGAACCCTGCGCCGCGTCTAACGCGCTCCGCACCCAACACTTTCCTGGACCATCACCATGAGCGAAACCCCTGAAATCCCCGAAGCCGAAGACCCGTTCGGCAAACGCGTCGCGATCACCATCGCGATCCTGGCGGTGGTCCTGTCGCTGGTCAGCAACCATGGCGACAATGCGAAGACTGACGCCCTGATCAGCACCTCCGAGGCCGCAAATCAGTGGGCGTATTTCCAGTCGAAGAGCATCAAGGAATCGAGCTACACCCTGCAACGCGACTTGATCACCAGTCTCAGCAGCGGCATCGACGCCGACAAACAAAAGGCGCTGATCGAAAGCTACGCGAAGAAGATCGACAAGTACGAACACGAAAAGGAAGCCATCGGCCCGGGCAAAGACGACGGCAAAGGCGGCTTCGTCGAGGTGAAGGACGAGCACGGCGAGCCGATCATCAGCGCCAAGCAATT
>JBBROQ010000111.1:0-10345 GCA_038229115.1 Planctomycetota bacterium | reverse complement strand
CGAAGTCGGACCGTGGCTGCTGTGGGGCGTGTCGAGCAACACCCTGACCAATGGGCCGCTCGACCAACAGCACCCCTATGTCGGGCTCTATTTCGAAACCGAATGGAATCTGCGCACTAAGGCCACCAACGGCACTATCGGCTTCATGGTAAAGCCAGCGGCCGGACGCGCGCTGGTCGAACCCGGCCGCGTCGATCAGTCCCTGACATTGCACGAAGGCGGGGCGATTGGCGTGCAGCTGCGCTTGCTGCCGGCGTGGATGAATCGGCCGGACCGCAGATGGCGCAACGCGCTGTTTGTGGATTTTCAGGCCGGTTCGCCGCCGGACTGGGGCCATTTCACCGGCGATGTGATCGATGCGAATCAGTTCATCGCCGGCTATCAACCAAGCTGGGTCTGGCATCCGCTCAGCAGGCTGTTCACCGAATGGTGGCTGGCCGCCGGCGCCGGTTATCGCGAGGAGCGGGTGCGGCCGTATGGCAACAATGTGGTGGCGCGATTCGCGACCGCCCATGCCGCCACGGCCGTGGCGCAGGGCGGCGTGGGCGTGCGCATCGGCTTCGATGGCGCAAAACGAGAACCGCGCTGGTGGGAAAAAGTGCGCCTCGGTCTTGGCTACAACGCTTGGTACACCACCAAGACCGCGACCGTCAGCAACGGCAGTGACAGCGCGAAATACCTGACGCCGGGCAGCGGTTATGAACTGAGCTTGGCCTCCGAGCTGTACTGGTAAGCGCGCGCCGCGGTCACCAACAGCCGTGTTCGTTCGGCTCATTGCCGTGCTAATACCGCTGTAAACACCGTGCGTTTGGTTACCGAGCGCGGACGCGTCTGAGCACTATCGACTGCCCGCCGAAGCGCGTACACATCGCTTATGCGCCACACATTCGCATTGCTCCCACTGCTGCTGCCAAGCGTCGTCCTGGCCCAAGTGTCTGGGGTGCCCGAACCGCCGAGCCCGACGCCGCTACCGACGTTTTGGATCGGCATGTCCAACGACACGTTCGGCGACGCGATCCGTAACGACGACGATTTCCGCACCGCGGGCGTGCGCGGCGGTGGCCGACTGGGCCGCTGGGTTGTGGAAGTCGACGGCAGCATCCTGACCAATCGCGGCCGCGATGGCAGCGCGCCCGGACGTGTGGATGAACTCAGCTACACGCTCGGCTACGCGCTCTATGACGATGAGCGCGAACAGGAGCGATCTGAGCAGCGCTGGCGCTCGCTCATCATCATCGGCGGCGGCGCGCGCACGGTCACCCGACTGGGCGGCGAAGCGATCCAGAATGGGCTGCACTCCCTTGCCAGCTTTCCGCTGGTGTATCTGCCCTATGACCGCGAACGCGCGACCGATGCGTTGGCCTATGTTTATGCGCGTTCGCTGTGGCTGGTCGCGGCCAACGCGAAGCCTGAATTGGCTCCAGCTGGCGATTTCGGGGTGCAGGGCGAGGCGTCGGCGCTGACTACCACCGGCGGTCAGCAGCAGGGATTCCTGGGCGCGAAAGCCGTGCTGTTAGGCCGCCAAGGCGCAGCGTGGATCGGTGGCCGGTGGGAATGGCATCGGGGGAATGCGCCGAGCCCGACCGCGAATCATGTGCTCGATCACGAAACCGGGCCGTGGTTGCTAGCTGGTGTGCAGGCCGGTCCTTTGGGTGACAGCAATGTCGGCGTGTATCTGCAAGGCGCGTTGAATCCGCGCGGCAACGCGGTCGACGGCACCCTTGGCTTGATCATCGCGCCGCAGCCCGGACGCAGCGGCGGTGAACCGGTGCGCTTCGATCAGACGCTGCTGTATTTTCCAGACGGCGGCGCGATCGGCCTGCAAGTGCGCTGGCGACCACGCTGGTTCTTTGAGCACGGCCTAAGCCAGCGCGACACGCTGTTCCTGGATTACCATTTTGGTTGGGCGCCCGGATATGACGACTTCACCGGCGATGTGGTCGATGCCAATCAGGTGCTGGCCGGGTTTCAACCGACCTGGACTTGGCATCCGTTCAGCGCGTTTCTGACCGAGGGCTGGGTCGCCGCAGGCGCCGGCTATCGGGTCGAGCAGGTACGGCCCTACGGCGATAAAACCCCACGTTTTGCCGCCAGTGCGAAAGCCTATCGGCCGGTGGTGCAAGGCGGTGCCGGCGTGCGTCTGGGTTGGGATGACGGCACCGGCGTCGACCATCTGTGGGAGCGGCTGCGCCTGGGTATCGGCTACAGCGCCTATGTCCCGTTTTGGCGCGCGACGGTCGGTACCGGCGCGGATCAGGCCGAGTTCATGAAGCCCGGCGGCGGCGTGGAACTGTCACTTGGAGCGCATCTCGCCTGGTGATGCCGCCGACAAAACAGCGATAAAACACGCTGATTTTACGGTGCGCGCTGCTTGCCCTGGCGAACCAGGAAACGCTCGACCGGCTTGCGCGCGAGCGGATCCAACTGCGGCAACAGTGCGTTGGCGATCGGCCGCAGCGGCGACGGGCTCAGGACGGTGGAATCGAATACCGCGGCGGTGAAGCGATGCGTGAGCACGGCCTCATCGCCAATGGGAACCGTGCCTGCGGCCTGCAATTCCAGGCGGCGTTGCGCGACTGCCAACAGCGTCGCGTTCGGCTGCCGTTCGACCGCGCGAATCAGTGCGCCGAGCACCTGCGGATCGCCGCTGCCGGCGAGCAGATCGCGGAACCACGTATCATTGAGCGTCGCCGGCGTCAGCAGTTGCCGCAGCGCTAGCAGCCGCTGCACCTGCTCTGGCAGCGCTGAACCCGCGCGACGGAAACCGTCGGTCAGCAATCCGGGATCACTGATGAAACGCAGCGCCAGACGCTGCGCGGCCGGCGTCGGATCCGCCAATAGCCGATCCAGGTCGATAACGTCAAAACGCCCCAGACGCAGCGCCGCTTCGGGCAACACGGCCAAGGCCGTGAGCGCCTCGTCGACCGACAGCACCGGCACCGCGTGAACTTTTTCCGCTGCATTTTCCGCGGCGTGTTCTGATTTTTTATCGCCGTCCGCGGCGGGCTTTTTTTCTGTGTTGGTGGCTGGAGCCGCTCCCGTTTTGACTGGTTCAGGCGCGGCCGCTGCCAACCACGCGGCGCGCAAGGTCACTGCATCGCCCTGGCCAGTGCCGGTACCGGCAAACGCCGCGCCAACCCCGTGCGTCCAGGCCAAGGTGAATGGCACCGCGGCGGCATTCGATGTTTCTGATTCCATGCTGACCACGCGCAGCGCGGTACTGCTCGCGATGATGCCGACCAGCGCTGGGCCGCTGGTAAAAGCCGCCTCTTTTGGCCACACGTCAAGCGACGCGCCGGCCGGCGTGGCCAACACATAGCGCACGCCGCCGGCGCGCACCGCGACGTCATCACCGACAATCGCCAAAGGTTCTGATATCAGTCCCGCCTCGCTGCCACCCGCCAGCAACAGCGGCACGTTCAGCTCCGCGCACAGCCGCAGCGGTTGGCGCAACGCGCCGGCGGATTGGCTGAGGCCGTTGGATGCGCGTACACCCGCATCGCGAGCATCGGCCGTCAACGACCAGCGCGGCGCACGCAGCACACCCACCGTCCACCGCGCGCCCAAGGCGACGATCATCTCGGCCAACTCCTCGGGTCGCGTCGGCGCCGGCAGGCCTAACGCTGCCCAACGCAAACCACCGGGCCAACGGTCGAGGTGCTCGCCCGCAACCGCACGCAACGCGGCGCTGTCGGCCGCCGGCAGTAGCACCATCGGCGTATCCGCTTCCCAACCGCCGCTGCCAAGTTTTTGCTCCAAACCATCGCCGAGTCCCAGCACCAATGTCACCGACCCTCCCAACGCTTCGCCCAAGCGCGTGAGCGCCGCGGCATCTGGATAATTCCCAGCCCCGACACAGGCGATGCGCGCCGTCGCGTCGTTATCCGGCGGCGTGGTCAGCACGCCGTCGAAGTCATGGCCATGCCAGCGCAGCGTGAATGCGCCGCTGCCCGCACTACGCGGCACGCTCCACAACACGGTGTTTTTCGTCACGCTGACCGACGGCGCGATGGCAACGCCATCAAGCGTGAACGCCGTCTGCGCCGGTACCGTGGACACCGCGCTCAGCCGCAATCCGACCGTCCAACCATCACCATTCCACAACACCCACGGCGTCCCAATCGCGTCGGGTTCTGCCGCGCCGAAGCACGCGCAACGCAACAACAGCAGTAGCCAAAAACGACACGCCATGACCGAGACCTCGCGGTGACCGAGTACTGGCACGCGCCGTGCCAGAAGGGCCAGCCGTGCGGCGTGCGGCGTGCGGAGTGCGGAGTGCGGTTTCGAAAAATCCGCAATCCGCACGCCGCACCGTGAGCGAGCGCAACGAGCGAATGCCCGCACTGGGGCAATGAAAGCTCACATCTTCTCCGCCCACATCACAGCCGCTGCGATTGGCAGACGTCGGCGCCACGCCAGCATCCGCGCGCTCAGGAGCAGCACATGCCTTACACGATCGGTTTTGACTTCGGCAGTGAGAGCGGCCGCGCCGTGTTGGTGGACGTGCGCGACGGGCGCGAGGTCGCCAGCGCGGTGCACGCCTACGCACACGGCGTGATCGATCGCGCGCTGCCGGATGGCACGCCGCTTGGCCATGATTGGGCACTGCAACATCCGGCGGATTACCTCGAGGTGCTGGAAGTGACCAGCAAGGAACTGCTGCGCTTGAGCAGTATCAGCGCCGACGAAGTGATTGGCATCGGCACCGACTTCACCGCCTGCACCGTGCTACCGACCACCGCCGACGGCACGCCGTTGTGCCTACTGCCGCAGTGGCAGAAAAATCCGCATGCCTGGATTAAGCTGTGGAAACATCACGCCGCGCAGCCGTGGGCCGATCGTCTGAACACGCTCGCGGCCGAACGCGCTGAACCCTGGTTGGCGACCTACGGCGGCAAGATTTCCAGCGAATGGCTGTTCCCGAAAGTCGCGCAAGTCGCCGCCGAAGCGCCGGAGGTGTACGACGCCGCGGCGAAATTCATTGAAGCCGCGGACTGGATCGTGTGGCAGCTGACCGGCGTCGAAACGCGCAACGCGTGCACCGCCGGCTACAAGGCGATCTGGGACGCTGAGCGTGGTTATCCGAGCCCCGCGTTCTGCGCCGCGCTTCAGCCCAAATTGGCCAACCTGATCGATAAGCTGGGCACGCCGGTGCCGCTGGGCGGCAAGGCCGGCGAGCTGACCGCGGCGATGGCGGCGCGCTTGGGCCTGCGTGCCGGCATCGCCGTCGCAGTCGGCAACGTCGACGCGCATGTCAGCGTGCCGGCCTGCGGCGTCGGCGGCACTGTCGGCCCCGATGGGGGTGGCTTTGGCGGCGACAGCGCGAACGGCGTGTTCGTGGCGATCATGGGCACCAGTTGCTGCGACATCGTCTGTGGGCCTGAAAGGCGCGTGGTGCCCGGCATGTGCGGCGTGGTGCGCGATGGTGTGGTTCCGGGCAGCTTCGGTTTCGAAGCCGGGCAGTCAGGTTTCGGCGATCACTTCGCGTGGCTGTCGCGCTTCTTGGGCGCCGGCGATCCGGGTCACGGCGCATTGGAAGACGGCGCGGCAAAACTTGGGCCGGGCGGCTCGGGACTATTGGCGCTCGACTGGTGGAACGGCAATCGCTCGGTGCTGGTCGACGCTGACCTCACTGGCTTGCTGGTCGGCATGTCGTTGCAGACCACGCCGGTAGACATCTATCGCGCTCTGATCGAAGGCTTGGCGTTCGGGCTACGGACCATCATCGACACCTTCGATCGTCATGGCGTGCGCATCGACCGCATCGTCGCGTGTGGTGGTTTGGCCGAAAAAAATCGGCTATTTATGCAGGTAGTTAGCGATGTCTGCGGTCGACCGATCCAGATCGCACGCTCGGCGCAGGCGCCCGCAGTCGGCTCGGCAATCTTTGGCGCGGTCGCGGCCGGTGCCGCGCGTGGTGGTCACGCCACGGTCGCCGCGGCCGCCGCCGCGATGGGCGGGCTGAAAGAATTGCGCTTCACGCCCAACCCTGCGACCAGGCCGACCTACGACGCGCTGTTCGCGGAATACACCGCGCTGCACGATCAGTTCGGTCGGCAGCAGCAAACCATGAAACGACTGAAGGCGATCCGCGCCGGCATCTGAGCAGTCAGCTTAAAACGAGCCGTCCCACGTGTCCAAAAAGCGCGCCTTGCCGGCGTCGATCATCGCCTGCCACAACTCATCGCAGTCGCCATCAATATAGCGGTCGAGGTTGTAGACGGTCCAGCCGATGCGGTGATCGGTCAGACGATTCTGCGGAAAATTGTAGGTGCGGATGCGGTCCGAACGGTCGCCGCTGCCGACTTGTTCTTTGCGCAGCGCAGCGCGCTCGGCGTCCAAACGTTGGCGCTCGGCGTCGTATAAGCGGCTGCGCAGCCACTTCATCGCCTTGTCCTTGTTGGCGAGCTGACTGCGCTCGTCCTGACACGCGACCACCACGCCGGTCGGCTTGTGCACGATGCGCACCGCCGAATCGGTTTTGTTGACGTTCTGGCCGCCAGCGCCGCCAGCGCGAAACGTGCTGATTTCAAGATCGTCCGCGCGAATAGTGACGTCGGCTTCTTCGGCTTCGGGCATCACCGCGATGGTTGCGGCCGAGGTATGCACGCGACCCTGCGTTTCGGTCGCCGGCACGCGCTGCACGCGGTGACCGCCGCTTTCATAACGCAGCAAGCCGAACGCGCCTGTGCCGATAATCTGAAAAATCGCCTCTTTTACCCCACCTTTTTCACCTTCGCTCACCGACAGGTGCTCGACCCTCAGACCGCGACGCTGACACCACAGCGTGTACATGCGCGCCAGATCGCCGGCAAACAGCGCGGCTTCGTCGCCGCCGGTACCGGCACGGATTTCCAGAATCGCATCGCGCGTCGCGGCTTCGTCAGACGACACCAACAGGCCTTTGATCTCGTCCAACAACGCGCCGGCCGCAGTTTCGTTGGCCACGATTTCCTCCTTAGCCATCGCCGCCATTTCCGGATCGCGTAACAAATCACGCGCGCTCGCAGAATCGGCGGTCGCCTGCTGCCAACGCGTGAACGGCGCCATCAAGCGATTGAGACGCGCGTGTTCGCGCACCACCTGCTGATAGCGCGGCGTGCCGATGATCGACGCGTCACCAAGCTGCGCGGTGAGCTGCTCGTAACGGCCGCGCAGGGCGGCGAGACTGGCGATGAGGTCGGCCATGCGCTCGGGGTCAGGGAAATGAGGACTGGAACCAGACTGCAAACGCAACAACCCGCCGAGTGCTCGGCGGGTTGTTGCGCAGCAGCCGAAGACGAGGTCTTACGACTTCTTTTTCAGCAGATCTTTGACCGCAACCTTGCCGTACTTGGTGCCGAACTTCTCGACCCGACCAGCGGTATCGAGGATACGCTGGCTGCCGGTGAAGAACGGATGGCTGGCGCTGGACACGTCGACTTGGACCAGGGGATATTCCTGGCCGTCGATTGTGACCTTCGCCTCGGTTTTGGTGGTGCTCAAAACTTTGTACTGCGCGCCAGAAACCGTGTCCTGAAAGATCACGTAGCGGGCCTTGGGATGAATGTCTGGTTTCATGATGTTACGCTTTCGCCTTTTTCTTGGCCGATGGCGCAGCGGATTTACCCGCGGCGTCGGCTGACTTTTTTCCAGCCTTGTCGTTGCCCTTGTCCGTAGATTTGCCATCCGCCTTGTCCGCTTTATCAGCGGGCTTGGCATCCTTTTCAGCGGCTTTTTCGGCTGATTTCTCAGCCTTTTCCGCAACCGCGGCGGCCAGCTGTTCGCTGAGCGTCGGGGCATTCGGGTCGCTGTTGACGATCTCGACCTTGATCGTGACCGGCACGCTCTTGTGCAAACGCACTTCGACATTGAACACGCCGAGACGCTTCAGCTTGTCGTGCAGATGCACTTGTTTGGCGTCGATGGTGATGCCGCTCTTCGCCAGTGCGGCGACGATTTCGCGCGCGCCGATCGAGCCGAACAGCTGATCCTCGTGCGAAACCCGACCGGCGATCTGCAACGACATGCCGTCGAGGCTTTTCTTCAGGCCGAGCGCTTTGACTTCGCGTTCCTTTTCGCTGGCCGCAGCCTTTTCGCGCAGGACGTCGATTTGACGTTTGTGCGCGACGCCGACCGGAATCGCCATGCCGTAGGGGAACAGATAATTGCGCGCGAATCCGGGCGACACGCGGACGACATCGCCCATGTTGCCAAGCTTCAGCACGTCTTGGACGAGCAGGACTTCTTTACGTTTTGCCATGGTGCGGGGCCTTTACTCGCCCACGTAGGGCAACAGGGCCAGGAAACGCGCGCGCTTAACCGCGAGCTGCACCTGACGCTGGTAGAACGCGGTCGTGCCGTTGCGCTTACGCGCGGCGATCTTGCCCTGCGACGACACATAGCGGCGCAGGATGTCGAGGTCGCGGTAGTCAACTTCAAAGGTGCCGTCTTTTTCAAAGCGGCAGGACTTCGGCGCTTCGACGCGCTTAGCGCGCTTTACGCGCTTTGGTTTGCGGCCGAATTTGCCGCCGGTGGAAGGCTTCATGGGGTTCTCGCTGACGTTGTTTGGTTTGATTGAGGAATGGTTAAAGAACTAGAACGGCGGCTCATCATCGAGCGGCGGTTGCGCCGTCGGACGTGATGGCGCCGGACGACCGCTGTCGGCCATTGGCGCGCTGGCCAAGGGCGGTGCACCAGAATCCTCGCCCATTGGCGCGCCGCCGGCGCCGCCTTTGGAATCAAGGAAATGTACCTGATCGGCGACGACTTTCAGTTTCGAGCGCTTTTGGCCGCTCTCTTTGTCGTCCCACGCGTCCAGCTTCAGCCGGCCTTCGATGAAGCAGGAGCGGCCCTTAGTTAGGTACTGCCCGACGAGTTCCGCGGTCCGGCCCCAGGCTTCGATGTCGACGAAAGTAGTCTCGTCTTTCAACTGGCCGTCAGTGCCTTTGAAGCGGCGATTGCAGGCGATGCCGAAATTCGCCACCGCTTGTTCATTGGCCAGGAAACGCACCTGCGGATCACGGGTAAGATTCCCCGCCAACATCACGCGATTGATGCTGACCGACATGTCAGATCTCGCCGGCCGCCGCGGCAATGGCCGCAGCTTCCGCCGCAGCGATGGCCGCGGCCTTCGCTCGCACGCGCTGGGCTTTGATTTGTTCCATTGCTTTGCCCGGACGGGCGACGATCAACTGGCGCAAAACGATGCCGCCGAGCAAGGCGCGACGTTCGATCTTTTCGATCGCAGCCGGAGGCGCTTCCAGATACGCGGTCAGATAGACAGCACTGGTTTCGCCATCAATCGGGTAGGCGAGCGCGCGCTCGTCCCACTTTTCCAGCTCCAAAAAGCGCGCGCCTTCGACCTCATAGGTCTGGCGCACGCCGGCGAGCGTGCCCTCGTAATCAGTGCGGGCCGCGGCAGCGCGGATCAGAATAGTGGCTTCGTAGGTGCGGCTGGTTTCAGCCATGAGACAACTCCTCGGTCAATGACCGGTTCGTGGACCACAAGCACAGCTTGCGGGAGGCCCGGATGCGGGGCCCCGAAAATTGGCCGCCGGACGGCAGCCAAAAGTGATCGCCGGACGGCGATCGGAAAACTACCGCCAAACGGCGGTGAAATTGGTGGTCACGCCGCCATCAGCAGGCGTGACCGAAAGAACGCAAAGATTCGCTAGTACCGAATCAGGCCTTGGGCTTTTTCGCGGCCTTTTCAGCAGTCTTTTTCGCAGGGGCTTTCGCCGCCGGAGCAGTTGCGGTTGCGGCCGCAGTAGCCGCGGTCGTGGCGCGGGGCTTCGTTTTTGCCTTCGCACCAATGTCGAGGATCGACTTGCGCTTACCGGCGATCACCTGTGACAGGCGCGACTTAGCACGCGCGACCGCGTTGGGGTGCATGGTGTTCTTGCTGGCGGCCTGATCGGCGCGCTGGCTGAAGCTGGCGTAGAGGGTGGCCGCCTGGTCCTTCTCGCCGTCGTGGACCGCGCGCAGGATGCGCTTTTTCAAGGTCTTGATCTCGGTGAGGCGGTCCTTGTTCAGGACGCGACGGTCTTCGCTTTGACGATAGCGCTTCGCGGCGCTGCGAGTGTGAGGCATGAGGGACGATCTTCCTGAAGGGAGTGCTTAGATTCCGCGCAATTTTCCGAGGCGGTCGGCGGCGTCTTTGTAACCGAGGTCGAGAGAGACGAGCTTCTCGAATTGCTTGATGGCGTCGTCTTTCCGACCTTGATCCTCGAACACACGGGCGAGCGCGTAGCGGACTTCCTTAGCCTCGTCGCCCAGCTCGTCCTCAACCAGTGAGAGGAAAGCATCATAGTTCTGGGCGGCAAGATCAAGCAGATTCTTGCGCGCGAAACAGTAGCCGAGGTAT
>JBBROQ010000110.1:0-10347 GCA_038229115.1 Planctomycetota bacterium | reverse complement strand
GAGTCGCGACCAGGTCGCTCCGCCGTCGCGACTGCGCCAGACCGTGCCCAATCGCCCCTTTAGGTAAAACGTGCCGGGACGCACGGTGTCGGCGACCAACACGCGGTGGTTGCTCCATTCACCAAGCAAAAATTCCGGACTGATGTCGACGGTCCAGCCGCCGACCGGATCCTGCGCGCGCTGCCACGTCGCCCCGCGATCGGTGGTGAACCACGGCGTCCCCTGCACGGTGCCAGTGTCGCGCCATTGGTTCGACGGCAGCCAGACCAAATTGCGCGTGTCGGTAGCCGAGACCACGATCAGGCCCCAAGCGCGCGTTAGCTCGAATGGATGAGTGCCGTTGACGATCGACGGGAACACCGTCCAGGTCTGCGCGCCATCCAGGCTGTAGCCGCTGCTGTGTTCGTAGGGCGCGAAAATGTTGTTTTGCGCGGTGGCGGTGACGAAGGCCGGATTTGCGGGACTGGTGCCGAAGGACGTACCCAGAGCGAAATTGCCGTTGGGGAACTTGCTGCTTGGGGGTGTCGCCAAGTCGGTGACGCGGAAGGCCGTCAGATCGGCGGAAATAGTCAGCAACGGGCCGCCCGGCAGCTTCACCGCGTCGAAGCCCACGGTCTCGCCGATGCCGGTGCTGCTGAACAGCCATTGGTAAGCAGGAGTGGTGGTGGCGGTGTCGCAGCGCCACATGCCGAAGCCCTCGGCGAACCACAGTCCGCCGGTGGCGGGATTGTAGGCCAGCTCGCCCACGGACAGCCAGTCCTCGAATGCCTGCGTGGTATTGATCCAGCCGCTTTCAGTCGAGCGCACGCGCCGCTGGCCGTTGGCCGGCCGCGGCAGTTCGGTCCAGGTCAGTCCGGGATTCGCGGCATTCGGATCGGTCAGATGGCCGCGGTAAAAATGCTGGCAGCCACCGCTCATGGCGAACACCCAGTTGCCGGGAATGGCTTTCACCGCGCTCCAGTCCTTACGCAAATTATCCGGCGAAACGGCGCTCCAGCCGAAGCTGGGATGGTAGCTCCACACCCCGCCGGCGCCGGTGCCGGCCTGCGCGCTGTCCAAGGTGTTGGTGCCGACGAACAGTCGTTGGCCGCTCAACGTGATGTCGTTGAACACCAGTTTTCCGCCCTGCTGACTTGGATCGGCGACCGGCGCATTGGCGCCGCCCTGCGGAGCCCAGGTGTCGCCGCCGTCATCGCTGCGGTACAGGCCATCGCCATTGACGCAGGCGTAGATGCGTCGGGTGCGGCCATCCGTGGTCAGGCCGGTGCTGGGCTCGAACACGATCCCGGTCACGCCCAGCGGCGCGGCGACGCCGGCATATAGCGCCACCGCGCTGCCGATCGGGACGGCGCTAATCGGAGCCCAGCTCACGCCATTGTCACGGGTGCGGTACAGGCCGTCGCGGCGCGTGCCGTACAGCACATGACTGCTGTTTTGTGGATCGATCGCGAGGCGTTCGATGGTGCGGCCTTCGCCGTTGGTCAGATACAAAATGCTGCTGGGCATCGCGGTTTTGATCCAGGTGCGGCCGCCGTTGGCGCTGCGGAACACGCCGCCGGCGCGATAAGGATCGCCGCCGAAATTCATCCACACGATGGCCGGATCGCGTGGGTCGACAGCGATCGCTTCAGAGCCCATGCCGCCGAGGTTATCCAGGCCGCTGTCGGCCCCGGTGAGGCTTTCCCAGGAGCTGGATTCCGGCAGCCAGCGGTAGGCGTTACCGACGTCGGTGCGGATGTAGGTGCCATGCGGATCGGAGGGGTGCGCGGACATGCCCGTGACCCAACCACCGGCATAGATCGGGACCTGCGTGGCCACGCTGCGTTCATCGGCGGCGAAATTGGCGCTCAGCGCGATGGTCAGAATGAAAGCCAAACGGACGGCGGCGGCAGTGGTCATGAATGGTTCTTTTGCGGCGCGGCGGCGAGGGGGACGGAGTTCCGCGATTGCGGTGAGTTCCGCGCCAACCCTCAAACCATACACACCGGTATTTGCCCGCCGCTGCGCTGCCTCACACGCGCGGTCAGGGCAGCGCGTTCAGCGCCACGCGCTGCACCACTAAGCCATCGGCTTCGGCCCAGGTCATCACCAGTACGCGTGTGGCTACCACCGCGCCCGAGGCATCCGTATCAGACAATGGCAAGGCCGGCAGATCGGCCCAATCCAACAGCAACGTCTGCTGGCCAGCCGGTAGCGTCAGCGTGGCTTGGCGGTTGGTGGCCCAGGTGCCGTCCGGTCGTAGACAGATCACCAGGACGGCGATTTCTGCCGAGCGCGCCAGCGACAGCGTGGTGCTCACGGTCACCGGCGCTGGCACGCCACCGGCCACGGGCAGCTCGACCAGCCAGGTCGGAATACCGTCCACCTTGCGGAACGCGGCGTGGATGCCGTCTTCGGCGACGCGGCCGAATCCGTCCGCCGTCGGATGCTGCGCGTCGACCGACCAGCGCAGTGGCCCTAACGGCGCGAGATGCCAGGACGCGCCGGGGTCCAGGAAGCGTTCGGCGGCAGACCCGCTGCGGCTGACGCCCACGCGCCCTGTGATCAGGTGCAGGTCGGTGCCGCCGGCATCGCAACGCAGGGTGAACTGCGTGCCCAACACGCGCACCTGCGCCTCGGGCGTGGTCAGCACTAGGCGGCTGGCGCCGGTGCCGGACACCGCCAGCGCGCCCGCGTGCAGATGCAGTCGCGGCGCATCGGCCGTGCCGGCGAGCGCCAAGTCGCCCTGCTGCAATTCCACCTCATGCCCATCGGCCAAACGCAGCCGCGCTGGCGCCTGCACCTGGGTTCCGGCGGGTAGATCGAGCGAGCTATTAACCTGCGGTCCGATCAGCGTCGCTACGGATGGCAACGCCGCCGTGGTCGCAGAGGGGGTCGCTGCCGGCCGCGGCCAAACCGCCAACGCGATGGCCAACAGAATTCCGGCTGCAAGCAACGGCAGCCACCAATGCCCGGCTTTCAGCGGCCGCCCTCGTGCCGACCCCGGCGGACGATGGGCCTGCCGCGCTGGTCGCGGCAAACGGCGCGGCAGCAGCCGTGCGGACTGACCCGAGCGCAGCAATTCGCACAGGCCCGCATCCAGGCACAGCCGCCGACGCAGGCGCAGCAGTGCGGCTGGATCGGCGCGGACCAATGCGGCCTGTTCAGCATCCCAATGCCCCGCGCGCAGTGCGTCCGCCAGCGGCTCGACCGGATCGGTGCTCATGCTTGGGTTCGCAGTCGGTGCTCGATGCAACGCAGCAGACTGGCCCGCAGTCGGCTAAGCGCGACCTGCACCGCGCCGACACTGCGACCGCTGGCTTGGGCGATCAGGGCGAGGCTGTCGCCGTGCGCGTAGAACCGCTCCAGCAATCCACGCTGCCGGTCGTCGATCTGCTGCAGGCAGTGCCGCAGCTGCGTGAGCTCCAACGCCGGTTCGGGATCGGGCGTGTCCAACGCGGCCGAAACCAGATCGGCCGCGTGCTCGTCGAATGGTTGCGCTCGGCGCACGGCGCAGGCCTTGCGCGCTAGATTGCGGGCGATGCCGCGGCACCACGGCCCGAACGGCCGCGTCGCATCAAAATCCTGCCACCGCCGCGCCACCACCAGGAACGTTTCCTGGAACACGTCCTCGACTAAGCCCGCCGGCAACAGCGCGCCCAGGTACGCCAGCAGATCCAAGCGCTGGGCCAGGAATGCCTGCAAGATCGCGTCGCGGTCCATGGTCATGGCAGCATTCCCGCGACCCCGACCGACCATACACGATTTCCGACGGCCGGCCTGCGTGCGGCAGGTATCAGCGCTTTAGTTCACGGCACTTGCCGCTCTGCCACGCCAATGCGGCTGTCGGCGCAGCCGTAGTACAGCAGTTCGCGGTTTCCCAGCCGCACCAAGCCTTCGGTGAACGTCACCTGATTAACTTGGCCGCTGCATTCCCACGGCTGATCGGGTTGGATGTACGGCGTTAAGTCGCGGGCAATGACGCTGCGCGGATCGCACAGGTCCAGTCGCATTTGACCGCCGCAATAGCGTATGCGGCCCTGGCTGTCAGTCGTTGCGCCGTTGTACCACAGCGTGATGCCATCGGCCTCGATAACTGCCGCCGGACCGGGTTCGACGAGGCTACTGTCGAAGCGGCCATGACGCGGTAGCGCCACCGGGTGCGGCACTGCCGAAGCGCCGGGCAGCGGCATTCCGGCAACGTTGCCCTGCGGATGCTCGCCCAGCAGGTGATCTTCGCCGGGCCGGCTTTCTTCCAGCGCCCAGGTCACGCCGTCGGTTGAGGACGCGACGTACAGGATGCCCTCGCCCCAGAACATCCAGTACCGCCCGTTGACGCGACTGGCGACCAAACGGCCATCTATCCAGCGCGCGGCAATACAGGCGCTTTTCGACCACAGTTTTTCCCAACGGCCGCGCAGCACTGGACCATGCTTTTGCCACTGGCGTAGATCGCGGCTGCTCGCCAAGCACAGACGCGCTAGGGTGCCTTCAAAGGCGGTATAGATCATAAGATATCCGCCATCCTCGGTCGCGACGACTCGGGGATCTTCGCAGCCGCCTTCTTCCTCATACCGCAACATGTCATCGCGATCTGGATACAGCACTGGCTCAGGCTCGACGGTGAAGTCGATGCCGTTGGTGCTGATGGCTAAGCCAATGCGCGAGGTGCCGGCATATCGGCCGACGGTGTCTTCGGCGCGAAACAGCAGGTGAACCTTGCCCTGGTGGACGATCGCTGCGGGATTGAACACATCCTTTTCGGCCCAGCGCACCTCGGTCTTGCGCACCGGACAGTGAAAGACGAGTTCAGGCATTGGTCCAAGAATGGGTTGCTGACGCTTAGCAAAGACTGGGGAACAGACGGGTGTGAGGCTCATGGTGGGTGCTCCGATGGCGGCGCAGGATGCCCACCGGCCGGCGCCAGGCCACGGCTAGACTTGATATCATCAGGACACATTTGATCCTTAGCTCATGCGCAGCTTTCTATGGGAAGGCACTGACACCGATTGCATTCACGTCACCTGCTTTGGCGGCGTGCGGGATTATTCAGCAGTTGAGCATCGTCACGATGGCTTTCATGAACTAACGTATGTCCGTCACGGTGAGCTACAGCATAGCATTAACGGCACGCATTTTGCCCAGGGTTCCGGGTGGGTGTCGCTGCTGCGCGCCGGTCGCGATCGGCATGCCCTGTCCGGGCATGGGGTCGAATACGTCAATGTCAGTTGCGACGCGCGTCTGCTGCGGGCCATGGGCGCGTTTCCCGAGGCGCGCGCTTGGCGGACGCAGCCCGAGCCGCTCGCGGTTTGTTTGAACACGGCGCAGCGCGTCGGCTTCGAGGCCGCGCTGGATGATCTCGCGCTGCGTTGTAATGGCCCCGGGGCTGGTCTGCGATTGCTGGCGATCGTGGCGCAGACGCTGTTGCTGTGTGTAGACGCGCGGGCGGATGCGCGCTCTGTGGCTGCCGGTCCGGCGTGGTTGCCGCGGGTGCACGAGCTGCTCACGGATCTGCAACGCCCGGTGCCGGACTTGGCCGGATTGCGACGCATGGCTGCGGTTAGCGACGCGCACTTGGCCCGCGCCTGCCGTCGGCATTTGGGCCTGAGCCCGAGCCAATACCTCAACCGTTGCCGCGTGGCGCGCGCCGAGCGGCTGTTGGCCGGTGGCGGGCTGGGCTTGGCGGCGATCGCCGAGCGCGTCGGTTTCAGCGATGCCGATTATTTCCGCCGCTGCTTCACCGCGGCCCACGGCCTAAGCCCGGCGGCGTGGCGGCAGCGGCAGCAGCGTTTTGTGCTGATCGGCAACATCTGAACGGCGGTTTCGGCGCGCGGCCAGCGTGCCTGCGGGTGAGCGGCATGGCGGTAAGCGATGCTGCGCGCAGTCGACCGGGACGATTTCGCTCATGGCCCAAAAGCACAAATTCCCCGTATGGAATGCAGCATTCCTGCCGTCGGTAGGAAGCCGCATCGGTGAGCCTTCGGGTCACGCCCACGCCGATGTGGCCCAGTTGTCATCGCGCGCGCCGCTGACCATCCGTGGTGCCGCGGCGGCGCGTGGCATAACCGAGTGATGCCCACCGTACCTGACCTGACCATCCACGCCGACGGCACCTTCGATCTGGTCTGCGCCGGATTGCGTCTGAGCGGCTGCTATCCGGGGATCGATGGCCGCGCGCTACGGGCGTTGGCGGTGACGGTCACGGATGCCGGCATCCGCTATGAAATGTCCGCGGGCCGGTGCCTGACCCTGGCCTTTGGTCGTGATGATCAGGGGCTGTGGATCGACACCACGCTCGATGGTTTTGCGCCACTGCCGCATCGCGTCGCGGTGTTCGAGGCCGCGGTCGTGGGCGCCGTCGGTGCGTTCCGCCAAGGCAAAGGCATGGGCCGCAAAAGCGGCTGGTGCGCGTGGCCGGAACAAGGCGGGCGCAGCAGCTACACCATGACCGGTATCGAGCATGCCGACGGTTGGTTGTTGCTGAGCGCTCGCGACCTGACGACCTGGCCGCAGGAATGTGAGTTCTACGCCGCGCAGCCGCATCATGTGCCGCGTCGATTTGACGCCGCGTTCAAATGCGAAGGCGTGCCCGGTCGCGGCCGGGTGCAGTTGCCGCGGCTGCATCTGCTGGCGGGCACCGACGCATGGACGCTGCTGCGCGACGAGGCGGCGCGCATCGCCACCGTCACGCCGGCGCGTCCGGCAGCACCCAACGCCTACCACTGGTGCTCGTGGTACTACCGCTACTACACCTTCGAGCGCCGCGAATTGGACGCGTTCCTGGCCGCGTTTCCGCGCCCCGGAACCCCCGGCGCTCCCGACACCATCCAGATCGACGCCGGGTACTGCGATCACGCTGGCGATTGGTTGGAACCGAATTCGCGCTGGCCCGGCGGTCTGCAGGCCGCCGCCGCCGCCATCCGCGCCGCTGGCTATCGCGCCGGCATCTGGATCGGCCCGTACATGGTCGGCAACCGCAGCCGGTTGTTCGCCGAACATCCTGATTGGATCCTGCGCCGTCTCGACGGCACGCCCTTTCAGAAATGGCCGGAATGGTTCCGTTTCTACGGTGAAAACCGCAATTGGGGCAGCAGCGACGAGGAATACTACTGCCTGGATGTCAGCCATCCCGCGGCCGCGGCTTGGCTACATGCGGTGCTGACCACGTTGCGCGCGTGGGGCTTCACCTTCTTCAAAACCGACTTCCTGAAATGGGGCTTCCAGGATCGTGGCAGCGTCCTGCGCTACGATCGCAGCCGCACGTCATTGGAGCTGGCCCGCGCCAGCATGGCGCAGATCCGTTCCGCCATCGGCGAGGATGCGTATCTGTTGGGCTGCATCGCTGGCTTCGCGCCGATCCTGGGCACGGTCGAAGCCGCCCGCACCGGCGCCGATGTCGGTCCCAATTGGGCCGCGTGCCAGAACATGATCGTCGAGGCCATCGGCACCCAGCACCTGAATCGGCTGTGGTTCCAGAACGATCCGGACTGCCTGTTGCTGCGCCAATTTCACACCGACCTCAGCGCGCCTGAACGCCGCGCGCTGGCGCTGTTCATGGGTCTGTTGGGCGGCGTGGTCAACACCAGCGACCCGCTGCATCAGCTCGATGCCGAAGGCCAAGCGCTGTGGCAGTTGTTGGATCCGGGCGCCGAGCCATGGACCGCGCGCATCGTCGGCTGGCCGCGTCTGCACGACGTCATCACGCTGCTGCGCCCGCTGCCCGGCGGCGCGCAACAGGTGCTGCTGTTCAACCGCAGCGAGCACGCGCACGTGGCCGCGCCCGATCTACCGGCGCTGCTTGGCCGGCCTGTCGGCCGCGTACAGCGCTGGACGCCCACCGGCCCCGAGCTGCTGTCGGGCGCGCGCCCGGTGCTCGAACTCGCGCCGCATCACGCCGAGTTGTTGGTGGTCACGCCGGGCTGAAATGGTGGCGGTTCGAGTGACGCGGTGACTGCTGGCCCAGGGCGTAGCGCGCGGGTGCTGCCCGTCGTGCTCTGCGCGATGCGGTGAGCGGCAGGCGCAGGCAGTAATCCAGTCAGATCCGCGGTGACCGCGGATCTGACCGTATTACTCCCACTCAATCGTGCCCGGCGGCTTCGAGGTGATGTCATAGACCACCCGATTGATGCCACGGACCTCGTTAATGATGCGGTTCGACATCCGGCCCAGGAGGTCATAGGGCAGCTGCGCCCAGTCGGCGGTCATGCCGTCGGTCGAGGTGACGGCGCGGATGGCGCAGGCGTTTTCGTAGGTGCGTTCATCGCCCATCACGCCGACGGATTTTACCGGCAGCAGCACCGCGAATGCCTGCCAGATGGCTTTGGTCAGGCCGGCGCGCTGGATCTCGTCGCGCACAATCGCATCGGCGCGTTGCAGCAGCGAAACTTTGTCGCGGGTGATGTCGCCCAAAATGCGCACGCCCAAACCGGGGCCGGGGAACGGCTGACGCCAGACCACCGCGTCGCTGAGCCCTAAACGCGTGCCGATGGTGCGCACTTCGTCTTTGAACTGGAAACGAAACGGCTCGACCAAACCCAAGCCCAGATCCGCCGGCAAACCGCCGACATTGTGATGGCTTTTTATCACACTGGCCGGGCCGCCGTGGACGCTGATCGACTCGATTACGTCCGGATAGAGCGTGCCCTGCGCGAGAAATTTCACCGGCTGCGAGCCAGCGTTTTTCAAGCGCTGAGCTTCGTCTTTGAACACGTCGACAAAGAGTTTGCCGATGATCTTGCGTTTACGCTCGGGATCGGTGACGCCCGCGAGTGCGTCGAGGAAGCGATCGGTGGCATCGACATAGTCCAGATCAATGCCGATATGTTCGGCAAACAATTCGCGCACGCCGTCAGCTTCGCCCTGACGCAGCAAACCATTGTTGACGAAGATACAGGTCAGTTGTTTACCGATAGCGCGCTGCAACAGCACCGCAGCGACGCTGGAATCGACCCCGCCGGACAAGCCTAAAATCACGCGTTCGTCACCGACCTGCGCGCGGATGCGCAGGATTTCCTCGTCAATGAACGAACCCATCTGCCAGTCGCCAGTGCAGCCGCAAATGGTGGTCAGAAAGTTGGAGAGGATGCGTTTGCCGTGATCGGTGTGCGCGACTTCTGGATGAAACTGCACGCCCCAAAAATTCAGCGCCGGCGCGTGTACCGCCGCCAACGGGCAGCTGTCCGATTCGGCAATCACCGTCGATCCAGGAATCGCGTCGATGCGGTCGCCATGCGACATCCACACGATTTGTTCAGCCGGGGTGCTGGCGAATAGCGGGCTGTCGACACGCGCACGAAGAGTGGTGCGCCCAAACTCGCGATGGTCGGCCTTGATGACTTTCCCGCCGGTGTGGTGCGCCGTCACCTGCATGCCGTAGCAGATGCCCAGGACCGGGACGCCGAGGTTGAAGATTCCCGGATCGACCTGCGGCGCGCCCGGCACATATACCGACGCTGGCCCGCCCGAGAGAATGATGCCCTTGAGATTCGGCTGGCGCAGTTCGCTCAGCGGCCGCGAGAACGATACGATCTCGCAGTACACGTTGGCCTCGCGCACGCGGCGCGCGATCAACTGCGTAACTTGAGAACCAAAATCGAGGATCAGGATTTTTTGATGCATGGCTTCTGTCCGGAAATCCGGGCGGTTATTCTGGCCGGCTATTCCGGACTGTTATTCCGGACGATAGTTCGGGGCTTCTTTGGTGATCGTCACATCGTGCGGATGACTTTCGCGCAAGCCCGCGGCGGTCATGCGGCTGAGCACGGCGGTCTTCTGCAACGTGGGAATATCTTTCGCACCGCAGTAGCCGAGCGCGGCCTTCAGGCCGCCGACCATTTGATAAACCACGGCGTTGAGCGGGCCTTTGCTGGGCACCATGCCTTCGATGCCTTCTGCGACCAATTTGTCGGCGGGTGAGCCGCCGTCTTGGAAGTAACGGTCGGCGCTGCTGTGGCGCTGCACCATCGCGCCGATCGAGCCC
This sequence comes from Planctomycetota bacterium, assembly GCA_038229115.1. Classification (GTDB taxonomy): domain Bacteria; phylum Planctomycetota; class UBA11346; order UBA11346; family UBA11346; genus JBBROQ01. The sequence continues at coordinate 389 of JBBROQ010000110.1, read as the reverse complement.
ATGCCGCGGTATGCTTTGAACTGGCGACCTTGATAAATGATGGTTTCGCCTGGGCTTTCGTCGCAACCCGCCAACAGCGATCCAAGCATCACGGCGTTCGCGCCCACCGCGAGCGCCTTGGCCACGTCGCCTGAATATTTGATGCCGCCGTCAGCGATCAGCGGCACGCCGGCGGCGTGCGCGACTTTCGCGGCGTTCATCACTGCGGTGATCTGCGGCACGCCGACGCCGGCGACGATGCGCGTGGTGCAGATCGAACCGGGTCCGATGCCGACCTTCACCGCGTCAGCGCCGGCTTTGATCAGGTCGCGCGCGCCTTCGGTGGTGGCGATGTTGCCGGCGATGACATCGATATCGAAGGCCTTCTTAATGGCCTTCACGGTGTCGAT